>DAIDIY010000011.1 GCA_027451625.1 Candidatus Daviesbacteria bacterium | reverse complement strand
TCTACAAATCTCATTCCTTCACTACATTCCTAAAAAAATTCGCAGCACATTTTCATTCTTAGGGGCACTTTTTTATCTCTTTAACTTGGGCACACTTCAACAATTCTATCTACCTTTCGAGATGTTCACAGTCTGTTTCGCTTTTTTGCCTTGGTTATTTCTTTTAAGCCTTGTTTACCTAAAAAAACCATCAAGATCATCTCTTATTCTGTTTTCCGTTATTAATCTATTGGCAGCCCCTATGGCTTATGCTTCAACTTTATGGTTTGCATACTTTTTAGTTTTTCTTTCATTATTAGTTTTTTTTCTTAAATCTAAGTTCAAACAAATTCTTATACTTATTTTCGTGACTCTTTTTATAAATTCATTTTGGCTGGCCCCTAATCTATATTTCTTATTTTCTGGAAATGCATCTAAAATACCGCTAGCAAAAACAAACCAAATCTTTTCAGAGGAAGCTTTTGATCAAAATAAAACTTTTGGTAATATAGCAGATACACTTATCTTTAAAAATTTCCTTTTTAATTGGACAATATATAATCAAAAAGAAAATTTTGAATATCTATTTAGTGATTGGAAAAAACATCTATCAAATCCTCAGATCCTTATCTTAGGATATCTTGCCTCTTCTATCTCTATATTTGGAATATCTACAATTTTTTTTATTAAGAAAACAAATTTAAAGGTTCTCCTTCCTCCTCTTATTATCTCACTATTATTTATTATTAATGCCAGTCCTCCATTTAATATCATTTTTGACTTTCTCCGAGAACATTCAACAATTTTAAAAGAAGCTCTTCGATTCCCTTATGACAAATTTGCTATTATTTTATTTTTCTGTTTCAGCTGTTATTTTGCCTCAGGTCAGTATTTACTCTATACAATGTTTAAAAAAATTATTGGTAAACATCAAAGGATAATTTTCTACTTTCTTAAAGTCCAGCTGATACTAGTATCTTTGGGGCTGGTAATTTATTGCTGGCCTTTTTTCCAAGGAGAATTAATCTCGCAGTATATGCAAGTCAAAATTCCTACAGCTTATTTTAAACTCTTTAATTACTTAGATAACCAGCCAGGATCAGGCCGCGTAGCATTCTTACCCATACCTTCATTTTGGGGGTGGGTTTATTATCGCTGGGGATTTCAGGGAGCACAATTTGTTTCATTTGGAATCAAACAATCTATAATGGATAGAGATTATGATCGATGGAATCCCAGTAACGAAGATTATTTCCGCCAATTTTCATATGCAATCTATTCTCAAAATATCTCTCTTCTAGAAAAAGTTTTACAAAAATATGGAATTAATTATTTAGTGTTAGATCAAAATATTTTTTCTCCTGATAATACTCCTTCAGATAGTACAAAAATCTCTATTAATAATATTGAATCACTACTTTCACAATCAAAAAAAATACTTCTTGTTAAAAAGTTTGATAATATTTTCGTTTATCAATTTACTAATAATCTACAGCCAAAAAATCAAATCTTTACGCCTCCTTCTTTTGTCTTTACAAATAATAATTCAAACCCTGTAGACATAGATAATCTATATCTCGACTCAGGAACATATATTCAAAGTCAAAACATAAAGCAAGGTATTGATTATCCATTTATGAGTCTGTCTAATAATATGAATGTCATTGATACTAATAAAGTTTGGATGAAGAATCAAAATATATGGTTTGATTCAAATATGGCAACTAATTTTCAAATCCCTTTGGACAATTATTTTTTGAATGAAGCAGCAACCCCATCTAAAGTCTTTGTTAAAGAAAGTAATAAAAATTTAGACTTAAATTTGAATCTAGAACTTCCACAATCTGCACAGAAACAGCAAAATATGACTTTAAGATACTCAATACCCATTAACCCACCCTCAGATGGGAATTGGCTTTTAAATGTAAATCCTTATCAAACAATTATGTTAAAAAATATTTCTGATGTGTTCTCTGACCAAGGAGTAATATTTTTAAGTAATAATTCATATAACAATATTGCTTTGTATAATACTTCGAAAAACCTTACATTAGGTACGCCCTTTAGAAATTTTTTTACTGGGATATGCGGGAGTTATTATCCGGATCAATTCGTGGGAGCTAAAATACTTTCTGATCAAACTGTAAAGATCATCTCTCAAAATGCTAACGGGTGTATAAAAGTTCCTCTTAATGAAATTATAAGCAGTAATGATGTCAACGAATTCAAAACTATCCTACATGTTTCTTTTACCGTCAAAACCAATGCCAAGGAAGGCGGCCATTTCTGTTTATATAATATTCTTCTTAAAAGATGTCTTTTAGATGAAAAATATATTAACAACGGAAAACACGTCAATTATTTTTATTTATTAAATCCCAATGATACGAATCTCCTGCAACTTACTTTTTATCTAGATAATCAAGGATCATTAACATCAGATACAGCTTTTTATCAGGGAATTAAAGTATCCACTATTCAGCCAATAAAAATTTTTACACTTACTCCCACTGATATATATAAAAAAGAAATCCACAATGAATTAGATCTAAATCATCCCCTAATAGTTCCAGCTTTAGATATAGCCAATTTAAACAAGAGTCTGCTCTCCAATAGAACTATTGATAGTCGATGTAGTTTTCAATCTCCGCTAAAATCATCACAGTCTTTAATCAACAACGAATACATTCAATTTGACTCAATATCAGGTTCTACCTGCGATTATTTTTCTCTTCCAAACCTACTTCACAACGTCGGATATTTACTTTCAATCACTAGCCAAAATATGACAGGGCTACCTTTAAGGTTATGCGTTGCTAATAACTTTAGTCAAAGATGTGACATATATACATCTGTTCCCAAAAATAACCAGTTTAAACAAAACTTTATCTTAATCCCGCCTATGAATGATGGTGGAATAGGTTATGATATTCACTTTGATAACTATTCTGCAGGTGATATTGAAACTATAAACCGTATTAAAGATATACAAGTTATTCCTTTCCCATTCAACTTCCTAACTAATATAAAAAATACTTCTAAACATTCACTTAATCATCTTCAGCTAACCTATACTCAGATTCTTCCTCATCTGTTTACCGTCAGATTTAATAACATTTCAACTTCTAAAGGAGTATTAGTATTAAATCAAGCCTATGATCAAGGATGGGTAGCAAATATTGGAACACACGTTAAAATTAATGGCTGGGAAAATGGATGGATAATAAATCCGGGTCAAAAAGGCCAGCTTTTTATATTTTTTTGGCCTGACATCCTCGAATATATTCCTCTTGCAGGTCTTATATTTGTAGCCCTATATATAGCAATTCTTGTCTTCTTAGGAAAGATCCCTTCTAATAAATCGCAAAGAAATTACTAAAGAATTATTTAGGAGAAATTTTAGTAAAGTTAACAAATGGTTTCAGCACATCAGGTATAAAAATACAACCATCTTCCTGTTGATAATTCTCAAAAATAGCAATTAATATTCTGCCCAGTGCGAACGCAGTAGCATCATTTGTATGAACAAACTCTACCTTACCATCTTTCCTTTTAACTTTAGTATTTAATCTTCTTGCTTGATAATCTGTCATTAAATCTGAGGTATGAGTCTCTCGATATTTATTTTGAGAAGGAATCCAAGTTTCAATATCGATCTGTCGCGCATCAGGTCCTCCCATATCTCCTGTACATATTTCAACTACGTGATATGGAAGATTTAAAGATTGTACAAGATATTCTTGGATAGCGACAATAAAGTCTTGTTCTTTTTTTGAGTTTTCCGGAAGACAAAAAGACTCAAGCTCTATTTTATCAAATTGGTGCATACGAAGAATGCCTTGGATATCTTTTCCATATGAACCAGCTTCCCTTCGAAAACTAGTAGAAAATCCAATATATCGCAAAGGAAGCCTATCTTCAGAGATAACCTCATTCATATGCAGCGGACCTAATGTATGTTCAGCACTTCCTATTAGATATAGATCGTCTTTGGGAAGATAATATCTATCTTCTGCTTGAAATTGATCTAATCTTCCCATTTTAATATAGACATCTGGTTTAATCATAACTGGAGGCAGAACAGGTATGAAAGGATTTATGCTGATATTAGGATCAATTTTTTGAGCAATAGATTTTAAGATTTGAGTATCTTGTAATACAGAAAAAGTATAAGAAATAATAGCAAACTCAAGAATTACTGCTTGGTTTAGAAGATAAGCAAATCTCGATCCTGTGACCTCCGCTGCTTTGCTGGTATTAATCAAATCTAAACTCTCACCTAAATCGATATGGCTTTTAGGAGTAAATGAAAATTCTTTTATCTCCCCCCATTTACGGATTACTTTATTTTCAGATTCATCTTCACCCTCCGGTACATTATCCAAAGGAATATTTGGGATCAAAATCATTAAATCAAAAAATTTTTTTTCAATCTCTTTTAACTGAGGTTCTAAAATGGCTAGCGTCTCTTTTATCTTTTTACCTTGTTCAATATTTTTATTCTTAGCTGCTATATTTCTTTGCTCTCTTAATTCATCGATTTTACGCACTAGCTCTCTTTTTTTCTCATCAATCGACAAAAGCTGATCTAAATCCGCGTGAGAGTGCTTTTGATTGATGGCCTTTCTGACGATATCGATATTTTCTTTTATATAGTTAATGTCCAGCATAAAATAATAAATTATTATTTATAGTCCTAACTCTTCTGAAATACTCTGCATCGCTGCAAGTGCGATACTGACGAATTCTTCCAAAGGAATTCCTAATTCATCTTCACATTTTAAGATTTGATGCCTTAATGCTCCTGCTGCAAAATCCTTCTGTCTAAATTTTTTCATTACAGACTCCAAAGATAAAGATGATAATTTTTTATCTGGTCTTACCAAAGCACACGCTGTAATTAGTCCAGATAGTTCATCTACCGCATAAATTCCTTTTTCTAAAAAATTTTCTCTGTTTGGTTTTTTGAGCTCATGATGACCTAAAATTCCATTAATAATTCTTTTAGAGACTCCCTTTTCTAATAGTTTAGATACAATTATATCAGTATGTGTTTGAAGATCTTTATTTGTCACTTCATAATCTGCATCATGCAGTAACCCAACCAATCCCCATTCATCTTCATCAAACTCTACTTCCGGCAACTCTGGATGCATTTGTTTCATTACGATCGCCAATTTGCGCATGATAGCCTCTACAGCCAAACAATGCCGCACCAAATTTTTGTTTTCAAGCATCTCATTTAATACTATTATCGCTTCAGTTCGATCCATATGTTAATTGAAAAACTTCTCTATCTTTCTTCTTTCATTACAGGAAAAAATACAACTTCTCTGATTGGTTTATCCATCAAGAACGAAAATAGTCTCTCTGACATACCAAATCCTGCAGCTGGAGGCATACCATATTTTAGAGCTTCAATAAAATCGTAGTCTAACATCTGTGCTTCTTCATCACCTCTCTCTCTCAAACTTTGCTGTTCTTCAAATCTTTTGAGTTGATCAAGTGGATCATTTAGCTCCGAATAAGCATTACAGAGTTCCGATCCCCCAGCGACTATCTGCATTCTCTCAGTCCTTTGAGGATTGTCTTCTTTCCTTTTAGCAAGGGGAGAAACAGAGACTGGGTGATTAATTAAGAATGTTGGTTGAATTATTTTTGGTCTTACAACCTTCTTATATATACTATCTATCAGTCGGCCTATTCCCATCTCCTCTTCTGTTGAAATTTTGTGTTTTTCTGCAAAGTCATAAAGTTTTTTTAGACTTACTTCTTTATCTAAATCTATGCCTGTTTCTTTAAAAAAAGCTTCTCCATAATCTAATCTAGGCCAATCTCCACTCCAGTCGATTTCTTCTCCTTGATATTTAGTCTTTAAGCTACCCATAGTTTTTAGAATTATCTGCTGAAATAATTCTTGAGAAAATGAGATTAGATTATCGCAACTTGCATAAGCCCAATAAAACTCCATTTGCGTATAATCTTGCAAATGGTCAGCATCTATTCCCTCGTTTCTAAACACCCTTCCTATTTCAAATATTTTCTCGAAGCCACCTACCAAAAGCCTTTTTTGGTAAAGTTCCAAAGAGATACGAAGGTAAAAATCTCTATTCAAAGCATGATGATGAGTTATAAAAGGCCTAGCTTCTGCTCCTCCAGGGATAGCCTCTAAAGCTGGTGTCATTACCTCAACAAACCCATTCTCTAATAGGAATTCTCGAATACTGTTCCAAAACCTAGCTTTTTTAAAAAACATTTCTTTCGTTTCAGGATTAACAGCTAAATCTAGATACCTTTTTCGTAGCCTAGTCTCTATATCTTTTAACCCAAAATATTCCGTCGGCATTGGCAATAATGATTTGGTTAATAATTGGAAATCAGAAATTTTGATGGTTATTTCTCCAGCTTGAGTTTTGAATACTTCTCCCTCACCCCAAATAAAATCTCCAACATCTAAATCACTTAGTATCTGATATTTTTCTTTAGTCAGATCAATTTGAGAAAAAAGGAGTTGTATCTTTCCTGAAAGATCTTCTACATCCATAAAAGTAATCTTCCCATGAGGTCTTATAGATCTTATCCTGCCTGCCACAGCTGCACGCTCATTAATCTGATTTCTCGCCTGAGAAATTTGTTGTCTAATACCAGTTTTTGCAGGATAAGGATTGATCCCCTCTTTCTTTAAATCTTCTAATTTTTTTAAGCGTTCTTGTTGTAATGAATCTACTGCCATGGCTGTAGTATAACGGAAAAAAACAATAAGTGACAAGAGATAGATAATTTTAATTTACGTTTGAATGACAATCAATGATTTTTCTGTTAAAATTTAGGCTGTTGAATACCTAAAAAGGCGCGTTCGTCTAGTGGCCTAGGACGTCGGATTCTCATTCCGAAAATCACGGGTTCAACTCCCGTACGCGCTACTTAAAAGATCCAAGAGATCTAGACCACCTAATATAATCCTTTATCATAGTCATTTTATTTGATCCTCTTTATAGAAGATTCTGCAGAAAGTCCTATCTCTTCTGGAGACAGACCTGAATCACTTATCTTTTTATTTTAATAGCACCAAATACACAATACAAGACTTATAATTTAGAACGCTTACAACATAAGCTTTATTTATAGTGTAGTAGCTCATTTTTTTTATTGCTAAATATATCTCCAAGTTTCAGTTCAAAATCGTAATGCTGCTTGTTAACTAACACCCTTTAAGCTCCTCAACTTTAGTTGACCATATAAAGTTTTTGCTTTTCACAGAACAATATTTAGTAAAATTACCTCTCCAAGCATAAAGGAATTGAGGATTACCAATATTTTGTTCAATAATTAAAAAAATTGGATATTTAGAAGACAAGCTCCTTTTATGATGCCAGAAGAGATTATTATCAGGAATATATTGAGGGACATTATCTAAATAGGAGACAGAAAAAGGTTGGTAACCATATTTTTTAGTCCCATACCACCAATATAAATACTGGTAATTAAAATCATAAACAGCTGGGACATAATTATAAGCTTTAAAACCTTGTCCATCTGCATTTTTATACACCCAATCAATATCTGCTAGCTCATTTGCCAATATACTTCTATCCTTTGATGATGATTTAGGGAAAAACCGTAACTGGTAGCTATAGGCGGAAAATAATAGTATAACAAGAGTTAAAATAGATGCTAATTTTATTAATAAATTTCTAAGCCTTAAAGTTAAAGTAAAAAATATACTTATTATGAAAACAAAAGGTACATAAAGTCCTGTTAAGTACCAATCATAGATCACAAATCTATAAAAGAGTATAAAAATAAAAGATAGAAGGATAAAAGAAAAAGATACAATAAATAATTTATAATCGTAATCGGGTAGCTCTTTAATAAAAATCTTAGTTTCTATCCTTTTGTTAAACTTATGAATCATCGTAAGAAAAAATAATACAACTACCATCAATAGTAGAAGATAATAATAAAAAGGTACTTTTATCTGTAAAGCCTGAACTAAAATTGAGAAAAAATCATAAATATGAGTTCTAAAAGTATCTCCAATCCCCAGAGAAGATCCCAAGCTATGCGATCTGTTAGTAAATTCATTTATAAAATTTTTTGACATTAAGAAATGATTTTTAATATCAAATATAATTTGTGGCAATAGAGTAAGTGAAAATCCTAAAAAATAGGCTAAAAGATTTTTAAACCGTTTACCTTTTAATAATAAAATAATTATTATCGAAAAGGGAAGCGCTAAAATTCCAATTGCAGCTTCAAGTTGGAGAGGAAGTCCACTGATTATTCCTAAAATAAATCCCTTTTTATAAGAATTATTTTTAAGATAAATCATTAAAACTAAAAAATAAAAAACAAATCCCAAGGGAGCACCGTTTGCATTCCAAAAATAACGACTAGAGTAAAAAAATGCAGGTGTAGATAAAAAGACTATGGTAGTAATAAAAGCTAAAACTCTATCAAATTTTTTAAAAACGAAAAATATCGCTATTGCACTCAATTGATACCAAAATATAAGCCAATAAGTCAACAGCGCGGGATCTCCTCTACCGAGAATAAAAGGTATTATATTAAAATAAAACCAAAATGGACCTAAAAAAACCCCACTGATACTTGTAGTCGGGCCAATTAGTGTTAGATGATGCCCAACAACGATATCTCTCAAAACAATCATATCTCTCCCTTGATCAAACGTAAAATCGAAATTATAGTTAAGCGAGGGTATTAGCTTAAATAAAGTACTTAGTACAAATACAAATATAGTGATTAATATCTCTAGATAAAAAATATATTTATGGAATAATTTAGCCATAATATAAATATTAAACAAACACATCCTAACAAATATCACCTATAGCATCAATAAATCCTTAAAAATTTGCCTTTTTAAATTTCAGAGGGTTAACTTTAAATAAAAATTGTTTTATCTAAATATTGTAGGAAATAGAAGAAATTTCTAAAATTACTTTAATTTATCTTGATATCTTTCTAAAAATTTATTTAGTTTTGGGTTAATGACCAACTGACAATAAGGCTGAGTCGGATTTTTTTCAAAATAGTTTTGATGATATTCTTCAGCTAAATAAAATTTCTCAAGAGGTAAAATTTTAGTTACAACTGGATTTCCTGCGGCTTCAGATTCGGAATAAAACTTCATAGATTTCTGTGCTTCTTCTTGCTGTTTATCAGTTGTGTAAAAAATTACTGAACGGTATTGAGTTCCAATATCTGGACCTTGTCGATTAAGTGTAAATGGATTGTGAATATGCCAAAAGATATCTAATAATTCACTGTAGGAAATTATTTTCGGATCAAACTCTAATTGGATTACTTCGGCATATCCAGTATTACCTTCACTTACTTGTAGATATGTAGGATTTTGTACATTTCCCCCAGCATATCCACATTTCACTATGATAACACCTTTTACTTTTGCAAAAATAGCTTCAGTACACCAAAAGCATCCTCCACCAAAGACTGCAATCTCAAAATCATTCCTGCTCATTTTTTTGGTACAAATTTAATCGATAGAGAATTAACACAGTGTCTTGTGTTTTTGGCAGTATACCCTTCATTAAGAAACACATGTCCTAAATGGGCTCCGCACAAAGCACATAGTATCTCCGTTCTCATTCCATCATGATCAATGACTCTTCTTACTCTCCCCGGGATCTCTTGATCAAAGCTCGGCCAGCCGCATCCAGAATGAAATTTACTCTCAGATGTATAGAGAGGAGTATTACAGCGTCTGCATATATAGACTCCTTCTTTAAAAAAATTATCATATTCTCCACCAAATGGAGGTTCGGTTTTTTTATCAACTATTACCGCCTTTTCCTCTGCTGTAAGATCATTCAACTTCATTTTAAACCATTATACTACGAAGAGATTAAACATCTGTAAAAAATCTATCCAAAGCGATTAATAAACTAGTTATTCTACATATATAAATTTAATTTATCTAATTTCTAAGATCTAGCATGCTTGACAGTTTTTATATGATACTTATAGAGTATATATATGAATAAGCGATGGTATATAACTTGTGGAATTGTCTTTTTATCTCTTTTTTTATATGTTGGATATAGAATCTATAATCATTTAAAAGATATACCATCTCCCTCTGCTTCAACCTCAATGGTATCAGATATTGTTAGCCAAAATGTAATAGAAATTACATCATCAGGATTTTATCCAGCAGTTATGACTATAAAAGCTGGAGACAGTGTGACCTGGGTCAATAAAGATAATCAAGTACATCAGATAGACTCAAATCCTCATCCTATCGATAATGCTTATCCTCCTCTAAATTCTATTGATCTTTTACAGCCGGGAGAGTACAAAACTTTAACATTTCCAAAAACTGGAAATTTTGGTTATCATGATTTTCTCCATCCAAAAATTCAAGGAATTGTTGTTGTAAAATAGATTAACTATTTTTTTATCTTCTTTGCTTGGCCATAAGCGAGTATTCAATTGTCAACATGATAGCTACCTTGTTAGAATGAGAATAAGATAAACATATGCATCTGCCCAAAAAGTATTCTTTATATATAAAGATATTAACGCTTTTTTTAATTCTTACTGCCTTAACATATCTAGGAACTAATCTAATCTGGATTCAGCTATCGTATCAGCAATCATTAAAGGAAGGATCAAACCTCCTTAGTATTAGTACCCTTAATATAAAACAACAGCTTGAACAATATTTCCTATCTAAAAAGGCGAACCTGCTTATATATGCTCAGAATCAAACTATTTTATCTTCTGATCTATCAAATGTAAGCCAACAACTCCAAACCTATTTAATAGAAGATAAAGATTTAGAAGAAATTACACTTCTGGATAAAAATGGTAAAGAATTAATTAAAGCAACTGCTAGTCATCTTTATTCCCAAAGCGAACTTACAAACCAATCTGGAACTCCTCTTTTCAAAAATACTCTTAAATTAGGGAACTCAGGATATTTTAGTCCTGTTAGTTTTGTTAATAACAAACCCATAATAACAATTGCTGTTCCTGTTATAGTATCAAAGATCACCCCAATATCGCAGTCTCCTAACTCAAAAAAACAAACAAACCAATTAAAACCTGGAGATTATTTTGGAGTTCTTGAAGCAAAATATAACCTTAATTCTATCTGGTCCATCATTAACTCTTTTAAAATTGGATCTCATGGATCTGTCTTTTTAGTTGATAATCAAGGGATTCGTTTAACTTATCCTTCGAATACAACAAATTCGTCTAAAAAAAATCTTTCTTCCTTACCTATAGTTGCTAAATTCTTATCATCAAATTCTATAAAAGATTCTTCATTTAATAATGTAGCGATTGTCCCTAATGAAAAAAATATTATTTCTATTATGGAGGAAGTGCATCTATCGCCAACTAACTTGGGAATAATCTCCCAAATTCCAGTTAACGAATTCCCAGTTGTTTCGAATCAATTGATCATTCTTGAGCTAGTTTTATTATTAGTCCTTTTAAGTCTAGCTGCCACAATTGGATTTTTGATCTCACGGCAGATCGTCATACCTCTCAAAAATATTCAGCAAGGCATTGGATATCTTAGTAATATCGAGTTCGGATATAAGATTAATTTTAAAAGGCGTGATGAGATAGGAGAGCTGGGAAACAGCTTTAACTCAATGGCAAATAATCTCAAGGTGTTTCTTTCTAGGTTAACTCGTGATAAAAACATTTTACTATCTGACAGAAACAAATTATTGGCCACAATATATAATACTGCTGACGCCATTATTGTTGTAGATCTACATCGCAATATTATACTTTTTAATAAAATCGCCCAAAATATTACTGGATATAACGAGACTGAGGTTTTAGGTAAACCATTAGATATAATTTTACAATTATTCATAAAAGGGATAAAAATTCCAGTAAATACCTATTGTCCTATTCGATTTGATCCTTATGAAGGAGTTGTTTTTCAAGCTTTGGAAGTAAAGCTAAGCACTTCTAGAACTAAGGAAAACAATGAAGTTTTTGTAAATATAACTTCCGCAAAAACTGCCAAAGGAGCCTCTTTTAACTTAGGATGTATAATCACTCTTCATGAAATGACAGAAGAGAAACAATTGGAGGAAATGAAGTTAGACTTTGTATCAATGGCAGCTCATGAATTAAGAACCCCACTTACAGCTATAAAAGGGTATCTATCAGTATTTATGAAACAGATGATGATGAAACTAAACAGTGAAGAAAAATCAGCTCTACAAAAGGTTGATATCTCCGCTCAACAACTAACATCACTGGTAGAAAATCTTCTTAGCGTCTCAAGGATCGAGAGAGGGATCGTGCGAATTAATCCTGAACCTTTAGATTGGATTGTTACAGTCAAGACAGTAATGGGAGACTTCTTAATTAAAGCTACTGATAAAAATCAACAGTTTACCTTTATTGAGCCCCAGCAGCCGATTCCTAAAGTTTTTGCTGATAAACTTCGTATTAGTGAAGTATTATCTAATCTAATTGCCAATGCTATCAACTATACCCATCCTGGAGGATCTATCACTATATGGGTGGAGGTAAAAGGGAATGAGGTTATTACTCACATCCAAGATACTGGGGAAGGTATATCAAAAGAAGCTATCCCCCATTTATTTACTAAATTCTTTAGAGCATGGGGGAAGCTTGAAATGAGTGCTAAAGGAACAGGATTAGGTCTTTATATCTCCAAATCAATTATTGATATGCACAATGGAAAAATATGGGTAGACTCAGAGGTCGGTAAAGGATCTACATTCAGTTTTTCTTTGCCGACTGGACAATGAACTATTGCATAAAATTACTTGACGTTGTATTGTGAACATACAATGGATTCTGATGATTCCAAAAAAAGAATTATACTTATCGAAGATGAAGATTTTATTCGAGATCTCTATAAAAGACAATTAGATCTCGCAGGGTTTACAACTGATGCATTTCCTAATGGAACAACTGGTCTAGAAGCATTAAAGAAAAATCAATACGATCTGCTTCTCCTAGATGTTATGTTGCCCGACATTAATGGACTGGAGATATTACGCAGAATTAAAGCTGATCAAGCAACTTCTGGAATGGCTGTAGTGCTACTTACTAACCTAGGACAGGAATCTATAATTAAAGAAAGTTTTGCCTTAGGTTCTGTAGGATATTTAATAAAAGCTTCTTATACTCCTGATCAGATAGTTCAGGAAGTAAAAAATTTCATTGAGGGGAAACCAAGTAATATCGCTCAAGCCTAATCAAAGCTTATTTAGATTCAAGAGATTGTTTTAGAACTTTAATCGCTTCTTCTTTATCTCCCCACCCTGTAATCTCCACTCTCTTATTTTCTAAATCTTTATAATGCTCAAAATAATGCTGTACTTCTTTTGTAAAATACCCCGATAGATCTTCTACTGTTGCTACATGTACAAAACGAGGATCTTTAACAGGAACAGCTACAATTTTTTCATCTTCTTCTCCGTTATCAATCATTTTAATTACTCCAATTGCTCGTGCTTCAACTACAATTCCTGGAGCAACTGAAGTTCCCATGACTAAAACAACATCTAGGTGATCTCCATCTGCAGATCTAGTTTGAGGAATGAATCCATATTCGAATGGAGGAGTCATAGCCGTATAATAAACCCGATCTAATTTAATCACATCAAGGTCTTCACTATATTCATATTTATTCCGACTACCACGAGGTATTTCCACAACTACATTAAATTCATCAGGATAGTTCTCTCCTGCTGGCAAATTACTTATTCCCATGAAGAGTATTTTAAGAAATCAAAAGATCAATTGCAATAGCTTAAGCTAGTGCCGGATATGTCCCCTTAGGTAAATTTTTTAATGATCTTGGAACTGGAGGACTTGTTAAAGCATTATCCAAAACTTCCTTCATATCTTTAACAAAAACAAATTTTATCTCTGAAAGAACATAATCAGGGATATCCTCCAAATCTTTACGATTATTCTCAGGAACAATAACTACTCTTACACCAGCTCTATGCGCTGCAAGTACTTTCTCTTTCAATCCTCCAATTTCTAAAACTCTTCCCCGAAGCGTAACTTCTCCAGTCATAGCTACTTCCTTCTTAACAGGAATCCTTGTGAATGCTGAGACTATAGCTGAGGTTAAGGCTATTCCTGCCGATGGACCATCTTTAGGTACCGCACCTTCTGGTACATGCACATGTACATCTACCTTTTGATAAAACTTTTCATTTAATCCTAAAATCTGCCAATGAGATCGAACATATGACATTGCAGCCTGAGCTGACTCTTTCATTACATCTCCAAGGTTACCTGTCAAAATCAGCTGACCACGTCCAGGCATCAAAGTTACCTCTATGAACATAATCTCTCCTCCTACCTCTGTCCAAGCAAGTCCTGTAGACATACCTACAGTATTTTCCACCTCTGTCAGCTGTGGCAAAAATGTTGCTGGACCTAAAAGTTTCTTCACCTCTTGTGCATCAACAATAAATTTTTTCTCTTTGCTACCTTCTGCCACTTTACGCGCAATTTTACGAGCCACTGCTGAAATTTCTCTCTCTAAATTTCTAACTCCCGCTTCCCTAGTATATTGACTAATCATGGTATAAACTCCATCATCTGTGATCTCAACGCCATCTTCTTTCAGACCGTGTATTGCAATCTGTTTAGGAATCAAATATTGCCTGGCTATATGAAATTTTTCATTCTCAGTATATCCGGCATATCTAATGATTTCTAATCGGTCTCTAAGAGCCGGAGGAATCGTATCTAAAATATTAGCCGTTGTTATAAACATTACATTAGAAAGATCGTAAGGGATTTCCAAATAATGATCAGAGAATGCATTATTTTGTTCTGGATCTAAAGCTTCTAACAATGCAGCTGATGGGTCACCCCGATAATCTGCACCTATCTTATCTATTTCATCTAACATAAAGACAGGGTTTGTAGTCCCAGCCTGTTTTATTCCTTGTAATATTCTCCCCGGCATTGCTCCTACATAAGTTCTTCTATGACCTCTTATCTCTGCCTCATCCCGAATACCCCCGAGAGAGATCTTTACAAATTTTCTTCCCAATGCTCGTGCGATGGATTTTCCAATCGAAGTTTTACCAGTTCCTGGAGGTCCAACAAAACAAATAATAGGACCCTTAATCTTACCTGAAAGCTTATGTACAGCTAAGTATTCTAAAATTCTCTCCTTCACCTTCTTTAATCCATAATGATCTTCATCTAAAACTGCCTCTGCTTTTTTTAAATTTACCTTTTCAGTTGTTCCTTCTCCCCATGGAAGATCAGTCAGCCACTCTAAATAATTCCTCTTATAAGATGCTTCCGGATTATATTGAGACATCTTTGACAAAGCTGAAAGTTCACGAAGAGCTTTTTCACGAACATCTTTAGGCATCTTTGAATGTCTAATCTTTTGTTCAAATTCATGGATTTCTTGACTGTGACCTCCATCATTTTCTCCTAACTCTTCCTCTATAGATCTCATCTGTTCTCTCAAGATAGCCTCTCGAGTCATCTTTGAGACTCTCTCTTGAGTTTTAGAAGATATATTTTGAGAGATCTCCAAAATTTTGATCTCTTTTGCCAAAAGCTCTGACAGCCTTTGTAATCTCTCTCTTGCTGAAACCATCTCCAACATCTGCTGTTTATCTAAAGTTTTAAATTCAATTACTTGAGCTACAGAATTTACTAATAAATTAGGATCATCGTTATGAGAGATAATACTTAAATTAGCTGTCCAATTAGAGAGAGCTCCAGGATCAAACAAGGGATTACCTCCGAGTTCAATAAATCTCTTAAATTGTTCTCTAACATTACGCATTAAAGCCTCAATCTCTTCTGTTTTCTCAAAAAGCTCTGGAATCTCTTCAACTTCAGCTTCTAAGAAAGGTTCATCCTGAGTGAAATTTTTAATAAAAACTCGAGCTAATCCTTCAGCCGAAACAGTATATTCTCCCTCTGGATTCTTAATCATTCGTTTCAGAAGACATACTGTTCCAACTTGATAAAGATCTTTTTCAGAAGGATCTTCAATTCGACCATTTTTTTGAGCAACGAAGACAATTAATCTATTAGTCTCCCAAGCTTTATCTAGAGCCGCTTTACTTTTAGGCCTTCCGGAGACAATCGGCAAAGAGGTTCCAGGAAACATTACTGTATCTCTTAAAGGACCCACTGGAAGTCTGTCTGGTAATTTCATTGAATGTAAATTGAGATCTGGTATCATAAAATTTCTCTAATGCTACTTCGAAGGAGTGAACTACTTAATTTCCCCTCGAATAGTCAAACTTTAGCAGAATAATATCACGAGTGCTAAAATGAGTCAACTCCCTAATTAATAATCAATTCCCGGTTTTGCTAAAAATCCTTTTTCAAAGGGATGTTTAATTGGAACCATTTCAGTCGCCATATCAGCTAAATCTAAAAGTGCAGCACTTGCATGGTGACCAGTCAGCACTAAATCTAATTGTTGAGGTTTATCATGAATTAATTTAGAGACTTCTTCATAAGAGATCATCCCCGCCGATAAAGCTCCTACGATTTCATCTGCAATTACTACATCCCATTTTCCTGAAGTAACCTCTGAGCAGAGAAGATTAAATGTATTAATGACCGCATTTTTGTGTTCTTCTAAGGGAATCTTATCATTTAAGATCTTAACAAATCCCTTTCCTCCTTGTATTAGTTTTACATAAGGTTTCAATCTTTTTACTCCCTCTAATTCGCCGGTAAACCAAATTTTACCAAATTGAATAATTAAAACCCTTCTTTTGTAACCAGCAGCTCTTAAAGCTAACCCTAAAGCTGCAGTCGTTTTTCCTTTACCTTCTCCCGTATAAACTATGACCAACCCTTTATCTTGTTCTTTAAAATCATGAAATTCTTTATCCGCCATAAGCAAATACTACTCACGGCAGTGCCAAAAATCAAGAACTTGACTTATCTAATCATAGGCGAGATATCTTTGGGTAAAACAGCTTTTATATCCTCCTTCTCATCCTTACTAATAAAACGACCTAATGACTCCATCACTGTACTTACCAGTTGTTCAGTAGATAAATCAGTCGAAAAATTAAACTCTTTATGTATTCTCTTTATAAACTCTTCTTTATTCATCTTTATAGGTTTATCTGCGGCTATCCATCCTTCATAATAATACCCTCTTAAAAGCGAGGGCAGATCAGCTCCAAACTGTACTGCCTCATTTACTGGCAACCTATCCCGCAGGGCATGAAAGACTGATCTGACTAGACGGAAAGTCTGTGATCTTCTTCCTGTCCACCCAAGTCTATCTTCTAAATCTTTGAGAAACTTATATGTATCTTCTAATGTTTCATCAAATGTCCCGAGTTCATTATCACTCATATTTCCAAAGATACTAAATTTTGTACAAATTAATTAGTACAAAACAGTAAGATAAACGGAAGATCAGAACTGCTGAAAATTTGTTTCAAGTTAACTGGAGCTAGCACTTGCTAAAACCGCATGTATAACATTTTGAACATCCTTCTTCGTAAACTAAAGTTGCATTACCGCAATCAGGACATAAATCACCGCTTCTTTCTATATGATCCTCAAGAATAGCCAACTGTCCAGAATTAGCTTGACCATTCGTTACAGCACCATTTGAAGTACTCAGTCCATTAGTTCTATCATTAAACAGAGCGGTATCTTCTATAGGCAAGGGTAATGACTCGTTTTCTTCATGAGATTTCTGAGATAAATCTTCAGCTAAAACTTTAGCCATTGCATCAGCAAGACTCATAACTCGATCTTTTCCGAATCCAATCTGAGAGGATCCTCCAATACCTCTTAACTGAGAAACTATCTTATGCGCAACTTTATTTGGATTATCTGATGCACGAAGAGCTATTGAGACTAATCTTCCTAAAGCCTCCGCATCAGCCATTACATGCATTCCACCTTTCCCTACAGTAGCAAATAACTCAATCGGATTCCCATTGTTATCACGATTTATAGTAATAAATGCCTTTCCTACAGGAGTCATAACTTCATAAGTTCGTCCATTTAGTACCATTGGCCGATGATTATTAGCAGAAATTGGCTTCTCTTCTTTCTTATCTTCAACTCTAGTTAACACGCCTTCCCTGGATCCATCCCTCATATAAGTAACACCTTTAAGCCCCATATCATAAGCTGCCATATAAAGCAGCTTTACATCATCGATAGTATGCGAATTGGGAGCATTAACTGTTTTAGAAATTGATGCATCTATATATTCCTGAGCTATCGCTTGTACTCTCACATGCTCCATAGGAGTAAGATCATTAGCCGAAACAAAATAATCAGGTTTTTCCCCATTTGGATGATCTTTCAACCACTCCTGATACAATGGGTGATAAACTACATCCTCTCTCCATCCACGATTCCCTTCATCTCGCCATTTCATCTTATAACTAAACTCATACACAGGTTCTACTCCCGAGCTAGCTCCTGCAACTGTAGAAGTTGTTCCAGTAGGAGCGATAGTCAAAAGGACTGCATTCCTTATTCCATCTTTAGCAATCTTTTCTCTTATATCATCCGGTAGAGCTTGAATATGATATCCCCGCAAATATTTCTCTTTATCAAATTTAGGAAAAGCTCCTTTCTCAGATGAAATATCAGCTGAAGCTGAATAAGCATTATCGCGGAGAGTCTCAAATATTTTACGAATGATAGGAAGTGATTCTTCTGAACCGTATTTGACTTTCATCTTAATTAAAGCATCTGCGAGTCCCATAATTCCTAAACCTGTCCGTCTTATATCTTTAGCAATCTTTTCATTCTCAGGGAAGAAATAATATGTCTGATCAATGACATTGTCCAAAAATCTCATCGCAACTTTTGTATCACTGCCAAAATTTTCATAATCAAATACCCCATCTTTAACATAAGCTGCTAGATTCATTGCACCTAAATTACATACTGCCCAAGGACCTAAAGGTTGTTCTCCACATGGATTAGTTGCTACAAGCCTTTCAAAATACCAAGTATTAGATCTCTTATTACTTCTCTCTAAAAAGTGCAATCCAGGTTCCGCAGATCTCCAAGCAGCTTCACAGATTAAATTCCAAAGATATCTTGCTTTAATTGTTTTATAGACCTTAACTTTTTTACCCGAAGCTCTCCACTCATCAATTTCTCCATTCCAATGAGAATCATAATCAGGATCATCTAAGTCAGGATATACCAAATCCCAGTCTCTATCTTCTTTGACAGCTGACATAAAATCATCTGATACGCAAACTGATAGGTTAGCTCCATTAATTTTAGATAGATCTTGCTTTACAGTAATAAACTCTTCTATATCCGGATGCCAATCCCAAAGCATAAGCATAGTAGCCCCTCTGCGAGAACCTCCCTGCTGAACTACATCGTGAGTAGCATAAGAAAATAATCCCGCCCAGGTTACAGGGCCAGAAGAGAATCCATTAACTTTTTTAACTCTTGCACCTCTTGGACGAAGAGAAGAAAGGTTAAGACCGACTCCTCCGGATCGAGATTGAATTTCAACTAACTGTTTTAATGCATCAAGTATTCCTTGACGCGAATCCTTAGGAGAGGGAATTACAAAACAATTAAAATAAGTAACTTCAAATCCAGTTCCTGCTCCGGATAAAATCCTTCCCGCTGGGACAAATTTAAACCCATCCATTACTCTATAAAATTTTTCTTCCCACTCTTTACGTACTTTTTTTACTTCTGACTGAGCTATTCCCCAAGCAACTCTCCTCCACATCTCCTCAGGAGTATTCTCGATCAAATTACCTTCTTTATCTTTTAAGGCATATCTATCTAAAAAGACTTTTTTTCTAACTCCTTCCAGGACAATTTTTGATTCGATTTTAAGATTTTTATCTGGCTCGTAGGCTTCCAGTCTAGTATTATTTGGAGCGGTTATCTCTTGTGCTATTAATTTATTATTATTTTTCATAAATTTTTAGTTAAAATCACTAAGATGCTCTAACTCTTTAGCAAAATCCTCAACATGTTTAAATTGTCTATAAACGCTTACAAATCGCAAGTAGGCTACGCCATCAATCTTTTTCAATTCTGTTAATACCATCCTACCAATCAATTTACTAGCTATCTCATGATCTCCGCGTTTTCTAACATACTTCTCAATTTTGTCTGCAATCTGATCTATACTATTCGCATTAGGTCTTTTTTCTAAAGCTTTACTAATTCCTGCTCTTAATTTTTCTCGACTAAAAACTTCTCTCCGACCATCCCTTTTGAGAACTATCAATTCTAAATCTGCCAATCTTTCGTAAGTAGTAAATCTCTTTTTGCAACTTAAACATTCTCGCCTTCTTCTGATATCTCCAGATACTAAAACCGATCTTTTATCTACTACTTTATTACTAAGACTACTACAGAATGGGCATCTCATTTACTCGGGCTACAATATCTTGTATTTACCGACCAATTTATTAGAACATGTATAAGTTATCATATTGAATCCTTGCAGTGTCAATATACAAGATATTGAGCATTAATTTGGGAATAAGGCCGAAGATTTTTTTCCTTACCCGCTCCTTATTCTATAAGTTCTCTATCTTTACCGTTTTCATCACATCTCCTACCTCGATTCTTTCAACTACATCTTGCCCTTTAATCACTTTACCGAAGATAGTATATTTAGGAGGTAGATTTGGATCATCTTCAAGCATAATAAAAAATTGAGAACCGTTAGTATTTGGTCCTGCATTAGCCATTGCAACTATCCCTTTATCATATTTTCTTGTTACTGGTTCATCAGGGAATGTATAACCGGGACCTCCCGTTCCGTTTCCATAGGGATCGCCCCCTTGGATGACAAATCCTGGTACTACTCTATGAAAAGTCAAACCGTTATAAAATCCATCATTAGCCAGATGAATGAAATTAGATGCAGCCATACTAGCTTCTGGATAAATTTGAAAATCAATCTCACCTTTATCAGTGATAATTACCGCCTTTTTATTCTCCAGTTCGCTTTGAGGAAGTATTCCTGGAAATTTTGTATAATGTCTTTTTGGAGTCGAGGTAGTCTCATTTAAAGGAGATTGAGTCGCACTCGACCCTGCAGTTGAAGGTGATAGCGATAAGCTATTATTAACATTATTATTTCCTGGCATATTAACCACACTCTTTTCTATTTGATGGATGACAAAATAGCTAATAACCAACAAGATTGCAATTAAAATCGTAATTGTAATATTCTTTTGGCTCACAATTTGTTTTTATAACATTTTTAAAATCAATAAACAAGGAACTAGTTTTATAAAAAGTGCATTATTTTTATTTCTTATATTAACTTTTGATCTAAACTAAGTTCTTTTAAAAATCTTATCTAAATTAGAAAGAATTAATTCTATCTTAATAGGTCTACCATGGGGACAAGTATAGAATGTGGGGTATTTTGCCAATTCTTTAATTAATTTACGTCTATCATTTAAGCTAAGTTTATCTCCTGCTTTTACAGCTGCTCTACAGGCAAGGTATGCCAACATCTTTTGTGTTTTATTATCTATATCCGAAAGTTTTGTTTCTGAGATCAGATCTTCTAATAATTCCATTAATAAAGGTTTGATCTCTCGATCTTGAAAAATTTTAGGAACTGCTTCTACCTTAAAAGAGGTATTCCCAAATGGTTCTATAACAAAACCTAGATTTGACATATCAGTTAATACTTGCATCATATGTTCTGACTCTTGATAAGATAAATGCATAATCAACGCTTTGGGTAAATGGTATTTTTCATTTCGATAATTTTTGAATGCCTCTTTAAATTTTTCAAATAGTACCCGTTCACTTGCAGCATGTTGATCTATCACAATAACTCCTGATTGACTTTGACAGATAAGGTATTGGTTATGAATTTGCAAAATTGGATTTTTCCAGTTAATCTCTTCATAATTGATATCTTCTCTTATAAAAGGATCTCCTTTGAGCAATCTACCAGCATATGATAGAGTTAATTTGTCATTTTCTCCTTTTTGCCAACTAAGATTAGAAAAAGTTAAATTGTTCTCCGTTAAAGTCTGCGTTGCAGCTTTAATCAGATTATCAAAGATGAATTGGCGGTCAAAAAAGGAAATTGTCTCCTTTCTAGGATGGATATTCACATCTATCATTTCAAATGGTATCTCAAGAAATACAATAAAAGCAGGCGATAAGTGAGTCTCAAGCAATGTCCCGTAGGCTTCTTTAAATGCCGTAGATATAAGGTGATCTATAATTCGGCGCTGATTTACAAAGATATATTGCTTCTTCCCTCCAATACTCCCATATTGGGGTTTACAAATAAAACCACTAATTTTTAGATATGACTCTTCAAACTTCAATGGAATTAAATTGATATAATACTCCTCTCCCAGTAAAAGTCTTATTCGCTGCATCACTGATTGTTTAGCTGGTAGGTTAAAAATTAGCTTACCATTGTGAGTCAGCTTGAAACCAATACCTGGATTAGAGAGTGCATTTTGGCTGATAATGTCAAGGATACGTCCAAATTCACCCTTATTATTTTTAACAAACTTTTTGCGAACTGGAGCAGCTGCGAATATATTCTTAACGATCACAGTCGTACCGAAAGATGACCCCTTAGGCGAGATTGGGGTTGCTTTCCCATATTCAGACCTAATAACGTATGCAATCTTTTGATTTCTAGGACGACTTGAAATTATTATATCTGAAGTTGCGGCTATGCTGGAAAGAGCTTCGCCACGAAACCCCAGAGTCGAGATTTTGATTAAACTATCATCTTCTAGTTTAGAAGTTGTATGTGGAAGTAAACAAACAGAGAGATCTTCTTTATCCATTCCTTCACCATCGTCCCAAACTAGTATCTTTTTCAGTCCAGATTCTTCGATTTCAATATTGATATTTTGTGCTTTAGCATCTATGGAGTTCTCAATTAACTCTTTAACTACATACGCAGGTCTTTCTATAACTTCTCCCGCTGCGATTTTGACAATTACATCATCTGATAGAGATCTAATTTTGCCCATGACTATTTATTTTAAATTACACTCTCACTTTCTTTTTAATTTCATAGATTAAATTTAGTGCTTGCAGCGGGGTCGTATTTTCCAAATCGATCGACTGTATAAACTCCAAAACCCCTGATATCTTTTTATTACGATCTAGTTCTTTAAAGCTTGGAGAAATTGCCTGAGCTACTCCTCTTTTCTCTAACTCTTCGAGAATCTTTAACGCATCCTCGATCACAGAGTGAGGTACTCCAGCTAATTTAGCTACAGCTAATCCAAAACTAAACGGAGCAGCTCCAGGTAAAACTGTATGTAAAAAAATAGGCTCATTATTTATATTTTCTACTTCTAAATGATAATTTTTTATCCGATTTGGATATTTTTGTTCCAGTTTTTGTAATTCATGATAGTGAGTTGCAAATAATGTCTTCGGTGAGAATTGGCTATTTGTGACCAAATGCTCGGCTATCGCCCAAGCAATACTTATTCCATCGTAAGTGCTTGTTCCTCTGCCTATTTCATCCATTACGATCAAGCTGTCTGATGTGGCATGATTTAGAATATTCGCTGTTTCACTCATCTCCACCATAAATGTTGACATCCCTGAATTGATTGCATCTGCTGCCCCGCTGCGGACAAAAATTTTATCAACTGGTGTAATATATGCTTTATCCGCTGGAACAAAACTACCAACCTGAGATAAAATTACAATCAATGCTACCTGCCTTATAAAAACCGATTTACCCGCCATATTAGGTCCGGTAATAAGCAATAGTTGATTGGATGTTTTACTGAGTAAAACATCATTCCCTACAAATCCTCCGCCTTCTAGCATCTGTTCTACAACTGGGTGACGGCCATTTTTTATCCTTATCTCTCCAGAATAAACAATTTTTGGGCGAATATAATAATTAAGTCTGGCAATCTTAGAGAAGTTATTTAAACAATCAATAACTCCAACTGCAAATGAGGCATTTTGAATGTACTCTGTAGAAATTAAGACTTTAGTTAAAATATTTTGGAATAATTTATATTCTAGTTCATTAATTTTGGATTCTGAAGTTAAAATAATTTCTTCCTGCTTTTTTAATTCAGAAGTTATGAATCTTTCACCATTTACTAAAGTTTGTTTGCGGATATAATTTTTCGGTACCAAATTAGCACTACCTTTGCTAACTTCTATATAAAAGCCAAAAACCTTATTGAATCTTACTTTTAAAGTTGAAATTCCAGTTCTTTCCTTTTCATCTACTTCTAGCTGAGTTATCCAATTTTTTCCTCCACCAATTATTCTACGTAAACGATCAAGTTGAGGTGAAACTCCTGATTTTATAAATCCTCCTTCTCTTAAACTAACTGGAGGTTCATCCACTATCTTTTCTTCTATTAACGATATTACATCCCTAAGAGATTTATTAAAAAGTTTTAAGAGATCACAAATAATTTCATTTTTGCAATTTTTTAATAAATCTCTAATTTCAAGAACTGATACTAGATTGTCTTTTAATAAAATAAGATCACGAGCATTCCCTATTCCAATAGATAAACGGGAGAGTATTCGTTCTATATCTGAAATTTTAGCTAAAATATTATCTAGTTCATACGATAGATCATCTTCTTTTAAAAAATATTCCACTGCATCTAGTCGTTTATTTATCAACTCTACTGAAGTTAAAGGCCTGGATAACCAACTCTTTATCATTCTTCCTCCCATCGCTGTCTGAGTTTGATCAATAGCAGAAAGAAGAGTTCCCTGACTTCCTCGATCCAAAATAGTAGAAAAGACTTCCAAGTTCAGCAGTGTCGATTTATCTAAAATAACATGATCTGAACTTGTTGCAAGGCTAATCTTTTTAATATGCCCTATTTTATTCATTTGAGTGATCTTTAAATAACCGATCAAAGCAGCGGCTGATTCTTTGGCATAAGGTAAATCTGCAATCCCGAACCCGGATAAATTTCTTACCTGGAAATGATCTTTTAGGAATTCTTCAGCATTTGAGGTAAATGTGTCCCAATCTTCAAAAGGATAAATACTCATTCCTCTCTCTTTTTTTAGTAATCTTAAAAGATTTAAATCTGTATAATTTTCTGGTGATAAAATACATTCAGAAGGGTGAAGCTTTACTAGCTCATCCATGAGTTCTTGTTCCAAATTACGATAGTAACTTTGTAAAACTTGTAAATTTCCAGTTGAAAGATCAACAATACCTAAAGCAAAAATATCATCTTTAACAGATAAACTGATTAAAAAATTATTTTCTTTTTTGTCTAAAACTTTTTCATCAACTAAAGTACCAGGAGTGATAACTCGAATTACATCTCTTTTGATTATTCCTTTTTTATTTGGAGGTGATAATTGCTCACATATTGCAACTTTAAATCCTGCTTTAACAAGCTTAGCCAAATAAGAATCCACTGCATGGTAGGGAACTCCAGCCATTGGAATTAATCCATCTTTGCCTTCAGGTCTTTTGGTTAAAGTGATACCCAAAATATTCGCCCCTATCTTAGCGTCTTCTAAGAAAAGCTCATAAAAATCTCCTGCTCTAAATAATACTAAGCAATCTTTGTAGTTTTTCTTTATAGATGAGTACTGCTTCATCATTGGAGTAGAAAAATTATTATTCATATTAAAAAAATTTCAATTGAGAATTTCTTAACTTCCATTTTTCTTTTGCCTTAATACGTCTTTCAAGTGATTTATCAACCATTTCCACAATACCTTCTCCTTTTATAATATTTTTAAATTGAGAAATTTTGGTTTTCCGCTTATTTCTTATCCGAGTATATGTTAAATAAAGCTCATTTTTAGCTCTTGTCATTGCAACGTATAATAGACGTTTCTCTTCTTTAATGCTTCCACCTTTAATTATCGGGATTAAATTATCTTCAAATCCCATAACGACTACATATTTAAACTCTAAACCTTTAGCTGAATGAATTGTTGAAAGAACAACTTTATTACTCTTCTTATCATAAAAATTATTTTCATTTAACCAGGATATAAAGTGTATAAATTTATCTATTGAATAATTATCGTTTCCAAACTGAATCAATATAGATAAAAATTGTTCAATGTCCAAGTTAGTGCTTTCGTTTTTTATTTGAAATTTATCACAAATACTTAAGACTAATTGTTGCAGCCCTACTCCATCTTTAAAAGACTTAATCAATTCTTCAAGCTTTAAAACAATCTCAGTAAAGCCCTTTTCAGATGATATATTTGATTTCATATCAAGCCATATTTTTTTCCCATTAAAATCTTTGACTTTATGTAAAATTTTATAATCCAAATTCAAAAAATCATTTTCCAAAATCAAATAAAAATTATCCATAACTTGATGATTTAAAAACTTCAGAACACAGATTATAAAACTGACTTCTTTTTTTTCATAAAGAGAACTCTCTCCAATCCTTTGAAAAGGAATTCCACTCTCTTTAAGTTTTTGGACTAAGATCTTCGATAAATTATGATTTCGATAGAGAATAGCAAAATCTGAAAAATTTACTTCTTTATCATTTGAGACAGCTTGATTTAAATCTAATCCACCAATACTGGTGGTTATAAGATTAACTATCCATTCAGACTCTGTATATTCATTTAGAGTCTCTATTAGCATTACCTTTCCTCGATCAGTCTGGTTTGGATTAAGAGGAGATTTCGGAAAAAGTCTGTTTGATACTTGAACAATATCCTGACAGCTTCTAAAATTTTTTGTTAAACGAATATCTTCAATCTCTGAATAGTCGTCTTTTAACCTACTAAATACTTGAGCATCAGCACCTCGGAATTCATAAATTGACTGATTAGGATCTCCGATCACAAATAAATGAGATCTGCTATTTATGACTTGCTTTAAAATTTCATACTGGAGTATATTAGTATCCTGGAATTCATCAA
The DNA here is from genome assembly GCA_027451625.1 of Candidatus Daviesbacteria bacterium. Classification (GTDB taxonomy): domain Bacteria; phylum Patescibacteriota; class Microgenomatia; order Daviesbacterales; family UBA10151; genus DAIDIY01. The sequence continues at coordinate 33,089 of DAIDIY010000011.1, read as the reverse complement.
TTAATATATGTCCAAAACGAGATTGTAATTTATTTTTTAGTTTTAAGTCTTCTTTTAACTTCGTATGAAATATCGATAATAAATCATCAAAATCTTTTAAGTCATCTCTTTCTAATTTACTCTGATATAACAAAATATCTTTATTTAAATTAGAGCTATTCGAATTAAAATTTTTAAAATTAGATACATTCTCCGCAAAAGATCTCGCTGTAGTTTTCAGCCTCTCTTCTAAGATGATCTCCTTGATAATCTTTTGCCGTAACGCCTCTGACGCAAGTTTTATCTTTAGACCTTCATCTAAAAGAACCTCTAGTGCAAAAGAATGGAAAGTTCCCACAGTAATTGCAGATTTCTCACTTTCTATATTAAGTCTTTCTTTTATCTCCTGGGCTGCTTTCTGAGTGAAAGTCAAAACTAGAATTTCCTCTGGGTTGATTTTTAGATCATTTAATAAAAAATAAATCCTTCCTATTAAAGTCATCGTTTTACCTGTTCCTGGTCCAGCTTTGACAATAACTGACCCCTGGGACTTTATTGCTTTTTCTTGTTCTGAAGTTCTTTGAAATATGACATTCATTTTAGAATGTTAAACCTATAACAGACTCATCTGACCGCCAAAATTTTTTCTTGCCCTTTCGTCCTTAAATAGTCTAATTTTTCCATAAACTCCATCATAACCTGGTTCAATTTCTACCTTGTTTCTTCTGACTAAGTCGACTGCTAAACTCAATTCTGGAAAACCGGCTTCAGATATCAATTTAGTTGGGATATTCCGAAGAATAGCGAACTCATTTCCTAAAGTATTGTAGACTTTAATAAAAGTATCACTGACGCTTTTAGTAGATACTGAAACTCCTTTAAGCTCAGCTATGATCTCTGGTAATGGAATAATATATTCAACTTTTTTATGATTCTCTGGTTTAAATCCAACTGGAAAACTAGCTAATTCAGATACTCTAAAGTTTACTCCTACTGTAAGCTGGTGATGGCAGACTGGACATATCCGATCTAGTTTTTTAGTTTCATCCGCAGATAGTTTTACATTGCATATACGATGTCCATCAAAATGATATTTTCCCTCCTCCGGAAAGAATTCTATAGTTCCCAATAATCTCTCATCATTATTTTTTATAGCGGAAATGATTTGAAAATAATCGAATGGACAGTCAAAGATAGTGGCCTCTCTGCCAATCTTTTGAGGAGAATGAGCATCTGAATTAGAAATTATAGCTATATTTTGCAGTTCTTTTATTCTCCAGTTCATCCACGGGTCGGATGATAATCCTGTTTCAACAGCCACAATCTCTCCTGACAATTCATCAAAAGCTTCTTTTATAGAGTCAAATCCAGATTTTGATCCAAACATTGCAAACCAAGGAGTCCAGATATGCGCCGGTATAAAGAGAATATTTTCATTTATTTTAAGGCATATTTTGAGAAGTTCTTTACTATCAAGTCCTAAAATAGGACGACCATCTGCAGAGAGATTACCAATCCTTTCTAAATAAGAATTAATTTTAGATACATCTTCAAAACTAGGTGCAATCACTAAATTGTGGAGTTTTCTAACTTTACCTAACTTTGAATAAATATTACTAATTTCAGAGGTTAAAATAAAACGAATTTCCTGCTTTTTTATACTCTCTGATAAACTCTTGTCTATATCCGCGGCTATTGTTGGTTTTAATCTAAACAATCCGGGTTCTGCTGGCTCTAGTTTATCTCTCAATTCAGAAAACCAACTAGGGTGAGTAAAATCTCCTGTCCCTATAACATTTACTCCTTTTATCTTGCCCCATTTATACAGTCCTTCCAGAGTTAAGGATTTACTAGTCGCACGTGAGAAATGGGAATGGAGATGTAGATCAACTATCAACTGCATGCGATTTACTTTAACAGAAGCGGCAAATTTTTCAAGACCAAGTCACGCTTTACTAATCTAAATAATTTTCTTAAACTTACCTCGATGGTTATTTTAGGAATTGATCCAGGAATTGCGAGAATTGGATGGGGAATAATAACGAAAATCTCAGGTGTCTATAAATTAATTGATTATGGTCTCTTTGAAACCCATGCTCAAGATGACGTATCACTTAGATTGGAAAAAATTCATATTTTTTTAAAAGATCTGATGGATAAATATAATCCGGATGTAGTCGCAGTTGAAGAATTATTTTTTGCTGCAAACTCTAAAACAGCTTTTAAAGTTGGACAGGCTCGGGGAGTAATAATTTTAGCTGCATCAGAAAAAGGAGTAAATATTAATTCCTATACTCCTCTCCAAGTAAAGCAAACTTTAACTGGTTATGGCCGAGCGGACAAAAAACAGATACAAGCTATGGTAAAATCTATCCTTAATTTATCAAAGCCTATCACCCAAGATGATACAGCTGATGCAGTAGCAGTTGCTTTAACTCATGCCTTTTCAGAGAGATTCCAAAAAATTATACAAAGACCATGATTGGATACTTAACTGGGAAAATAATTAATAAACAAAAAGAGACATTAATCCTGCTCGTAGGAGGAGTTGGTTATTTAATTACTCCTTTACCACGAAAGCTTAGCAGTACGATTTTAGATCAAGAAGATCATTTATATATATATACAGATGTTAAAGATGACGCTATAAATTTATATGGATTCAGCAGCAATGAAGAGCTACAACTTTTTAAAAAAGTTTTAAACGTTTCAGGAATTGGTCCCAAAACTGCTCTATTAGTTGTTGATAAAGGAGTAGAACCGGTTGAAGAGGCGATAATAAAGTCTAATCTGGACTTTTTCATAGATATCCCTCGTCTAGGCCGAAAAAATGCTCAAAAATTAATTATCGAATTAAAAAATAAAATTGGTGGAGGAGCTGATATAGATCTTACCTCAGACAAAGAACAATCAGAATTGATAGAAGCATTAATATCTATGGGATATTCTAAAAATGAAATTTACCCGCTTTTATCAAAAGCTTCAGGAGAAACCATTGAAGATAAACTGACATCAATTCTTAAGAATAAAGATTAATCATCTCTAATCATGAATAAAACAAACAACCAAGAGAAAATTACTTCTTCTCCCGAAGAAGAAATTCTTATAAACACACTCCGTGCGTCAGCTTGGAATGAGTTTATAGGCCAGACAAAAATTAAAAAATCTTTACATGTTGCTATATCAGCAGCAAAAAAGCGTGCAGAATCAATGGAGCACACCTTACTATACGGTCCTCCTGGGCTCGGAAAAACGACCTTAGCGCATTTAATAGCAAAAGAGATGGGGGTTAATATACGTATAACCTCAGGTCCTGCAGTTGAAAGGGCAGGAGACCTAGCATCTATCCTTACTAATCTAGAGCCCCACGATGTTTTATTTATTGATGAGATTCACCGCCTAAATAAGGTCGTTGAAGAAACACTTTATCCTGCAATGGAAGATTTTGCCCTCGATATTATCATAGGCAAGGGTCCAGCAGCTAAAACTTTAAGATTAGATTTACCCCATATTACAATCATTGGGGCAACTACCAGAATTGGTCTGATCTCTAATCCGCTAAGGGATAGATTTGGAGTTATCCATCGTCTATCGTTTTATACACCTGAAGACCTGGGTGTGATTATCTCTCAAGCATCAAAAAAACTTAACTTTAAAATTGGAGAACAAGAAACTTTGGAACTAGCTAAAAGAGCTCGAGGTACTCCTAGGATAGCATTAAGGCTACTAAAAAGAGTTCGCGATATGGCAGAATTTCAAAACACTTCTATCATAAACCAAAGGCTGTTACAGGAGACTTTCGAGCTACTAGAGATTGATCCATTAGGACTAGATGATTCAGATAGAAGACTGCTTTTAACAATTATAGATAAGTTCTCTGGAGGTCCAGTAGGGATAGAGACGCTAGCAGCTACTTTATCAGAAGATATAGGAACCTTAGAGGAGGTTATTGAGCCATATCTGATGCAGATTGGTTTTTTAGAACGTACTCCTAGGGGACGTAAAGTAACCAAAAACGCTTATGATCATTTAGGCAAGAAAGTCCATTCCCAGCAACAACTACTGTAAAAAAAACTAAATTAAAAAGTGGAATATAAAAAATACCCTCTTGAAATCAATCTATCGAGCTTTTATATTTGATAGATATGCAACCAGATCAGTCCACTTCTCAAGACGAAAATAATCAGGGTTTAGTTCTTATTAATTTAGAGCAAATGATAAAAAGTCACATTTCAGGCATTAGTCAATTAGAAGAAGAGATTCAAAAACAGCAAGGAATTATAGACGATATTCTCAACAACGACTCTACCTATAAAGAGCATGACAAGAAAGCCAAAGAAGCGAGTAAGCTAAAATCAATGACTAAATCTCAAATCTTAAAACAGCCACAAGCAGCGGATCTGGCTCAAAAAGTCGCAAACTCAAGAGGTGAACTTAAACAGATGCAAGAGGCTTTGTCTGATTATCTAAAAGAATATCAACGATTATCAGGAGTAAATGAAATCGAAGGCGATGATGGAGAAGTAAGAGAAATTATATACACTGCTAAGCTAGTTAAAAAATTTACTCCTCACCGTTAACTCTAAAGTATACATTTAAATTATTTTTCATCTTTTTTAGAGTTATTTTTTTTTGTTATTCCTTCTTGGGGGTCTGAAGAGACTTGAAAAACCCATATCAATAGATTAAAAATCAAATAAACAGGTAAAAGTAAAATAACCACTCCCCAAATAAACCCTATAAAATCTCTGGGAAGATAAAAATTAAGATTATGTAAAAATGATAACAATAATTGTTCCACAGGATTTTTTGTTTTAATCTTTAATTTTCTTAAAGTCAATTTTAAATATTTGTGTTAAACTAGAAGTGTTTTTATGGAAGAAAAGAGTAAAAGAGGAGTTATTTTTTCTGAATCCCCGTTTAGGCCTTCTCATCCTCTGAAGGTATTATTTTTTGACAAAGAGCACTCGTCACTTTTATTTGCAGTCATTATATTATTTTTAGTAAGCACAATATGCATAGCTTTTGGCTATATAGCTCTTTTCCCTACTTTAAAATCTCCGGTTTTAAACCTAGAAGCTCAGAATGTTAATATAAAGCCAACACTTGTTAATTCTAGAATTACCCCTCCCACTCCTACTGTTGATCAAATTAATCTTGATCAGATTTCTGTACAGGTTTTAAATGGTAGCGGAATCTCCGGACAGGCAGGTAAAGTAAAAACATTAATTAGTGATTTAAACTTTAAAGACATCCAGATTGGAAATGCCGACTCTCAAAATCAGCCTCATACAATAGTAAACTACTCATCCAATCTGAATTCTACTGATTTAAAACCTTTAGTTGATCTTTTACAAAAAGAATTCACTAAAGTTTCCTTAGTTTCAGAATCTAAGCTTACTCCATTTAATATAGTTATAATTACTGGTAAGAGCTAGTTGACTAAACTCTTACGTAAATTTTTTCCCTCTATCATAACTGTTACTTATCATTTAGCCTAATGAATGTATTAGCCTGGTTGGTATTCGGGAGTTTGATAGGGATATTTACTTATATACTTGATCCAGGAGCATCACGAGATGGTATATGGGGATCAATCCTAGTTGGAATAGCGGGATCTTTGTTAGGAGGATTTTTAGGTAGTCTAATACTTAATGTTAGTATTACAGGATTTAATCTATCTTCATTTTTGGTGGCAATGGCTGGATCTTTACTCCTACTTTACATTCAAGGAGCTGTGATTAAAAGATGAATACACACATTAAAAACAGTTTACTAGATATTTACAGGAAAACTATCATCATCCAGATAGTGGAGCCTTTAATTCTTTTATTGACTTATCCAGTAAAGTAAATATTATTTTCTTTGGATAAATCCAGTTCATATAGTTACTTTTCTTTATTTCAGTGAAGATATAATCTGCTGCAACGGAGAAAAATCATTAGTATCTATCTTAGGATCTACTGTCTGAAGCTCTTCTTTTAAATTAGTTGATTTATTAAAATTGAATTTAGGAATACCCATTGTAGGACTAGGAGAAGAAGTAGGAGTAAATTTTGGAGTAGATAAAGAGCTCACAGTAAGATTTGAAGCCTGTAGATGTTTCGGTAGCAAGTATAGAATAAATCCTATGACAGTGAGAAATAAAATAACAAACAGAAATTTTTTATTTTTCATAGTAATCTAATGCCTTATTAATCTCCGCTTTAGCAGTTAGTATTTTTTCCTGTAAAACTTCTAAATTATTTTCCAGCAAATCTTTACTCTTAACTACAGATTCAGAAACATCTCCATTTGACAGATTAGGGGTATAATCTTGAATGCGCTGATAAGCAAGTGCCTCTTCGGCATAGTTTAAATAATAAGCTGCCTGATCAAGCGGAGTATTTCCTTGGCCATAAGCAACTATTGTATGCGTTACACCTTGACGCTTTTTCTCTTCATCCAAAACAGCTGCCATTTTATATATATCAATCTCGAAGCGATCACATATCTGTTGATTAATATCATAAAGCTCACTATTTGCTTTAATCACTAAATCTTTCTTAGTTGGATTTTGTATTTTAGCTAAATCATTTCGAAACTCTTCTTGCCTTTGTTGATATATATCGTTAGGTGTTGTTCTGGCTTGAACAGGCGCCGGTAAGACAAACAAAGCAAAAAGCGATACTAGTATTACTTGTCTTTTCATAGAACTGCATTTTACATCAGAGAGGGTTTTGGGATTGATCTTCTTCCAAGGAAGGAAGTTGACCTGTATTTTTAATATAGTCGGCATCTTTTTTTAATGTCTGATCGAATAAATCTAAAAGCTGAGGCATCTCTTGAGTAAAAGATTCTATCTTCTGTTCAAATTGAGGATCTTCTGGTTTTAGATCTTGTATCTGTCCATACTGTTCATCTGTCAGGTTATCAATAGTAATAAAAAGAATCCTTGTATAAAAATGGTTCAGTATCTTCTGTTTTTGCACTTCTTTTTGTTGAGCATCTAGTGTAGCAAAAGCAGGTGCACTCAGGCATTCATCAACTAATTTGTTTAAAATATCATCTATTTGCAGATTCATAACTTAGTCTAAACTATTTTTTAAAACTTTGTAATAAAGAAACTACTTTATCATTAAAAACAAGTTTATATCCAGTTCCAAGTGAATGTTCATCGGTAAATCCAGGCCCACCGATCCCCCATCCCGGAACAGCAACTTTAGACTGCCTAGCTATTTCTTTAGTCAATTCAAGCGTCTCTTCAGGTGTCAAAGGCCTACCTAATGCATGTTCGCCAATTTTAGAAGCCATATTCCAAGGATTTGACCCTTCAGAGAGGTGGACAATTCCATCTTTAGGTATCACTCCATCAGGAATATGAAAGGCAGTTTCACCTACTGGTGCACTGTGAGTACCAAAAGAACCATTTGCCTTATCCGCTGAGACTCCTAGAGTTGATCCATGTGAAGATCCAACAGAAAGATTGCTACCTGGCTTTGGCTCTAGTCCAGTGCTTCCAGGTCCTGTACCCGAAGCTCCATGATTTCCTAAGTCAATATTTGTTCCAGAATGGCCAGGGGGAAGATTAACAGCAGGAGTTGAATGAACAGTGGGTGTAGATGATAATTCCAAAGGTGAAGAATTAGGTAAAGGATGAGTTGGAGTAGGTGTCGGTGTTTCAGTAGCAATAGGAGTAGAAGTGCTATGGACTCCGGCAGAACTGTTTATCGGCGTTTCATGAGGAGACGGAGAATGCCACGGCGTTGGGGTAGGTTCGGGCTTAACACTAAGAGTTGATCCACGATCAGTTCCGCCTCCAGGCAGATGATGTTTAATACCTTCAATAAATGAGTTCAGGTCAATATGATCTTTAGCCCAGCTGGCTACTTCAAATGCAACAAACCCTGACATAGCACCCACGATTGCTCCGCGAAGGCTAGCTTTGCCTAACCTTTGCAAATCACCAGACTTTAATCTAACTAAAAGTTCTCTTTTAAGTGTATTTCGATCATTATATTTCTCTCTTAACTCTGAGATTTTTTCCTGCCTTTTTTCATCTCTAACAAGTTTTATATATTCTCTTGCAAAGCCTGAAGCTCCACCTGCAGCAGCTCCAGCAAGAGTTGTAGCAACCGGAGTTGCGCCAACACTTAAGAATATCCTCATTCCATTCAAGACGGCTGTTCTGGCGACTAATCCTGTTGATGAACCTACTGCAGTATAAATTAGATAATCTTTCACGGTAGCTCCCACCAAAGGCAACTTATAATCTAAGACTCTTCTTAAAATGGATCGTTCAGCATCCGCAGCTTCGGGAATATCTTTTATATAATTATCGAGTTCTGAAATAAAAGAATCGATTTGGTTATTTAAATCTTCTTTATAACTTGGTTCAAGATCTTCATTTGCGGCCCGAATATCAGTTAATTCTTTTTTAGTCTCCTCTACTTGTTGCTTTCTCTCTTCAGGGGTAGGAAACATAAATTGATTTATTTGTCCATCTAAAGTTGCTATCTGCGCTTCAAATTCAGCACGCTCCGCATCCGAAATCATCAAATCTGATAGTTTTTGTATTAGAACATCTCGCTCACCTTTAAGGTCAAGTAATTTCCCCTCCAAAGCATAGGGCAACTTGACACCTTGAGCTTCAGGATAAGGCAGAGGTTTTCCCTCCTGTCGAGCTTTAATATTTGCTTGCTGCATGACACTCTCCGAAAGTCCAGAGGCTGTAGTAGGAAGAGGCTCAGAGTTCAAAGTAGGCGTTGATTGAGGAGGTGGCTCTACTTTAGGCACAGAACCTATTCCACCCTCAGCATCTTTATAAAGATTACTCCCAAATAACGGTTCCTTCTCTGCAGTCTCTGAAGATACGGCTGCTCCAGATAGACTATTATCTCCGTCAGAACTAGGACGATGTAATAAATTTCTAAAGCCTTGCCTTAAACGCGGTATAAATCTAGGCTTTCTTGGAGTATTAAGAGATGTTTCATTACTAGTGGTAGTATTAGATATAGAAGGAGTACTCTCATCGGCTACAGCAAGTAATCCTTCAGCTATTCTTTTATCAACAAGAATTTCAGAGCCTTCTTCAGCCATAAATATTTATATAACCATATAAACACCTTTAACTTACTCAGTCAATAGTAGAAGCATATTCCGTTTTTTTTGATTCCAATATATCCTTAGAATAACCATGAATAATAATGAATCTGAAGTACGGACAGATCAATCATTTATACTTCCTAAAACTCCAAAAGAGCTCCTCTCCCAGATTGCAGATAATTATAGTAAAGGAAGATACTTCGATCCTCAAGTATTAATTGATGATTTTGAGTGTCTTTCTATATTAGACCCAAACAATCCAAATATTAAAACCATAATAACAAAACTCTATCCTTTGACCACTGCGATAGGAAATTCTTATAGGAAAAAACTTTTCCCAGCAGCTGTCGAGCGATTAGGAATGACATATATGAAAGGAAAAACTGAAGGAATAATAAAGTCTATTCAAACATTAAGATGGCTAGGATATGATTCTGACCCCAGACTAAATGATTATATAAATAAAATAATTACCGACTTAGATAGGAGCGGACATCCCCTTCCTACACATCCTCAAGACATAACCATTGAATCTTTTTCTCAACTTGTTTCAGAAAATAGTAGTTCTCCTAAAAGGAGAGATTATATACGTGACAATATAGATCCTCATGACGTTCGAGCAGATGATAATGCTAAAATGGGAGGGTATATCAGTGCAGAGGCTAGAGAGAGTCAAAAAATAGAGGTTAATCTCAGTCCTTTTGAACTTCTTCAAATTGATCCATTGCTTCTTCCTTCTAACATAAATAATAAAGATCAAATTTTAGCAGCTAAAAGAGAGATACCTTTAAAGGAAGTCGCACGTTTCCTAAATGCCAATCCCTTTAATATCTTACGACTAGAACTAGATGGTATCAAAGATTTAACCGATTCTCCTATCCCTAACATGCTTATAATTAAAGCTGAGACAAAACTTGCTGATTTGTATAGGGATAAACCTTTTGAAGTAGAAGATTATTTTGCAAAGCACCCAGATCTTTACCTATATCCTAAGAACATTCCATCTGAGCTTAAACATTTTATATCAAAAGGACGTTTAACTCTTAATGAGGAACAGATCGAAAATATGTTTCTAAATAATCCGTTTGTTTATATAGACAAATTCGCAACTGAGGGAGATAGCCCCCAAATTCAAAGAAGTACATATAATCATTGGGTAAAACTACAAAAAAACTTTTCTTTAGAACAGCGTCAGCAGTGGGTGCGAGAGCACCCCAAGCAGTATATATCAGTTTATCAACATGAGATCGAATGGATAGAACAAACTCTGCAGATTCCTTCTGGTTCTTTGACTTCTCAATTACCAACTTTAGAGATTAAATATACTCCACCCCAAGAAGAAGATAATACTGATAATCCTCAAAGCACTAACTTATATTCTCTATTAACTAGCTTAAGGGATATTACTCATATAAATGACATTCTTCCAACTATAAGCAGAAATCCAGATCAATCAATTTCTAAGATGACTTCTGATATCACAGCACCTAACGAAATATGGGATCAAAACTATGATACTTTCCGTCATGGTTTTCTTGATATAATCAAAGCGCAAGATATAAATCCTGAACAACCAAATATATTTAACAATATATACAAAAAGTTAGCTGAAAAGATATCTATTCTTCCAGAAAAATATTATCCAGGGATTAGAGCTGTAAAGGATATGCTGGAAAATCCTGCACTGATAAATGAATATAATACAGAATTGGTCACGAGTTTACTTTTTGATATAGCAGTACCTGATCCAAAGTTACGGGATGAATTAAAAGATACTGAATCAATGGCAAAACTCTTTAATGATTCGGGTGATGACTTATTAAATCAAGTTCTCTTCTTATTATCTTATTATCCTTCTTCTCCAACTCCTCAAGACATACAAATTATATGGAATGAATTACTTCCCACTCTTGGTCCATATCTTTCAGCAACCAAAGATTTAGATGATAAAGGCACTAAAATAGGTAATAATTTAAAAGAAGTTTTTTCAGAGATTGCAGATTTAGCAGATTATAAATTTGCCAATAATCAATTCCTACCAAAAGAGCCAGGAGATCCTACAATTCCGCCTAAATTTATAAGTGAATATATTAACCGGGAAAAAGACAACTTGGAAGTTTTGGACTTTATCATTAATATCTTAGGAAACAATATAAATCCAGTAAATGCAGTCCAAGCAAAAGAGTTCCTACTTCATCTTTATAAAACAGATCAAATTAAAAACCTGGAAGGTAAAACAGAACAGCAATTAAGAGATCTTTTTGCTGAGTGGTTGGATAAAGGAGGTAGGATCCGTGAGAGAAGAATTAAATGATTATACAGGTGTTTTACGAGAAATCAGAGAAGACCCTGAAAGAGAGGCTTTAGCAACAGCAGCTAAAGCTTTAAAAAAAGCGATTCATACCCTACCTTCAAATAACAATCAGAGAGTTAAACAACCAGCTGTTTCTCGTCGAACTGCCTTAGCCTTATTTGGAGTTGGGATTGGGACCTCATTATATCTTTTGCATAACAAGAGAGCCTTGTCATCAACATCTCTTTCTAATACCAATGAAAAGACTTTGGCAGAAAAAAATAATACTATTTCAAAAAGTTCTACTCCCAAACCAAATGAGCCTAATCCATCTCCTACTATTAGTCCTACTACCATAGTACCGGCTCAGACCACTCCCGAGGTTGATTCAGCACCGATTATAAAAACCCTGACTCCAAGTCCAGAAGCGACAAAAGAGAGATCTAATAATCTTTACCTTGAACTATTAAAACCTTTTATCATCGAAGCCCAAAAAAGGCGATCGGAAAGACAACAAACAGATCCAGAGTTTAATCATCGGGTCGATGCTGATCTTAATAGAAGTAGAGTAAACTTTTTGCTTTTTGGTTATGGAGATACTTTTGAATCTAATAATCAAGCGAGAATTGGTTCACCAACTATAATTTCAATCGATTTAGATCAAAATACCATAGATATGGTGTCTCTCACTCACGATATCGAAGCAGTAGAAATTGAAAGATTCCAAGAAAAGAAATATGGCAAAAAAGCAGGACCTTCTAAGATAGATCAGGCATATTGGATAGGCGGATTTGATCTTATGCGACAAACCATTGAGGATGCCACCGGATTTTCCGTAGATTTCCAGATTACGATGAACGATCAAATTCTAGCTGATATGGATGACCACCTGCTTCATGGATTAGAAGTTGATATTCCGTTCAATCTAGAGACTCAGCCATTTTATTACAAAAATAAAAAATATTTAGGAGAAAAATTTTCAAAAGGGAGACAAACTCTTAATGGATTTAGATTAATGGAGTTTATGAAAGCATTGCCAAAAGATTATGACCGGACAACAGAGAGAAATGTACGGAAAAAAATAGTATTTGAAGCGTTGCTTAATGTAATAAAAACAAAACTATTTTCATTAGAAATTCTAAATCCTATTAATAATTTCGGAGTGAATTTAATAAACTTTATAACAAATGAAAATACAGCAGGGGAGCTAAATACTGATTTTGATATTCAAAAAACCATTACTAATAATTTAAAATCCCTTTTGAATCCTAAAATCTTAACCTCACTTTTAGTGAACAAAAAATTTCCTAGATTTAATAAAGCTATCTATATCGTCGATTCTCAATCAGGAGATGGAGGTGTTGAATGGGTCGATGCGAATAAAAATTCCATAATCCAAAGCGAGATTAAGAATGGATTTTATGGGGTTACACGCGCTCCTGCATTTGAGATTCCATTTGGGGCTAATCCTACTTCAAAAGATTTAATAGAAGGATACTGGTTATCAGTTAGAAAATTAATTAAAAGCAAACTTCTAGATTAGTGTTTGGGTATTTGCGGCTTTAAGTAATCTGGCACATGTGGTTGTGGAGGTACTCCTGTCACCAATCGAAATACAGGCAGAGCACCAACAGGCTTACCATAAACTATGGTAGAACTCTCAGATGATGTTTTTACCTTTCTTAGATTTGCAAAAAGCATAACTAAAATAATTACTCCCCCTAGTGCAGCCGCAACAAATAACAGCCTTTGCCATTGAGGACGATTTGCAAAAGATGTTTTTGAATTAACCGGAATATCAGACGCAGATAACTCCATATTTAATAGCTTATTAAGGTGAGCCTATTTTGTCAATCAAATCTTCATTTTCTTACATTTACAGTATAATGCGGTCTATGGCTATTGAAAGAGAGATTCTAAACCCACAAGAAAAGAATTATTGTAATTTTGTAAGATGGCTGAGGAGAAGATCAGGAATGTATTCCGATAATTTTTATTCATTCGAGGAAGAACAGCTGCGTGGGTATTCTAAACTTATTGCTCAAAGACTTCATGCAATGATTCCTAAAGTCGTTAGTTTTTATGGACTAGATCCAACTCCAAATCGCGGTACTTTAACTTATCTGTTCTCGAAAGATAGCCCCACTGGAAAAATACTAGGAGAAACTATTAGCACAGGAAAAACTTATGAAGAATACCTGGGATATTGCAGACCTATCTCTGAGATGATTGGTCGCCATCAAGCTGTAAGAATTATTAAATTTGATAATATTTCTCGGGAAGTAAGAGGAATTCCTACAACTGACATAATAACAGAACTTAGCAGAAGACTTGGTTTCTACGGTTTACAACGCCTGCCTTCTCAGGAGTCATCAAAGATAGGAAGTTACATATTTACCCCTCATGTGGAATATCCACTTGCTTTTGGGAAGAAAGTATCAACTTTTACAAGAACTAATCGAGAAAAAGAATATATTCCTAGTTTTGATGGATTTACAATTTGTTACTTTCCTACAAAATAAATATATTATCTACTCACAGCAAGGGTCTTTAAATCCGCAATTTTTACAAATAGCATCTGCCGATCCAGGCATTATTCCTATAATATTTCCACATATTGGACAAAACTGATAGTCACAATGATCATTATCCTGTATTTCTACCTTTGTCTCTTCGCAAAGCATAATCTAATTCTGATTTAATCTTCTCCCTACTCTCTTTGATGGAGCAACCAGAATAGAGGGAATCTCTATATTGAAGTATTTTCCTCTATTCGTAATTTTTTCATTTATAATTGATCTTCTATTAGTTGTTCCCCACCAATTTGGACCAAAGGTTAAATGTCCTATACAACCAAAATGATTAAACTGAATTATTCCCAATATTGAATTTTTGGTCAAATCAATTTTAGTATCGCAGGGAATAGAAATTATCGAACCACCTGAAAAAATATTAGAAGATACTAAGCTACTTGCATCTTCCCCTCCAGTTAAAAATTCCAAAGCAATATTTTTGGGCATTTCAAAATCATTATGGAAAATGACTGGAGCTCCAAAACGATGAGGATTAACTACTACACCAGATCCGGAAGATTCTGAGAATAAATTATCTGTTATCCGCGGACTTCCCTCAAAAATCCAAATTGCTTCTCTTAAGCTGTTATAGAAAGTATTATTTGCAACTGTAGGACTACCATACTCAATACAAATAGCGCATTCTCCTGTATTAGAAAAAGTACTGCCTTCAATGCTAACTTGATCTCCTATTTCAAGCCGTCGGTAGTTAGAAGCTTTTAAAAAGTTTAATACTCCACTATCAATTGAGATCACATTAATATCATAAGGGCTACCTGGTCGTAGAGTCTCAGACTCAATAATAATTGGTAAGTCCCGACTTCCAACTGCAAAGACTTTTGATAGTCTAACATCTATCTTTTGTTGTTCATCCCAAAAAGGTTCTCCAGTTTTTACTCCAAAACTATTATGACCTGTATTAATACCACTTCTTAACATCCATGGCAGCCAGTTAAGATTAAATCTATCTCCACTTGAATTGATGATAATCTTTGTTCCTGGTTCTATTCTCACTGCTGTTCCAGGTAAGGCCCATACATCTCCAACTATATTTACCTCTCCACTCCAGTCTTCATTTCTATATATAACTCCCCAAATTAAAGAGTTCGCAACGTATTTCGGGGATAATATCTTAGGCACAAAATAGGCGATAAAGATCCATAAAAATCCAAGGACCAAAAATACAAACAGAAACTTTAGAAACCAGTGTCTCTTAGAAAAATTAATTCTTTTGATAAATGACATTATTTTCAACAAATTGTATTTTACCACCTACTTGACATTAAATGGTGAAGATCTAACAATGGAATCAATGCTCAAATTTCTGCTCCCTCCCATTGTTTTAATGGCTATTTTTGTTGTTGCTTTTTTTGCTTATCTGCCATTCAAACGCTGGGTTGTTTATTCTTTAAATCTCTCCCCAGAGAGTAATAAATTCTGTTGCCAAGTTTCAGATATTTTAAAAGCTACTGGTCAATTTGATGAAAATGCAAATCAAGCTATTTTTAATGATCAAATCATAGATTATCCAAAAACATCCCTCGCTCAAAGTTTTCAAAGTGATCTTGAAAACAATGTTTTAGGTGCGAGCACTGAAGCTAATACTAGTTCATCCAGCAAATGGATTGAGGTATCTCTTTCAGAACAAAGATTAAGAGCTTGGGATGGGAATAAATTATTGATGGAAATCCCAATCTCAAGCGGTAGGTGGGGTCCTACTCCAACCGGAACATTTACTATTTGGTATAAAACACGAAGCCAAAGGATGATTGGTGGAGATGCTAGCTTAGGAACTTTTTACGATTTACCTAATGTTCCATATAATATGTTCTTTTATGAAGGATATGCTATTCATGGAGCCTACTGGCACAATAATTTTGGAGAACCTATGAGTCATGGATGTGTTAATACTCCAATTGTAGATGCTGCCTGGCTTTACGATTGGACAGGTCCTAAACTTGCGCCGGGCCAATTGGTTGTCAGAGCTACTCCCCAAAATCCAGGTACCAAAGTAGTAATCCACAATTAAAATTGTTCCGTATATAAAAATAAGTTAGAAGTGTTGTTTTTTAAATATCAAGTGCTATTATAATTTTATGGATCTTAAAGCGCAGCTTACAAATCTTATTGATGGAGAAGTCTTTGATGATACAAACACTATAGATAGTTTTAGTATAGATGCTTCTCTATTTAAGGTTAAACCTCAAATCGTTGTTTATCCAAAAAATATTGAAGATGTTAAGAAACTAGTTAAGTTCGCTTCTGAGAATAAAATATCTCTCACAGCCCGTTCAGCTGGCACTGATATGACGGGAGGACCGCTTAATGACGGGATTATTTTAGAGTTTACAAAATATTTCAATCATATTTTAGAGATCGGAAACGACTTTGCTGTAACTGAACCAGGAGTATATTATCGAGATTTTGAGAAAGAAACTCTAAAACACAATCTGCTTCTTCCATCTTATCCAGCTTCTCGCGAATTATGTACTGTCGGAGGAATGGCTGCCAATAACTCCGGCGGTGAAAAAACATTAACATATGGAAAGACAGAAGACTATATAGAAGAGCTTAATATGATTTTAGCGGATGGTAATGAATATCAAATTAAACCATTAAACAAAACACAACTTGAGGAAAAAATGAAGCTTAAAAATTTTGAGGGTGAACTTTATAAATCTCTATATGAATTAATTACTAAAAATTATGACGAGATTGTAGCAGCAAAACCAGATGTCTCCAAAAACTCAGCAGGATATTTCTTATGGAATGTTTGGGATGGTAAAATCTTCAATCTCCCAAAACTGATTTGTGGATCTCAAGGAACACTTGGAATAATTACTAAAATAAAATACAGACTAATAATCCCCAAGAAGCACTCGAAACTTCTGGTCATATTTTTAAATAATTTGGGAAATTTAGGTGAAATTACAGATACTGTTCTTCAATTTAAGCCTGAGAGTTTTGAATCATACGACGATCATACACTAAAACTAGCCATTCGCTATTTTCCTGAAATAGTAAAGTCTATTAAACCTAAAAACCTACTATCGTTGGCTTGGCAATTTGTACCGGAGATATTAATGACTATATCTGGTGGATTTCCTAAACTTATTCTAATGGCTGAATTTACTGGAGACAGTGAAGAAGAGATCGATCAAAAAGCACATCAAGCTCTCTCTGGCATCTCTCAATTTCATCTTAAAGCTCGCATTACCCAGACTGAACAAGAATCTAGAAAATATTGGGTCATAAGACGTGAGAGCTTTAATTTATTAAGGAAGCATATACATGGAAAAAGGACTGCACCGTTTATTGATGATTTAATTGTTAAACCTGAATTTCTGCCAGAATTTCTACCTAAGTTAAACAAGCTACTCGAAGGATATCCAATGATTTATACCATAGCAGGACATATTGGTGACGGAAATTTCCATATCATTCCTTTGATGAATATGAGTGAAACAAGGAATCAAAAGATTATTCCTGAACTATCTCGCAAAGTATATGATCTAGTATTTTCGTATAAAGGTTCAATGACTGCAGAACATAATGATGGTCTAATCAGAGGACCTTTCCTTTCTCAAATGTATGGAGAGAAAATTTTTAAACTATTTAAAGAGGTCAAAAAGATTTTCGACCCAGAGGATATATTTAACCCCCATAAAAAGGCTGACTCTCAGATGGATTATTCTTTAGAACACTTAGTACACTCAACTTAACTAATAGAGACCGATAAAGCAATATTCGATATTATGTTGAATCTTTCAGGAAGAGTTTGTTTTAAGAATTGATTCTTATCTTCATGAGTAGAAAACAGGTCTTGCCATAATGCTCTACCCGCCAAAAATCCTGATGCTCCTGATTCAGTTGCCTCTCTTAGCTCAGTACAAAAAATATCAAAAGTTGACCCTTTAGTCAGAAGTATCCATGGAGTTTCTCCGACTAACTCAGTAATTTTCTGACATCCCTCTTTACTACCCGGAAATTCTAATTTCCAAACACTGGGAACAACTTGATTATCATAAAGCATCTTAAGAGATCTTAGCACTAAATCTTCTTCTTGACCTTTGAGATCATCACCGCTATCTGCCCGATATACTCTAATCTCTAAAAATAAAGGTAAACCTACCAATCTTGATTCTTCTAGAACTTTTTTTGCAGTCTCTATCTGAGATGATGACGAGGGAACATCAGGATTAAAATATAAAAGGAGTTTCACTCCACCTGCTCCCAATTCTTTCAAATCAGAAGCACTAACCTCCAGCTCTGTAATCCGTTCACCTAAATCTTCTGTATAACCAGATTTTTCAATAGGTAAAAGATAAGGTTTTGTATGAAATTGATAAGCCGGTAATCCATACTCTTTATCTACTAATAATCCACTAAAGCTATCCTGCAAAGACTCAATTATCTCTCTTTTGGCACTGATCGCCGATTCTTTGGTAACCGAATTTGGATCTGAAGGATTTAAAAATTTCATGAAGCTTTCTCTATGATCTAAAGCTAACATCAAGAACTTCTCATTTTTAGTAAATATTTCTAATTTTTTATCAACCATAATCCTAAAATTATAACAATTTAAAACTCTGCTGAAACTATTTTACGATTTCTCTTCAGAGATGATAACATTGTATCATAAGTTAAAAGTCCTGATTGAGGTCCTATATGTTCAACTACAGAAGCGCTATTTGCAGCTCCCCATCTCATAGCTTCTGCTAGATCTTTACCATAAAACAAAGCAGCAGTCGCAGCAGAACCGTAAGCATCTCCAGCTCCTGTCATTTCTACTAAAGTAGCAGGAAATATCGGCATCTTATAATACTTTCTACCGTTAAAACCGTACGATCCTTTGTTAGAATCAGTAATAATCACATTGGCAGGTCCTAGCCTTAATAACCCATAAAGAAGTTGTTTAACATCTACTTCTTTTTTTCTTAAATTTAAGATAGTACAAGCTTCAGTTATATTAACGATCAGTAAAGTGGTTAAAGTCAAAATTTTAGGATATTTTTTTACACCATACTTGAGCTGAAAAGTGCCTGGATTGTATGATAATCTTGCTCCAGTTCGCTCCAGATAACGAGTAATTTGATCAATTATATTAGTTTTAGTAAACGACTCAGACATTGAGCTTAAAAATATCCAATGCGTATTATCTAAATCAGGTAAATCATAATCCCAGCTCTGATGGTAGACAAATATTGTTCTTTCTCCTTTATAGCTGACCACGGCCGAGGCGTTAGATGACATATTTGAATTTTTTTTAACATATCGAGTATCTACATTCTCTTCTTTAAGTGCTTCTATAATCCTTCCACCTCCTCCATCAGATCCGACATTAGTATAAATAGCTGTTTTTAATCCTAATCTAGAAGATCCTATCACGTGATTTGTATTATTTCCTCCTAGAACTTGAAAATACTCATCAGCCGCAATCTTATCTGCATAACGCAAACACAACTCACGTTCTTCTTTATTTATAGAAAACGCTAAATGAGCATCATGAATCTTAAAAAGATTATCGACAGTCGAGTCACCGATAGAAATTAAATCAAGCATACCTTATTTATAATCTATAAATCATTCATGAAATACACCCAAAATCCTAAAATCCAAACCTTTATTGCCTCCGTAGGTGAAAGCACAGACCAGAAATATTTAAGCGCTACCCCACGTTTGATAATCCATCCTAGGATACCTGATACTAAAAATGAACCAAAAATCGCCAAGGCAAAAAATGGTCCACAAGGCACTACAAAGATCGGTTCGTTTGGATGATATAAAATTGGCTTCTTTCCTTCTATTCGTCTCTTTATGTTTTCTGCCGCAATTTCGCCTTCACCAATCGCTGCCCATGCCGTAGCTGGTATACTTCTCCCATCTCCATTTTTGATATCAGCCATATCTCCAACCACAAAAACTTCCGGAAAATCTATTGTTGATAAGTCTGGATTAACTTCAATTTTTTGTTTTTTGGTTTCTTTTTCTCCAACAATCTTCTTTACTCCTTCACCTTCTATACCTGTAGTCCAGATTAAAAGATCAAATGGAATCTCCAGACCCTCTTGAGTTACAACTTTATCTTTCTCAACTCTCGCAATAAATGAATTAAATACCAGCCCTACTCCCAAATTTTGTAATTGTTTTTGAATTCCTTGCCTTACCTGCTCCGCAGTTCCTGGTAAAACATTATTTGATCCTTCAACTATAGATAAAGATATTTTATAACTCTTTCTTTTCTTCTTTCTTATAAATGAAGCAATCGATCCAGCCAGTTCAACCCCTGTAAATCCTCCTCCAGCAATAATTATTTTAATATCATTATCTTTAGTTTTGATAAGACGAGTAATTTCATCTCTTATCTTTAATGCATCAGTACTTGTTTTAAGAGGTAAACTGAATTCTTTAGCCCCAGGTATTCCATAATAAAAAGTCTCACTACCAAGACTTAAAACCAAAAAATCGTATTTATATTCTCTCCCCTCAGCTAGAATAAATTTTTTCTCCATATTTACTTCACGAACTATCGCCTTGATTAAACTTACCTTTTGAGGAAAAATTTTTTTTAATGGAATATCAGTTAGAGATTTTAATACCGAAGAAAACTTTATATCATCAATCCCTCGACTAATACCAACTAACTCATAAAGATCTGGATGATATTCATGAAAGTCAACATTATTAATTATTGTCAAGTCAACATCTGGGATTATTTGTGATATTTTGGATGCTGCACTTACACCCCCGAATCCAGCTCCTGCAACCACAACCTTAGTCTTTTCCATATTAGTCCGGATGATTTTTCATTCTCAAAACATAAGTTACGCCTTTTATTATCTCTTCAACTCTTAAACCGAATTTATCCAGAAGTTCATTCGGCTCACCCGATTCACCAAATCTGTCATTTATGCCAATAATTTTCAGAGGAACAGGATAATTTTGTCCTACCACTTCAGCTACAGCTCCACCCAATCCACCATTTATTTGATGTTCCTCAACAGTTACTATTGCACCTGTTTCCTCAGCAGCCTTTATAATAATAAGCTGATCTATTGGTTTAATTGTGTGTATGTTTATTACTCGAACACTTATATTATTCTTCTCTAACTCTCTAGCTGCTTCCAGCGCTCTATAAACCATCTGCCCTGTTGAAATAATTGTAGCATCTTTACCCTCCCAAAAAATCTGACCCTTGCCTATCTCAAACGGAGTTTGCTCTGTTGTAATAACTGGTACTTTTTCTCTAGAAAGTCTCAAATAACAAGGTTTCGGTAGGGATGCTATTGCCAAGGTTGCTTTTTTAGCTTGTAGAGAATCAACAGGCGAAATAACCACCATATTTGGAAGTGCTCTCATAATTGCAATGTCTTCCAGCGCTTGATGCGTTGCTCCATCCGGGCCAACTGAAATACCAGCATGTGATCCTATAATCTTAACAGGCTGGTCATTGTAACATATAGTTGTCCTTATTTGCTCCAAGTTTCTTCCTGGAGAAAAGGTTGCATAAGAGGTAGTAAAAGGAATTTTACCTACTGCTGCCATTCCTGAAGCTACTGTAACTAAATTTTGTTCTGCTACTCCTATTTCGATAAACCTATCTGGATATCTTTTTTTAAATTCCTCAGTTCTTGTCGATTCTGTAAGGTCAGCACAAAGAGCTACTACGTTAGGATACATCTCCCCTGCCAAAACTAATCCTTCTCCATATCCATTTCTAGATGGAACTTGTTCCAAATCATCAGTAAATAATTTTGGATTTAAATATAAATTAGAATTAATCATTTAACTAAATACAACTTCTGAATTAGATTTTAATTTTTTTTCTATTTCTACCAGCTCTTTTAAAGCCTGTTCTGCTTCATCTTTATTCGGCGGTTTACCATGCCACTCAAATTTATTCTCCATAAACGACACACCTTTTCCAGGAATAGTATGAGCTACTATTAAAGTAGGTGCCTCAAATTCTGCTTTTGCTTCACCAAAAGCATTAATTAATTGTTCATAATTATGACCATCTACCTCCAAAGTGTGCCATCCAAAAGATTTATACTTATCAATAACAGACCCGAGTGGCATTATATCTTCTGTAAAACCATCTATTTGAATATTATTGCGATCCATTATCACTGTTAGATTATGTAATTTATACTTTGATGCAAATAACACTGCTTCCCAAGTATTACCTTCATCATGCTCACCATCTGAGGTCAGACAATAAACTCTCCATGAAGCATTATCCATTAAGGCAGCCTTAGCCATTCCACAAGCTTGAGATAAGCCAGAACCTAATGGACCTGAAGTTGTTTCCAAACCAGGTAAAGCAGTCCTATGCGGATGACCTTGCAACCTCGAACCAAGTTTGCGTAAAGTTAATAACTCATCGACCGGGAAATAACCTCTATTAGCTAAAGCTGCATATAAAACGGGACAAATATGACCGTTTGATAATACAAGCCTATCACGGTCTTCCCAAGATGGATTTTTAGGATCGTGATTTAGAACCAAAAAATACAAGAGAGTCATAATGTCTGCCATTCCTAATGGACCTGCCGAATGTCCAGATTTGGCCTCGGATAACATCCGAATTACATCTTGACGGATCTTATTTGCTTTAAGCTCTAGTTTCAAAATCTCTTCATCGTTTACTATCATTTTAAATATTAAACGCTCCTTCTTTACTAGCTTCTAGATGTTGATGTTTACCTTCTGTAAGCTCATAATCGAATTCTTTTATCGCCCTTAAAACTCCTTCTGACGAATCAACAATTTTAAAGACTCTTAGCTCTTCTGGTCTAAGAAGCATATTTTTTCTGAATACTTTAATTATATTCCTCCAAAATCTTCCATAAAGTATTAGTGGTTTATGATGTCCAAAATATAATCGAGCTAATCCCCAAGCCATTCCAAATTCAGAAATAGTTCCTGTTCCACCATTAAATACTACATAGGCTTGTCCAATCTGCATCATCGTCAAAGTTCTTTCAATATAGTTAGAAGTTCTAATTTCTACATCAAAATCATTTTTAGGATCTTTCCCTTCAAAATGAGTCATATCTTTAGGATGTAAAGTAACACCTACAGTTTTACCTCCACCTGATTTTGCTCCCAAAGTCGCAGCCCGCATAACCCCTGGTCCTCCACCATCAATAACAATATACCCCTCTTCAGCAAGTTTTTTACCCACCTCAAAAACACTTTTATACAAGTGTCCCTCTTTACTTGCATCAGAGTAACCAAATATAGCTACATTATTTATCAACTTATTTCCAGGAATCTGGCTATCTTCTATAGAGAATTTCCCAAATTTTTTCCAGATGTTCTTCAACATTTTCGTTTAAATATGAGCCAATTATTAAGTTATCCGCTCCTGCATTTACAATCTCTTTGATATTCGTATCATCGATACCGCCATCAACTGAGACTCTAAAGTTATTATTACTTAATTTTTCTGCTTCTTGAATCTTGTCCAGAGTACCACTCAGAAATTTTGTTCCCTGAAATCCAGGATAAACAGACATTATCTGTAATACATCTATTTTATCAATAAAAGGGGTCACTAGTGCAACAGGTGTTTGCGGATTAAGGCTAAGTCCAACTCTTATTCCAGAATTTAAGATTCTATCCAAGGCTTGAGAAACGTTTTTTGACTCTATATGTATGACTGCCCGTTGAACTCCGGATAGTATTAGGTCATCGATATACTTACTGGGATCTTCTACCATTAAATGAACTTCTTTTTTAAAATTTAGCGGATATTTCTGTATTACTTTTACATCAATAGTAAAATTTTTAACAAAAATGCCGTCAGCGATATCGATTTGGACCCAGCCCTGAAATAAATCGGTATAACCATTAAGATGATTGACCTTAGACTCAAACCCATCTTCTGTAGTCTGAAGTATAGCCGGAATAATCTCTATATCATCATTCATCTCTCTAAAGAAGCCATTTTATTTAGCCTTCTAACATGCCTTTCCTCGTTCGAAAATGGAGTCTTCAAAAAAGCTTCAACTATTTCCCATGCAGTCGTTTCGTCTAATACATCTGCAGCTAGTGCTAAGACGTTTGCATCTTCATGTTGTCTAGATTGTATTGATCGCTGGACATCAAAAACTAAAGCCGATCTTATACCTTTGAAGCGATTCGCTACCATATCAACTCCAACTCCCGAACCGCATATAACAACTCCCCAGGATTTATTATCCTGTTGTACTGCCTCAGCAACTTTAACCGCAAAATCTACATAATCATCATCTTTATCCAGCTCATTATCTCCTAAATCAGACACTTCAAATCCGGCTTCAATAAGCTTAGAAACTAAAATATTTTTTAAATTAAATCCCCGATGATCCGATCCTAAATAAATCATATCCTAAGTGTATTCAAACAGTTTCTTAAAGACAAGATACGTGATCTTAATATCAGCTAGAGCTCGATGTTCTACTGAATTAGAAATCTTTAAGTATTTAGACAATTCTTTTAGGCTAAACCGTTTTAAACTTTTTTTTCGGAATAAAACCATATATGCCATCGACATAACATCTAATCTATGATAATAAAACGGATCAGATAACCCAGATTGAAAATATGCTCTATCTAGAAAAGCCCAGTCAAAATTAACGTTAAAACCAACCATTACCCCTCCGAGACCAAAAATATAAAGCTGTCTTAAAGCATCTTCTAATCTTAGCGCCTTACTCCATTCACTCTGTGTAAAATTCACTGTAGCTAAAGATTTTCTATCTGCTACTTCTAGATTGGTAGGTTTAACTTTAATAGATAATTCTTCAATAATTTTAAATGGTTTTTTGGGTTCAACTTTTAATGCTCCTATTTCAATAATCTCGTGCTTTTGTACAGCCAAACCTGTAGTCTCTATATCTACAAAGATCAAAGGTCTGTGTCGCATATTAAACACTCCATTATCAGCATATATATCCATTTCTTTTGAATCTTATCACAACCTAAAATTTTAGAAAGTGGTAAAATAGCACCATAATCGACTAGATATCTATTAATAAAGACTTAATATAAAATAAAATTTTTAAAATTAACAACAATGCCGGATGGTGTAATCGGTAATCACGTCGCGCTCTGGACGCGAAGATTCTAGGTTCGAGTCCTAGTCCGGCAGCTAAAATACATTCGTCAGATTATCTAATTATGCTCATATGTGATATACTTGTAAGATGACATTTAATAGAAATAGTGGGTCAAATAGAGGTGGTAGATTTAAACCTAAATTTGGTAATAATGGTTCTAGGGAGATGTTCCAAGCAGTTTGTAGTAAATGTGGAAAAGATTGTCAGATCCCTTTTAGACCAACAAATGGCCGTCCTGTTTTTTGCAGTCAATGTTTTGAAGATCAAGGAAATAGTTCAAACTTTGTAAGACCTGAGAACAGAAATTTTAATAGATCTAGTAATAATGAAGATAGACAAATGTTTAATGCTATTTGTGCAGATTGTGGAGATAATTGTAAAGTTCCTTTCCAGCCTACCAGTGATAAACCAGTTTTTTGTAGTAACTGTTTCGGTGATAAAAAATCTTTGGGTGGAGGAAAAGATAAGTTTAAAGAACTTAATGACAAACTTGATATGATTTTGTCTCTCTTATTACCGACTGAATCTAATAAAGAGATTTCAACTAAAGATGTAGAAAAATCAAAAAAAATTGCAAAAAAGAAAATTATTGTTGAAGAATCTCCTATTTTGGAGAGTTAGTCCTTAAGCAAACCTCATTAAATATTTAAATAATAAGTTCCCACATAGTCAACCAATGCCAGCACATAAATATTAGCTTACTATATCAATCCTTTTCGGATCATAGAGTTTGGATGCTCGAACCTCTGATATAATCAGAATTATGGAAATTAGAAAAGCTGAGATTAAAGACAGAGATCAACTATTATCTTTGCTCTATGAATTTGCAGATTATTATATTACAGATAAAATATTCCCCAACGAATTTTTGCCATTTGTAGAATATGAAAACAAAGATGAGTTATTTGTTAAGATTATAGATAAATATCTTACTAATAATGATTATATCGTTTACGTAGCTGAGGAAAATGAAAAGCTTGTTGGGTATATTGTTGGTTTAGTTAAAGCTAATTCATCTAGAGTATTAAATAAAGAGGGGTTTATCGAGGACTGGTTTGTTTCAGAAGAGCTTAGAGATAAAGGTATTGGTAGACAATTATTTGAAGCACTACTTTCCAATTTTAAACAATCAAAATGCAATTACCTAAAAGTAGAAGCATACGCTTCTAATAAAAGTGTCATTGATATTTACCACAAAATGGGATTTATTGATTCAGATTTAGTATTAGTTAAAAAATTTAACTAACTTAAATCAATTTATAGAGCCAATTTGGTTCTAACTTGCTCCAAGACCCGCAGCAAGCTATGCCTAGTGTATGATATCAGAACTTCAACAATAGTGAGTTGAATGGTGGAATAAATATTGTTTACTTAAGTTGTTGAGAAATAGAGGGAATATTCTCAATTCTTTTAATCCTAACTTCATGATTATCCTCGGTATCTCCTAATCCCCTCAACATATTTTAGAATGTTATCCACTTTTTCTTCTTAATTGCCTCAGTTTATTAGATGCTTAATGATAACTTCAAACCAATGTATTGATTCGAAGTTTGGATTATTAGATCATACCAGTATGAATCAGGAAGGATTTACGCACAGATTAATTCCGATTGTAGCAATTTTTCTAATTATCTTGGGATTTGTAATTTTTAAGCTAAGAACTAACGCAAGTATTCCTTTTTTAAGATCACCTCAAATAATTCGCAGCAGTATACTTAATTTGACTTTCAATACTCCTAATGGAGTTCAATCAAGCTATGTTATAAATTATGGGTCACCAGCAACAATTGAGACTATTACATTTAAACAAGGCTATCAGATGATAATCACGATTACCCAAAATCTTGACGGAAGTTTCTGCCATAATCAGTTTAATGAAACTAACCTAAGAGGAGAGAATATTCTCCTAGCTGGCAAGATAAATTTATTTTTTCCTAACAATGATAGAGATTGGAGAAAAGGTTGGGTAGGTAATACAGCATATCAGTATTTACCTGATAAAAAGACTTGTATTAGTGTCTATAGAGAAGAAAATGGAAGTGTTGAAAAAATCTTCAATCAAATTTTAGCTACCGCAAAATTTGAATAGTAAGTTCTGAATTCTTCCACAATCCCCAGCTAATTGTCAGTTTGTTGGTAGTTATATAGTGCCTCAATCCATTATGGAGCTGTAGGATAACTAAGCACAATTTTATGTAGATGTCTAAATATTAGATTAGTCCTTGAATAGTCCTTAAAATAGTGCTATTATAAAGATATGGTTACACCACAAGCTCAAATTAAATTAAATCTTCCGGTGGCATTAAAGGATTACCTAGAAAGTAAAGCTAGTAAGTTTGGCATGCCACTTGCAGGCTATATTAAACACCTTATCCTACAGGATGTTGCTGACATGGAATTTCCTACATTTGAAGCTTCTGATAGAACAATCCAGTCATATAAAAAAGCTCTTGAAGAAAAAGAAAAAGCAGTAGAAGTAACTAATATAGATGAACTCTTCAAAAAGCTGTGAAATCAATTAAGTTAAGTGCTGAAGTATATAAAAAACTACAAGAAATTCAACGATCAAATACAAAATTATCTAATAAAATTCAAAAACAACTAAAACTTTTTCAAGAAAACCCGAGGCATCCATCGCTACGTTTACATAAAATAACAAAGGATGTAGAAAATACCTGGAGCATCTCCGTAGATATGAGTCTGAGAATGCTCTATATTGAAACAGAAGATGAATATTTGTTTTTTGAAATAGGCACCCATAATGAGGTTTATCGCCACTAACCCCTTCTAAATTCCTAACTGTATAAATAAGTTCTGCCGAACTTAGCTTATTGAGTTTTTTTATTTCAGCCTTCACGATAATTCAGGCGTTATCAGCAAAGAATGCGGGTATTATTGAAAAAATTAAAATTAGAATAAGAACTGGAATGTTGAACAAAACAGTTGACCTTAAAATAACTATAAGTAAAAAGGAAAGACAACCAGTAATTAAAGCTAAAATCACGCCGAAAATTATTGCCGTTAACTTTTCAAATACAATAGGCTCAAAAAAATTTTGATTAAATTTTGGACTTCTCAGGTCAACAAGTCCTAATCTTCTTTTATAAACTCCTTGAATAATTGAGTAGAAAAATAAAATAACATACGCAATTCCAGCATAAAAAGCTGACTGTATAGCTTACGGTGATAGCTTTATTTGAAGATTGGCAAAATTAATCTCCATTACACCAAGTATATCATGGATCTTTCATGTACATCTAAAACTATATGAAATATATTTTCCTATAATCCTGTACAATCCCCAACTAGATAAGCGTTTAGATTACTAAAACAGCTCAATCTATTAAGTAACAAGATACATTCCTAATTTAATAGGCAGATATAACCAGCATAACCTAAATATAGTTAAGAAGAGTATGGAGTAAAAAATGCTTCTAAATCTAATTGAAATACACCTGGAATATGATATATTTCAGTGATGTTTAAAGAAAGTCAGGCAAATATATATTCTTTGACTGAAACAACTTTAGTGATGTTGAAAATATCGGCCTTACCTTTAGCTATCTGGGGTGTTGAAGATTTAATTAGATCAATTATATTTAATAACGTAAATCTAGATCTCACCAGTTTGGCAGTAAAGGGATCACTAAGGATAATAGCTGCTGTTAGTGGACTTATAGCTACAAATCAAATTCAATTATACGTAAATAACAACTTAAAATAATTTTTGCTAAAGCTTTGCAAAACACTTAGCTTATTTAGAGTGGCTTTTTCATTGCTATGAAGAATTCTCTCAACCTATCTCTATGATCAAAGGCTATATCCACGTTATCTAAGTCAGACTGACCAACATAGATTACTTCAGTAATTTCATCTGTCTTAGGATTTAAATTCCCAGTTACTTCACCTGTATAATAATAAACCTCCCAAGGATATAAAGAATCAAAATGGGTATCTCTGACTGCTGAATAGAATACAGGAATAAATTTT
Source organism: Candidatus Daviesbacteria bacterium (assembly GCA_027451625.1). Taxonomy (GTDB): domain Bacteria; phylum Patescibacteriota; class Microgenomatia; order Daviesbacterales; family UBA10151; genus DAIDIY01. The sequence goes on along the minus strand of DAIDIY010000011.1, from coordinate 4,065 downwards.
AATCCTAATTCCTCAAAAACTTCCCTTTCTATTGCGCGATCGTTAGATTCTCCTGCGTCAGGCTTACCTCCAACTAAAGCAAATTGTCCAACACCATGGCCTCTTGCCCTTCTCCCCAGCAAGATTCTTCCTTCATTGTCTTGAATAAATGCTCTAGTAACAATTTTTGGTTGTAACTCTGCCATGTTTGAAATTATATTACAATTTTCTAAAGCTCTCTCAAAGACTCTATGAGTCAAACATCAATTCAGTATTTATATTAATTTGACTTTTGTATCAATAAGATCAGATCATTTAAGTGTGCGTGGTGCAGGTAGCTAGGGATTATCATCAGCGCATTGGCTGTAATCCTACTAGCTGGAGGGTATTTTTTAATATCCACAAAAGATACCCAATCTAAAAATCCCATAACTGTACACCCTCTCTTGGATTAGAACCTAAATACAGATAAATTATATCTAACTCTTAGGAAGATATTGATAACGTATTCTATCAAGGAGTTCCATTATAGTCTATTAAATCAAAGAAATTAACTGTTTTTAACAATTAATTCATGAATTTAAAACTTGAAAGTATAGGAGTTATTACTGAGGTGAAATCTTTACCTGGTTGGGTAAAGATTGTATCAGAATTCGAAAAATCGTAGAAGCTATCTCCTTTATTAAAGATATAACTTGTTGATAAAGATCCTAAGTAATTAGCTTTAGCTTCAAAAACTTTTAAACTACCTATATTTATATAATTTCCACCTTTATAATAACTGCCGCCGACTTCTTTTATAAAACTTTCAGGAGTTAAATTAGAAAAATCAGTATTGGTAAAAATTTGAACTGATAGTGTACTAGGGTCAGTGAAGCTAGTCTTTGTAGGAGTTTGATAAAAACTAATCATTATATCAGGATATCTCTTCCCGCTTGAAGTTAGTAAAGGTATATTTTGAGTTTGCTGAGTTTCACTCCAAGAAGCAGGGTATGAAAAACTGAAACTATTATCTTGAGCTGTATATATTTTTAATCCAGAGCTCATGGAGGATTCCACTGTTGGTGTAGGTTGCTCCGGAGAAGGCAAAGATTGAGTTACTTGTGGTATTTTTATCTCATTAGGAGGAATAGTGCTTACTTGTAGACTGCTATTTGATGTATGGGATATATAATAATAACCTCCAAAAACTGAGATCATTACAAAACAAATTATTAATAATATTATTAACAATTTGTTATTACCAGATTTAGGAGTTTCTACCTGAGAATCAATTGTAGAATAAATTTGTTGATTTATTTCTTGGTTTTGGGTATTTGAAGAATTAGAACTTAAAATCTCCATTAAATTTAATTAACCATATTCTCAATCTAGAATCAATCTTTCCTTCTATATCACATTAATAATCAGTCCTAATCTCTTGAATTTATAGTAAACATTTAGAAGTATAGGTGCTAAAAAAATTAAAGCCATTGATAGCGAGTCTCCCCTTTATGCTCAACGAAGGATATTTTCTCCTCTACCCGGAAAAGCCAAAAGATCAACTACTTGGATAACGGCAAAAAGACCCATTTGTACTTTAAGTTAAGAAATAACCTGGATATGGAAACATTTCATGCTGATCCTTATTCCTTCTGGCATCGAGGTGCAAATGAATACTGCAATACAAGACATCTCAGGGAGTATTTAATTTACACCTTAATTTACTCTAAGTATTTCATTCGGTACTAGAATACGGGATTTAGAAGCTAAATGCACTATTTAGATAAAATTAGAGTTTAGAAATCCTAACTTTTGATATACTTTCTATTATGGAGAATATAGAGTACGAGACTAAAGTTCTTAAATTCGACTTAAAATCGATTATTAATAAATTAAAACAGTTTGGTGCAAAAGAAGTACCTGAAGTTTTAATGAGAAGATATGTGTTCGATTTAAAGTCTGCGAACTTTGAATGGATAAGACTTAGAGATCATGGAAATAAAGTTACTACCACATACAAACATAAAATAATTAAAAATACCGAACTTGGTAAAACTACAGAAATTGAAGTTGAAGTATCTGATTTCGAAAAAGCTGCTCAAATATTTAAGAAATTGCCTTTTTTTAGAATATTCTATCAAGAGAATAAACGGCATCTCTTTCAGCTTGATAAAATAGAGTTTTCTATCGATACTTGGCCTATGATTGACCCATATTTAGAGATAGAATCTGATAGTAAGGAAAATGTAGAAAGGGCTTTAACACTACTAGGATTAACTGGAAAAGATGTTGGAGATAAAGATATCGAAGAGATTTATCAATCTCAAGGTATAGATTTACATTCCTACTCAGAACTTAAGTTCTAAAACTTTGATAAATAATTTTTAAAGTTGTAAATAATTATCAAATCAAACTTTAATTAATTTACTCTAAAGGAATCTCTAATTATCATAAAAAACTTTAAATTTTACTCTACCAAATAGCTATCCCAAAAATTTTTGGTTGACTAATTATATGACCATAATTGACAATGAAATGGGATATACTCTTTTACCCGATGAATCCAGTAGGCTTTGGGGACCTCCTGAAAGACGTCTATAGCACATTCAGAGCTATTAAGAGTACCTCTCTTCGCATTGTAAGAATCTCCTATATCGTTATAAATCATATAGTCAATACACAAATTTAATCTTATATAATTTGCAATAAGATACCTAGATTGAGCCTTTTATTATTCATTTATGCGATGGATTTTATTTCTACGGGGGCTTTTAACATTCCTAAAAAGGAATTAATGATGTCGAAAAAATAAAACAAATAATTATCTCAACATCAAGGTATGAATACTCTCTAATATTTGAGAGTAACCACAATAAATTCCACATTACCATAGAAATTAATAATTCTCCTATGGCGTGAAATAATACTTGGTCCGTTAAGATGATCAGTAATTTCTAGTAAATTAGTCCTACTGTAATATCCTAAACCAAATTATTGTGACAAATAATATTGGAATAACTATATTAACAAGCAGAATAATAAATCCACTAATAATATATTGATATATATATTTATACAGACTATAAGCCCAACAATCCTATTATTCTTCGGCCGATTCTCCACCCAAGAAAAAGTCCTCCACTCCAACCAAACACATTGACGACATCTTCATCTTGGGGAGAAATATTCCACCCCAAAGATCGAAGAAACCTATATGGAAAGCTAAAAAAATTATCTATCCTTCTTCCATCTCCTAAAGGTGGCTGTGCCTCAATAGGTTGAACTCTTACTACAGGTACAGAGGGTTGAGAGGACTCTGGCTCGATAGGTTGAACTCTTACTACAGTAGGCTGAGGTTTAATAACATGAGGTTCTTTTTGTATAACAGGAGTAGATACGACTTTCCAACTTGTATCGGGATGAATTCCACCATTTATTAGAGGTTTTAAACGAATTTCTCTACCGGGATTTAGATCTGATACCATTATCACCCCGCTATTACAATCAGCTGTTATTTGTCCTTTGCCTTGATCATTCGAAGAAACTTTTATCTCGGAGAGAAGGGGGCCTTTATGACCATTTACGTTATTATAAACTGATACTGTTTGTCCTGGAGTTCCTGACACAATCTCAGTAAATGTACAATTTTTAGGAGCTGCTTCAACTAACTCTCCCAGTAACATATGAAACGAGGGTTTAAAACCTAGTTCACTAGCTACTACTGAATGAGGAGATAAATTATTAAGTGATTGATTGAGCACAACATCTGCTCCCAATAAAGCACTTCCTCCTCCCACTACTGTTGCTAATATAATTTTTGTACCGGTCTCTATCTTTTGTCTTTCCATAATCGTGATTTGTATTTTAACACATACAGTTATAGTATACAACTATAAGATATATTACTTTTTTAGAAATTGTCTTTGATTCCACAAGTAATTAGCTGAACTTTGTAAAGCTTTTTTACTACTCGCAAACTTTCTAAGCCAAATTCCAACTGGAAAAAATCCTGTTAATCCCCAAGCTTCAACAGGCATACCTGTCTTAGGAAGTGTTGTAACTCCTGTTGCCCCTGAAACATAAACTACTTGAGGTTGTGGCTGA
>DAIDIY010000010.1 GCA_027451625.1 Candidatus Daviesbacteria bacterium | reverse complement strand
TAATATCAGGATGTTTTAATAAATCAGTGTCAACAATACTTTCTAATGGGATTTCGTGTAAGGGAGCAGATACAAATGGGGATGGAGTGATAGACCAAAGAGATGTAGATTGTGTTAAATCACAATTTGGAAAAATTATTCCGACTCCTACGCCTTCAAATCCAACTACCCCAAATGAGCTTATGTACACCTATACTATTTCTTCTACTAGTGGTGCATTTAAATTAAGTCCTAATGTTGCCCATCCTAATAAGAGTGGAACCAGCTATAATTGTATTAGTCGGTTCAATACGAATTGTGATTTCTATGCTGTGCTTTTGGGAATAAATAATACAGATCAAAATTTATATGACACTACTTTTTGGACAGATCCAGATAATAGTCTTCTCCAATATGCTTGGAATGGAAAATGGTATAAGACTAAACTCGTAACTAATGAGGTGTCAAGCGCTAGCCACGAGGCTTTCAATACATCTGTTCAAATTATCCCTCCAGCACAAATAGGTAACTACACTAATACATTTTACGTAGATGCTAAAACATGTAATACCTACACTAATCCACAGAATTGTATTTATTATGGTGGATCTAGTTTTACGGTTCACCTTACTGTCTCGCTCTCATCTAATATCTCTGTACAAATTCCAACCTCGACTCCAGCATTTGTGATTGCTTCAACACCTACTCTTATGGCACAAGGTCCATCGATTAGTCCTTCTCAAATAAATATTACTGCGAGGTTTAATGATTATGATATTTTGAGCAATAATACTGTGACTTTGACCTTGAGCTATCCTGGAACTCATAAGCTTTCAGTTGTTGGTGAAGAGACAGATTCTTTATATCCTCCAGTGACTGTATTGACTGAATTCCAAAATAATTATGATAATGTGGCTACTGTAACAGATTCAGCTCAAGTTACAGTATATTTTGCATATCCGGCCGGTCATCCTCCATTTACTGATTTATATCAATTTGTTGGTACTCATCAAGGAATTGTGCAGTTTAAGGATAGCAATAATTCAGTTATATTAAGTGTTCCTTTCAATTTGAATGTTACGCGTTAGATATTTTTGTAAACCCTTGTCCTAGAGTGTACCAGAATTGAACTAGTGTGACGACACTAACGGGATTAAAAGACAAAACCGCTAGAAGTCCTACCAGAATTAAGAGGTATAAATAGTTTTTGTTTTTCATTAGGTTTGAAAAGGTATAGAAAAGAAGTAAAAAAATTAAAGATAAGCCAACTAAACCTCCTTGAATCCACCAGTCTAAAAATATATTATGAGCACTATCAACATATTGGAAACGAATGTTGTTGCTTATGATCCAGCTTGTTTTATTTAAGATCTCTTCTATGTTCCCAAAGCCTCCTCCTAAAAGTACCTGTTTAAATGATAAATTGCGACTATCTGTACGAATGGCGGGTGCGATAATAGCTGTTTCCCAGATTTTCGAGCGATTTTCCAACCAGTTTCCGCCTTCAAAAAATGGATATGCATAAGAAAAAACTAGAATTAATAAGATAAAAATAACGCTTATTTTAAGATTTATTCTTAAATTGAGAGCTACGAATAATCCTACTTCCAACAAAAATCCTAAAAGAGCTGAACGAGAAAGAGTTATAATGATTAAATATAAAATCAAAAAGGTAGCTGCAAGTTTGATTATCTTTTTTGTTTTACCGAGAATAATGAATGGATAAATAAAGATCGCTGACGCAGCAAGAGCGTTAGGATCACCTAAGGTGCCGATAGCTCTATTTGCAAGATTTCCACCCATTAATAAAGCAAAAATAGATAAGGCGCAAAGAGCTCCAAAAGCTATTTTTGTTACTAAATTATTTTTTAAATCAAATTTATTAGATATTAAGCTAAAAATTACGAGATTCCATAACAGAAAGATGCCCTGTAATCGATAGATATTACCGAAAAAAGTAGTAGGTGTAGACAGGATTAAGAGGTCTAAGATCGTGAGTAAAAACAAGACAAATAAAAGATATAAAATTTTAGTATTTATTTTCGAGAGGGGTCTTTCCCGCAAAGAGAAAAATTGCCAAATCAGTAAAAACTCGATAGAAGTTTCAGCTAAAATAACTTTAGGAACCTCAAAGTATGAAATTCCTAATGGTAAGATCACAAAAGGGAGACCGAAAAGTAAAAATATAACAAGAATTTTTTGCACCAAGAATATTGTAAAGGAATTTAACTTCTAGAGAAATCACTTAACTTTCGCTTCATTATGAGAAGTATGTTTAAGACATTTACGGCAATACTTACTAATGCTTAGTTTCTCTTTAGAATTAATTGTATTTTTTTCGGATATATAGTTTCTGTTCTTACAGATACTGCATTCGAAGACTATAAGTTGTCGGTTTCCTTTTTTAGCCATGCGTAGATTATACCTTAGCTTGTTTTTTACTGCAATAGTGGGGGTTGTAAAACGTTTTCATGTTGTTTAGACTATGTTTAGAAAAGAGTTCAATGACTGTTAATGAAAGAGATCAGTCTACAACTCCTGCGAGTATAACATCTACAGATCCTAATCTGGAAGGTGCTGCGTTTCTTCCTGGACAAGTCAAAAAGAGCCAAATCTCCCCTGAAAGGAATATTTTAGATTTGTTTTTACATAAAGAGCAAACATTCTGGTCAAATGAATGGAAAAGGAGATTACTCTCTGTAGGACTGTCTCTTGAAGTTCCTTTACCGAAGATTCCAGATTCTATAAGAAATAAGGTTTTTAATGGGTACCCGGAGAAGGGGAAAGCAGATATTGAAAACTTCTTGCTTTCAGGGGATCTTGGACTACTCTATATACCTAAAGGATTGACAGATCTCTCTTTGCTTAAAAGTCTGGGTCTTGTTTTGCCTAATTGCTTGACTTTAGATGATGCTATTTTATTTAAAAATAATTATTCTCGATGGATGATTTATACTAATAAGCCATATCCTTACAAAAACATGAATGCGATGGAGCAGAGATTTGCACTACAATGTGATGGATTTATACCAGCTGGTGGTTTAGAATCATTATTAATTATAGGTAGGGAACCTAATAAGTATGTTGATCAGAGATGGGCAAGGGTGTTAGGTTCTAGGAATAGTTTTGATAATCATGCCTTTGGATTTGAAGCTATAAGAGTGTGTTTGAGAAATGATAATTCAATTACGACAGTGACTCGTGCTTTTGATTATTTGGGAAGATATGAAAATGTAGGAACAATTGGTGTTATGGAATTAGCATCAGATTAATAAATTTATTATCAACTAGAAGCAAATAATGTAGGAAACTTCAAAGTTATCTATCTTATATAATTTTAAATTTACTTAAATATTTAGGACTTATTAACTGAGAGCGATAATTCTGGTAGAATATGAACGTTGTTCTAAAATAAATATTTCTTGTCGCCTCCTTAGCTTAATGGTAAAGCAGCGGTTTTGTAAACCGTCGACAACAGTTCGATTCTGTTAGGAGGCTCTAATTTATTTTAGGAAAGTTTTCAGATGAAATTAGATTCTTATTTGGAAAGAGATAGACAAGTGGTAGTGCATCTTCAAATTTGATACAATCTTGACAAGCCGAAGTAGCTCAGTGGCAGAGCACGTTCTTGGTAATCGTTTAATTGCCCATTTCAGTAGTAATATTGAGATGAATTCTGAATAACAGTTAAAGGTCTAATGCAGATTGAGACTGTGGCATCCGAAGTTTTGGAGGCCCAAACGACTGACAAAGAGATCCTAAAAAAGGATTAAGATACAGTCTAGCCCTCTAATAAGCATTGTAATAAATAGAGGTGTTAAGCGAAGAACGGGGTCGCGGGTCCAATTCCCGCCTTCGGCTCATGCAACTCTGCAACAATCTAATCAGTATTTAGATCTGGATAAATTATCTAATTAAGTACTAGTTTATGGAAAGACCAAATTGGAAGTTGTTTTTTAATCAAGAAAATACAAGCATATCTTATGTAAAAGGCCAGATAAGCAGAATCTGTGGAGATACTCGGAATTTTAGGGCTAGAATACTTGAATGGATTGGGAGTCGAAGATATAGAGTTTATTCTGATAAAGAAACGGATAGGATATTAGAAGAGATGTTTGATACAGGGATTAAAAATTCAGATCGGTTTCTTCTTGAAGATCCTTTTAGAAGAAAAATCTTTTAATCTTCTGATCTTATTTAAAAAACCACCCCGAATAACATCGAGATGGTCTCAAAATAATTTCTCCCTGCTTGGCCGTCATCTGAAGATTTTCCCCTACTCAAATACAGGTGGGAATCCTACCATCTAAAGCAAGCCTTAGATAGACTGACGGATCAACCCAAAGTAGGTAAATAATCAAGGAAAAATTTACCCTCAGATTATCGAGCCTAGTAGGGATTGCTATATATAATAATATATAGCTGTGCCCATCTGGTTTTCCAAATGAACAAAAAAATGGTAGCAAAATTGTTTCTTACAGTCAAGATTTTCGTTGGCCATTTTTCTAAGTTAATTAGAAGGATGTAATACTAAAGGGGTAATAGGAGGTATGGAAATAAGAGGAGAGGGAGTGGAGTTGAATAAAAGATTACAGCTTCTAGTTGGTTCAGTTCCGTCAATAAAATATTCTAAATAACCAGAAGATGTTGCATTTTGTAAAAGTAATCCATTGGATCTACATACAGCTTTTTGTATTATCCCTGGAGGAAGAGGATAGGTCTTATGAGATACATATGTAGAAAATTTGGTTATTAGATCTCTCTCAATAGGGGCAGCACCTAATGATCCAGCGATGCCATCCATAGGAGAGTTGTTATCATTTCCGACCCATACTCCAATTGCTAAATCAGGAGTATAGCCAAAAGTTAATGAATCTTTAAAACTATCACTAGTGCCAGTCTTTACCGCTTGTGGAATGGAGCTATCTAATAAATTACCAAACTCTTCATGTCTAGCTTGTGGGTCTGAAAGAATTGAAGTTAATATAAATGCTGCCTGTGGGCTAATAGTTTGTTCTGAATTAGGCTGGTTTTTATAAATTATATTATTATTCTTATCTTTAATATTTAAAATCAAACTCTGATCAACATGAATTCCTTGATTAGCTAAAGTAGCGTATACTCCGGTCATCTCTGTAAGAGGTACTTCTCCTGCTCCTAAGACTAAGGAAAATCCATAATATGGTTGATTTAATGTAGTAATACCGAATGACTTAGCTGCTTGCAATGCAGTATCTAAGCCGATTCGTTGTAGTACTTCTACAGCAGGAATATTTAGGGAGTTTGCAAGTGCTCGTCGGACCAACACTGGACCTCTGTATCTATGATCATAATCGACAGGTTTATAATCTCCGGGGAATGTAGTTGGAATATCTTGTAGCACAGTTGCTGCTGTAATCATGCCTTTAGATAATGCCTCTCCATATATAATTGGTTTAAAAGAAGATCCAGGTTGACGAGGAGTTGTAGCCATATTAATCATACCAAAACCAGGTTGATTCCAATCGATGCTACCAACTAAAGCTAAAATTTCACCTGTTTGAGGATCTTCGACAACAGATGCTCCATTAGTTGCACCGTCTTCTTTAAGCTCTTTAATATGAGAATTAACTGATTGTTGTGCATATCTTTGAAATTGAGTATCTAAAGTAGTGGTTACAACAAATCCTGACCGGGCAATAAATTCTTCACCATATTTTTTTATTAACTGATTTTTAACCATTAAGGCAAAATCAGGAGCTAGATTATTAATATCTTGCTGTTGGTGGTTAAATACTAAGACTTTATTAAATGCATTACTCTCTTGCGCTTGAGTAATATAACCATCCACTACCATTTGATCTAAAACATGCTTTTGATGTAACTTAGTTTGACTAAGATTTCCATAAATAGGAGATAATGCAGAAGGAGCAGGCAGAATTGCCGCTAGCATCGAGCTCTCAGCTAAATCTAAATCTTTTGTCGGCTTGCCAAAGTAATTTTCAGCTGCATTTTCAATACCGAAAGCTCCATTACCAAAATATACAGAGTTTAGATACATTGCAAGAATCTGATCTTTGCTATAACGATTCTCTATCTCTTGAGCGACTATAATTTCTTGGAATTTACGTATCAGGTTTTTATTAGAATTTAATAATGCATTCTTAACTAATTGTTGAGTGATGGTTGAACCCCCGTAAGCGAGACTATGATGAGCTATATCGTATATAATAGAGCGAAGAATCCCTGTAGGGGAGAAACCAAAGTGATGATAGAAGTTTTTATCTTCAGCAGAAATAACAGCCTCTTGTGTGATTTTGGGTATTTTGCTAAGAGGTATAGTGTGGGTATTTTTGGGTTGATAAAAAGTAAAGAAAGGCTTCCCTGTACGATCTAAGAGAATTAGACCTGTATTGTTATTATTCATAATTTTTTCAGGACTTGAGAGTTTATTAGAAAAAAATATATTGGTCCAGAGAGAAAAACTAGCTAAAAATACTGTTGGAATAAGAAAAAGTAGTAAAATATAAAGTCGAAGTTCTTTTAAATAGATAATCATTAGTCGATGGAATTGTAAGAAGTGAGAAAAATGACAAAATGAAGGAGGAGAATGAAAAAGGTAAGACCGGATAATTTTAAAATTATTGCTAAAGATAATTTAGCCAGAGCAGGGGTCCTTAGTTTACCTCATGGTCTAGTAGAGACACCTGTCTTCATGCCAGTAGGAACGCAAGGTTCTGTAAAGGCTTTAAGTCCTGATGACCTAAAGGAAAATGGAGCACAAATAATTCTAGGAAATACTTATCATCTTTATTTACGTCCTGGATCTGAATTAATTAAAAAAATGGGCGGCTTACATAAATTTATGAACTGGGATGGGCCAATTTTGACTGATTCTGGAGGATTTCAAGCTTTTTCGTTAGGAGCCATGATTGAGCATGGAGTGAAAAAAGTGTCATCTAAAGCTCAAGACCAGTCAAAGATAAAAGTAAGAGATCGAGAATTATATAAAGATTCAAATGAAATCCAAGAGATTGAGCAGCGAAAAGATTTAGTTATGAGTCAGGTCTTAGATGAAGGAGTAGAATTTAAATCACATCTAGATGGTAGTAAACATTTATTAACTCCTGAGAAATCTATACAAGTTCAGCTTGATCTCGGATCAGATATATGCCTTGTATTAGATGAACTGTTATCGCCTATGCATAATTCGAAATATGTTGCAGAGTCTCTCTCCAGAACCCATCGTTGGGAGAAAGTCTCTCAACAATATTTCCAAAAAAAACTTAAAAGTGGTACTAATCCTAATGCACTTCTATTCGGAATATTACAAGGAGTTTATAATAAAGATATTAGAATATCTGAAGCTAAATGGGTAAGTGCACAAGGTTTTGATGGGGTATCGATAGGTGGATCTTTGGGGACGAGTCAATTTTGGGGTGGAGATATTCTCGACTGGACAGCGAGGAAAGCTATCGGAGATACGATGACATGGGTGAAACTATTTATTCCAGAGAATCTACCAGTACATGCTTTAGGTATAGGTGAAGTGGTAAATATATTTGATTGTGTTGAACAAGGAATAGACATGTTTGACTGTGTATCTCCTACAAGGCGTGCTAGAAACGGCAGCCTTTATATAAGCCCCCATAGTGGAGGAACGATTTTAAATAATTTTACATTACTTATTAGTAATTCACGATTTCGAGACGATCCAAAACAGATAGATCCTAGTTGTAACTGTTACACATGTAGCAATTTTAGTAGAAGTTACATGAGGCATTTATTTTTATCCAAAGAATTATTATTTTATCGATTAGCCTCTATTCATAATGTGCATTTTATTATTCAGTTAACAAGGTTAATTAGAAAATCTATTTTAGATCATAGATTTCAAAATCTTAAGAAAGAGTGGATTCAAGATTATAAAGGGATTATTGTCACGAAAAACTAACAATGTTAAGCTTAATTTAATGATTAACTATAAAGTTGTTTTATCTGCTTTGACGATTATTTTCTTTGCGGTTATTGCTTTATTTATAATTAGATATTTTAATATTTATATTCCTCTTTATGTAATAAATACTACTAAAACATCTGAATTTTCAGTTGTAGGGGAGGGAAAGGTAGATGCAAAGCCGGATATTGCTTATATTCGAGCTGGAATATCAGTTAAAGGAGTTTCAACTGTATTGGATGCAAAAGCGGCTATAGACGATACTCATAATAAGATTGTTGATGGGTTAAAATCGTTAGGGATTAACCAGTCTAATATTCAAACGACGGCATATACTATCAGTCCGAATAGTGTTTATGGTAATGGTATTTCAACCACACAAGGATACAATGGAGATGCTTCCATCTCGGTTAAAGTAACTAATGTTAATTTAGTACCAAAAGTGATTGATAATATAACTTCAGCTGGAGCAAATGAAATCCAAGGTGTTCAATTTAGTATTAATAATCCCCAAAAGTATCTTGAAGAAGCAAGAAATCAAGCGATTGAAAACGCAAAAGAACAAGCTCAAAGGCTTGCTTCTGAGCTTGGAATTAAATTAGGGAAAATAACTAATATGGTTGAATCAGTTCCTACTGTACCGGTTCAAACTCTCCCCTCAGGTATTTACAATACTTCGATTGGCGATTTGTCTGGTCCAACTTCACCTCAGATAGAACCTGGAATCCAAATTATTACCTCAACGGTAACTATTTATTTCGAAAAAGATTAATTTTATTTTTTGGTTTTGAAAATTTTACCAGGATACCAAGGAGTTCCTAAAAGATGTAAAAGATAACGATCTATACCCCAAAATCCAGCTACCCTCCATCCCAGAATTAAGAATAATTCAAATAAAAACATTAAGGGGTTACTGCTAATTGTTCCTGCAAAAAGATAATTCATATTCATAAAAGCTCCAAAAAAGGCAGCTATGCCTGTAAAAACTCCTAAAATAAGAGCAATTCCTACCAGTAGCTCACCGAAGGTTACTATATATGAGAATATAACAAGATTATGAATGACAAAAGATTGAAGGAATGTTGCATACCATCCATAAACATCTGGATGACTTCCACCAGATTTTTTTAATGACCCCATTATAAAACCTTTTAGTGCAGATCCTGCTAAAGGACCAACCCATGTAGAACTTTGTATTTTTTCCCATCCTGCCTGCATCCATAAATATCCAGTATAGACTCGAAGGATTAACCATAAAGGAGAAAAAGTTGTATCCGCAAACAAGAATTGAGATATTCTTGGCTCTGGAATTTGTACAGTTTTCATAACTCCTAAATCTACGGTACTACTCTTATAAAACCCTGTAAAGATAGGAAAATTGACGAAAGTGAAATTAAATAGTACTCTTATTATATACTTAAAAGTATGGACTTTTGGTTGTTTGAAATATTCAACCAAAACCTGCCTAAAGTCCATGATGCAAAAAGGTTTTGTACATGTTCTAATTTTAGTATTGGTTATGATTATAGTCTCTGCGGTTATCATCGGAGCAGAGTTTTATCTATTTGGTAGTAAACATATTCCATCATCTTCATTAAAATCCGCTACGAGTGATTCTTTAAAGACTATTTCTAAGATTAGCGCTCCCCAAGCAGATAATACTGTAATTGCTGCCAGTAACTCGGCGACAATACAGGAGTCACCTATATATCAAGATGTAAATTATGGATTTAAATTCTCTTATCCTTCTGGCTATCACATTATCTATGATAGTGAAGATGAGTATAATAAAAGGGGGTTAACTAATTTTAGGGCTAATTTTACTGGTTTTATTGGCTACCCGCCTCCTTCCTTACTGGAAGCTATTGAGTTGCAAAAAGCTGGAGATACATCACGAGATAGATTTGATACTGCTCAGTTTACTTTATGGATATTTAGTAATCCTAATAATTTAGATCCAAACCAATGGTATTATAAGTATTGGTATTATCCTTTTGTATGGGGAGACTTCGCCTCTCCTGATCGCGAAGAAGCTGCTCCTACTAATGAAAGTAGTATCTCAGGTCAACCAGCTAACTTCCAAATAATTGGATATCAACCCGGAATTCCTAAATATGTTTATATTCCATATAAAAACGATATGTTTTTGTTTAGATTAATTTCAACTCCTGATACATCCGTTGACACTAAAGTTATGTCTTCATTTACATTTATTGGAAATTAGAACCTAGAACCCAAGAAGAGTTTGGAGAAATGAAACTATACCACCTATAATTGCTCCTAATAAAGTTCCATTTCCAAACGGTACAATCCATAGCACTAAAAGAATTAAAAGGCCGTATCTTTCCAGCTTTTGATATTCAATGGCTAGATTTGTAGGAAGTAGAGTCATAACTACTTTTGAACCATCAAGTGGGGGAATTGGCAATAAATTGAATACTCCAAGTAGTAAGTTTATAGTGACCGTAAAACTTAATACTCCTTGAATAATAAAATTTGAAGGAAGTATATGAAATAAAATAGCTGCCATAATTGCTAAAGCAAAATTAGCAATTATGCCTGCTATGGATACAGATAATTCTCCATATTTTATATTTGAAAAATTATATGGATTTATTGGTACAGGTTTTGCCCAACCAATGATGAATCCTGGAGATTGTCTTGTTAAAATTGAAGGTAATAAGAAAAGAAAAGGAACTAATATTGTCCCTATTGGATCAATATGTGGTATAGGATTAAGTGTTAATCTACCTGCATTTTTTGCCGTCGGATCTCCAAATCTAAGGGCAACAACTCCGTGCATTACTTCATGCACAATAACTGAAAAAATTAATATAACTATTGATATAGCAAGAATTAAAGGATCCACATGAAGATTATAATCTAAATTTAGCGGTTATGATATATTAGCACAAATATTTTATATCTACTATCCTTTGTTTTTACATAGTTATAACTATATACTTACATTTATTATGCTTTGTGAAGTCCGAAGCGCTAAAGGCAATACGGGAAGTATAAGAATTGTAGACGGAAGTAATTCCGCATTTTTTGGAAATCTAACCCCTTTAGAGATAAATCTGATGGGGGGTACGATTGTCTCTCTAGGTCGTCGACTAAGAATACCAACTGCTTTACATGGCACAGAACCAAGAGCAACTGTAGGCTCTATAAGAGCGGCAAGAGAGATGTCTCCTTATTTTATTGGTTCTTGTTCATTGCAAAATAGTCTTGCATTGGGTGATTTACCTATGTTGACGCTGCCTTCAGAACTTGATCCAATAACGGGTAAGGTTTTATCTTTCCCTGAATTAGTAGGAGAATATTGTGAGTTATCAAGAGAAGTGTTTTTATATCCGGATGGTCCAAGAAGACTTAATGCCGAACAAATCCAACGAATTAAAAGAGAACCAGATTTAGGAATTATAGGTAGATATTTAAAGCCATCGAAAATTTTAGAGAGAAGATATAGACAATTATCTCTATTTTGACTCCAAAAAATAATTTTTCTAAATATTTATACTTGTTTATCTAAGTTAAAAATGGTAAACTTACTGAGTTTGAAAGGATTGAATTAGTATGTTAGTTTGTGATATTTGTCAAAAAGGGATGAGAAAGATTTCTTTCTCAAGACATAAGAAGGGGTCATCCGGAGCTGGAGGAACATGGGCTTTAAGAGCTCCAATTCATAAACGGATTCAAAGACCTAATTTGCATACCTATAAAGGTATGTTGTTTTGTACAAAATGCTTACGGTTAGTAAAGCAAACTTCTAAAATGGGAGATGCCAATAAAACAAAAGATGTGGAGATTCCTAAACAAGTCATCCTGTAACTAAAGGCTCAGACTGCGTAGAGCGTTAATTATCCTAAGGAAATTCTAGAATTCTTTTATTGGGAAGTTAGGGTAGCCATGCAAGAAATTTTTTAAAAAAATAGGCTTTTTACCTTCCATCTGGACTGTCTTATTCGGAAGAAGTTTTACAACTTTATCGTTCCACTTTGTCCAGACTGTAGGCCACGGATAAAAGGCACGAATCATCCGATCTAACTTTTTGGGTGAAGGAGGAGTACTAACTTCAAAAAATCCATCTGTTTTTTTTATAAGTTTAGTAAATGTAGCTTTACTATGGTCCTGTTCAATCGGGAAGACTTGGCCTTTAATATATTTGGGCAGTATTTTTACTAATTCTTTTATCCCTTCGCTAAAAAAATTAGAAGATAGCGAATCTGCCGTGTCAGTAGGATGTAAAACTAATTCCTTTTGAGAAATGATAGGCCCATGATCCATCTTTTCGTCAAGAAGCATAACAGAGACTCCCGATTTTGAATCTCCTTGCAAAATTGCTGATTGAATGGGGGATGGACCTCGATATTTAGGTAGTAAAGAAGGATGTATATTGATTGTCCCAAATTGTGGAATTCCAAGTAAAGAAGCAGGTAGAATCTTGCCATAAGCAACTAAGATATAAAGGTCTGCTTCAAGATCTTTCAGATTTTTAGATATAAATTCTGAATCCAGCTTAACTGGCTTTAAAGTTTTGATAGCGTTTCTTGATGCAGTTTTGGCCACTGGAGTTGGAGTTAAAAGCTGTTTTCTTCCAATTAAATTATCAGGAGCGGTAATGACAGTTTTAATGATAAAATTTAAATTATCTAAAGGATAACTAAATGATTTTATTAATACCTCTAAGGCTGAAGAGCTAACAGTAGGAGTACCTAAAAACACCACTTCAGTCCTATCTTTATTGGGATTCATGACTTTTTTTGTAAATGATTAGTTACAAGCGCACTTCTTCAAAAATATCTGCTCCAGTAGCATCTTTACCCACTGCTTTATACATTTTACCTTTTTGCTGTAATACTAGATCTACAAACAGCATACCATTTAAATGATCTATTTCATGTTGGAAGATCCAAGCGAGATTACCTTTAAGTCTTTTCGTTACTAGTCTCCCATGTTTGTCCATATAGCTTGCTAATATTGAAATAGGTCGAGTAGTTTCACCATAATAATCAGGGATTGATAGACAACCCTCAAAAAAGATTTTTTCCTTTTTGGATTTTGAGATTATCTTAGGATTAAAGAACGGCTCAAATTGATTATTATCTAATTTAGCGATAAAGAGACTCTCTTGTCTTCCGATTTGTGTGGCAGCCAGTCCTACACCTTCTGGGTCAACAAAAGTTTTGGTTAGTTTTATCATCTCATCAATTATTTTCAATATCTCTGGAGTAATTTTCTTAACAGGCTTTGTCCTGACTCTTAATTTTAGGTCAGGTGCTCGAACAACTTGTTGCATAGATCTATTTTATCAGTTATGAATTTAAAATTCCAGCTTTATAGAGCTATCCCTGCAATGATATATTTTTATCCTAATTTTTAAAAAAGGTTTGCTGATAAGGAATCAAATAGATTCTATCATTTCTTTTTTAGCTAAGTTAGCTAGCTCTTTTAGTTTCCACATAAATATTTTACCTTTTGATTTAGCTTTATAATAACCTTTAGTAAAGATCAAAGCTTGTTCTAAAAGCTGCCGGTTATAATTTTTTGCTAATTTAATGTAAAGAGAATAATGTTTAGTATCATTTAATGATTCTGCTAAATATATTCCATATACTTGGAATTCAGTACTAAGATTTTTAGCGCGAGTATTTGATTTAGTGTTTAAAATATCAGCGATCTTTCGCATATTAATGGTATATATTTTAGGAATATACGATCATCTTATTTTTTGGATGATTTGTATAATTTTATCTTTGTTAAAGCATCAGGATCATTTGGAATAAATACGAAGACTTTCTCTGCTTCTGCTATAGCTTTATCTTTTTGGCCTGATTTGAAATATAAATCAGCTAAGGCTAAAATAGCTTCTTTATAATTTGGTTTCAATTGTACAGCCTTTCGAACGGCTTGGATTGCCTGATATGTTTTTCCTTCCTCATCCAAAACAACGCCTTTATTATAAACAAGCTTTGGATCAGTAGGGGCCAAAGCTATAGCTTCGTCCAATGATTTAATAACCAAGCTGCTATATCCTTTATTTAAGGTAGAAAGTAGATAATAAGTACGGACAGCGGTTCTCCAATAGTTCAAATTACGCGGATTCTGGGACAAAGTGACGTTTGTGTCGTTAACGGCTTCATAAACAAGCTCAGCAGACCGAGTGGCATCACTGTCTGATAGAGCAACTGCAGAACCTGCTGCTGCGTATCCTAGCTCGCTTCGATAAAAAGGCTCTCCTGGATTTAGAGTTGTGGCTATATATAAAGCGTTATATGCTCTTGTAGTTGCTCCTGCTTGATTGTAATGGTAGCCGATAGCGAAGAAAATATCTCCAATATAAAATCTGATAATAGTCCCTAAGAGTGTAGCTCCGATTATAAAAATTACTAAACTTAAAAGTGATGGATAAAATTTTCGAGAATACACGAAATGATAAATTGAAGAAAAGGGGAAAAAGTTTAAACTTAACTTTGTAGGTTTTATATCTTCTTCAATCAAAAAAACAAATCCTGGAAAAAGAAAAAAATACAAAGATATTATAACTACTGAGAAACCAAAGAAATCTTGGATGTGATAAGAAACTAGTGAAGCTAGCATTAAACTTAGGAATAGAGGATTTTTACTTTTTCCAGAAACAACTTTTTTTATCGTCCAAATAGTAAAACTTAAGATCATAAGGATATAAGTAGTGAAACCTACAGCGCCTGTAGTTGATAAATAGTTTAGAAATTCATTGTGGGCTTTATTGTAAAGGAAGTCCCATTCTGTTACTAAATTGTGTTCTATGGGGCGATAGTTATAATAAGAGTCTGCGAATGTCTCTACTCCTGAACCAAATATTGGATAATGTTTAAATATCTCTATTGCACCTTTCCATACTATTAGACGGATTTGTCCTGATTGAGATCCGCCAGTTTCAAGTTGAGTCTGATCTGTGGGCTTGGATATTGTAATAGGAGGACGTACGGGGGCAGCAAAAAGTGCAAGTATTCTAAAGTTTGTAAAAGGAGTTCCAAACAGTAAGATAACTGCTAAGAAAACTACAGCAATAATTGAAAATATTTTCCATGTATAAAGTTCTGTAATAGGTTTTTTCTTTTTGATAAATAAAGCTATAGCTAAAGTTAAAATTCCTCCAACTAAGCCAAGGGTTCCTGCTCGAGAATATGTAAATGTGAAAGCAATAAAATAACAAAAAATAAGAAATAAGTAATACGATTTAAATAGAATAGTTTTAGATTTTAATAGAAAATATAAAGCGGGGAAAATTAACATACACAAATATGCTGCCAACCAATTGGGTTGACCTAGAGTAGCAAAAACTCTTGCTTGAACATCCTGCACCCAACAAGAATCAGTGAATGTCGAATTTAATATATAACAAGATGGAGAAACTCCAAAATGTTCTGTAATCGCCCATAAAGAGATTACCAATCCTGTAAATAAGGATACTTTTAGAAAAGTTAATATTCTTTTTGTATCAAATAATGAAACTAAACAGTAATATAGAATAATATAACTGATTGTTGAATATAATCCTCCATTCGACCTCGAATAGTAACCCCACCAAGACATGTGGGGATCGATTGAAAAGATAGTTGATAAAATATTTGCACCTAAAAATAATAATATAGGAATATCCAAAGGAGTTCGTTTTATAAGAAATTTTCCTTCGCGTATCATTTTTGCGATAAAGCACGTTACGATTATTGTCGTAAGTGCATAAACAAACATCATTTTGTTATATTCAAAAAGTTCGTAATTTTGAGGTGACCAAAGGAGAGGAGTGAGAAGAAAGAGTAAAAAATAGCAAACAGTAATAATATTGGACAACATAGCCTAGATAGTGTATTTTAACCTAAGAGTAAAATACTTTATTTCTGGAATATTACCTCAAATAGTAATATCATTAAGAGTAATCCTATCAAAAATTGTTGTCCTTGGGAACTGTTTCATGATAGACTCAACCAATCTATGTTTGACAAAATTTTCCAAATTCTCTCTTATGATATCGGAATAGATTTAGGTACGGTTAATACTTTAGTCTGGGTAAGAGGTAAAGGAATTATAATTCGTGAACCTTCAGTAGTAGCTATTCACAAAAAATCTCGTCAAGTCCTTGCAATGGGAGCAGAGGCAAAAAGGATGTTGGGAAGGACTCCAATCGCGATTGAAGCTGTTCGTCCTCTACGGGATGGGGTTATCTCAGACTTTGATACCACTGAAGCAATGTTAAGACATTTTATTAAACAAGTCCATTCTACCCCTAAGAGTGGAATAAAAATACCCAAAATCCCTAGACCTAGAGTTGTTGTAGGTATCCCATCAGGAGTGACTGAGGTAGAAAGAAGAGCTGTTCAAGATGCAGCTTTGACCGCTGGAGCTAGAGTGGCTTATTTAATTGAGGAACCGATGGCAGCTGCTATTGGAGCTGGTCTCCCTATTGAAGATCCAGAAGGAACGATGATTGTTGATATAGGAGGAGGAACGACTGAAATTGCTGTAATTTCTTTGGGAGGAATGGTTATTAATAGGTCTCTAAGAGTTGCTGGAGACGAGTTAGATCTAGATATAGTTAACTATTTAAAAATGAGGTATGGACTACTGATTGGTGAAAAGACTGCCGAAAATATTAAGATTGATATTGGTTCAGCGATGCCTTTGAAACAAGAGAAAGAAATGGTTGTGAGGGGTAGAGATTTAAGTACTGGTTTACCTAAATCATTGAAGATTTCTTCATCTGAAGTCCGCGAAGCACTAATGGGGACGATTAATCAGATTATAGGAGCTATAACAGAGATATTAGAAGAGACACCCCCAGAATTGGTTTCAGATATTTTAGAGAGAGGTATAGTAATAACAGGAGGAGGAGCACTGATTAAAGGATTTGATAAGAAGTTAGCAGAAGAAACTAAAATGCCTGTATGGATAGCTGATGACCCATTGACTACTGTAGTAAGGGGATGTGGAGTAGTTTTGCAGAATTTAGATCTTTTATCTAAAGTTAAAGTAACAGGGGGATTGCGATAGTTTTAGATCATAAAACTAAAAAAATTTCATGTCAGCAAGTTTTTTTATTATGATTGGAATGTTTGTTGGTTCTACTATAGGGGGTTTTATACCAGGTTTGTTTGGAGCTGGAATACTCTCCTTTACTGGAATCTTGGGAAGTGGAATAGGCGGTATATTAGGTATCATTTTCGGATTTAAGATTTGGAAAATGGTATTTGACTAATCTTTATCTCAATTTATTAGTTAGATCTGAATTGATAAATTTATACGATGAATTAATGAATTCAGAAAAGGTACTTTTGGATATCTTATTGAGCAGACTTGATTAAGTGAATCAATATCATTGGTACTTGGAATTATAACTTGAGTAGAATAGGGATACATTATTGATTTAAAGTTTGGATTATGTTCTAGACCCAACGCATGACCCATTTCATGAGCTAAAGTATGAATTAGTTCATCCTGATTATTGTCAAAGTAGATATTTATCGAGTTAGCTTGAGGATCAAATAATCCCTCCTCTGGTTGTTGAGAAAGAGCATTACTAAAAGTGGAAATTGTATTGTTAAGTTTTCCGACTTGATTATTGTAATCTTGGGTTGAGATATTCAATTCTTTTGCCATTTGGTTTAAAGAATTTGCCTGATCGCGTAAATTATTTTGTTCTTGAATAAGACTATCTTGTTGGGCTTTTAATTGTTGATAAATATCAGGAGGCATTCCGCCTCTTTGATTCCAAGAATTAATTTCTTGATTTAACTGATCTGCTTTTTCATTAAAATCAGCAAGTTTTGATTTAAAATCAGCTACTTGCTGCTCATAAGACTGAATATTAGATTGTAACGATTGATCTTTTTGGCTTACTTGTCCTTCAAGTTGGTTTATCTGGTTTCGTAAAGATGATCTTTGATCGTATAGTAGATTTACCGTTAAGGCCTGCTTGTCAGCCGGATCATTAACCAATAATTTCTTACCACCTTCAACATTTCTCCAAATCTGAGCAGCTTGGGATGCATCAGCTGTAAAATCGTTGATAGATAGTCCAAATCTAGGATCGACTTTACCTATTTTGTAGTAAACAGGAGTATCGCAAGCACTGATAGTAAAATATCGATCAAAGTTAGTTTGCAGAAAAGACTGGACTGAAGAGAAATTTAAAAAGATATAAATTACTGCAAAGATGAACAGAACATTTATTAATATTTTGAAGCTGTGATAAAACATTTGATATATTCTATTTTAAATCAGTTAACTCTTTTAGTTAAGAACGATCTTGCAATCGTTCATAAAAATCATTATAGATTATATTTTGTAAAATTTGAGGTTGATGTATATTGAAAAAAAGAGTAAAATATTATGGTTGTTATGACAAAATTGTTAATCTGTAATTCGACTTTAATTAAGTGCCAACAATACCGCCTTATTTGGAAGCGCGGTATACTTCGTGCTTGAGAATTAAATAAATCTTAAGCATGGAGAAACCGCTGTAATAGGCGGTTTTTTTATGGGAGAAAAATATGTCTGAAAGGGTTAGAAATGTTTTATCAGAAATAGATACGGCTCAAGAACTTATTCTAGAGCACGTTCAAATTAGTAGTGGAAGTGATAGCCCTAATTTTCAGTTTAATAGGGAGTTATTTAATTCTTTGTTGAGGATGTCATCTAAAAGACGTATTGACCCGCATGGCTTAGGATATTATTTAGGCAGAGACTATTCTCAAGGACCTTTATTAGATAGTCCAAGATTAAAGATAAGAGAGGACGATATCATAGGCCTTCATAACGCTAAGAATGAAATGGTCATTATAGCTAATACAGAATCAGTCTATCCTGGAGGT
This sequence comes from Candidatus Daviesbacteria bacterium, assembly GCA_027451625.1. Lineage (GTDB taxonomy): Bacteria > Patescibacteriota > Microgenomatia > Daviesbacterales > UBA10151 > DAIDIY01. Next base: position 5,281 of record DAIDIY010000010.1, on the reverse strand, counting down.
GTTGTTGTTTCTATTCCTGGTGACCCTTATGACTATGTGAATATATTTCCAGCAGCTTCTTTCCTGGAAGGCAGGTTATTAGGATTTAGGATGTCTGTTAATGGTGAATTTATAAAATGCATGCAATAATGATTTCTAAAGATGTATTTTTTGATTTTGTGAGATGTAAGCAGATTAACAGAATGCACTTATGGATTTACTTGGATTTCTATTCCAAGATATAATTAAGAAAGATTAGTATGAAAAAAAGAATTTTAACAGGAGACAGACCAACGGGAAAACTACATTTAGGTCATTATGTAGGATCTCTTAAAAATAGGATAAAACTTCAAGATGAATATGAACAGTTTATTATGCTTGCAGATGTCCAAGCATTAACAGACAATTTTGAAAATCCAGAAAAAGTTCGGCAAAACATTTTTAATGTGGCGCTAGATTATCTATCGGTGGGAATTGACCCGAAAAAATCTACTATTTTTATTCAATCTCAGATCCCTGGAATTGCTGAATTGACTGTTTTTTATATGAATTTGGTTACTGTAGCTCGACTGGAACGTAATCCTACTGTAAAAACTGAAATAAAACAAAAGGGGATGGAGGATAGTTTACCGTTAGGATTTCTAGCATATCCAGTATCACAGGCAGCAGACATAACAATTGTTAAGTCTAATTTAGTTCCTGTTGGTGAGGACCAACTACCAATGATAGAGCAGACAAGAGAAATAGTGAGGAAATTCAACTTTTTGTATGGAGATGTTTTTCCCGAACCTGAGGCAGTAATAGGAGATGTTCCACGTTTAGTGGGAATTGATGGGTCATACAAGATGAGTAAATCATTAGGTAATGCAATTTTACTCTCAGATTCAGCTTCCGAGGTTGAAAAAAAAGTGATGAGCATGTATACAGATCCAAATAGAATAAAAGCTAATACTCCAGGTAGTATTGAAGGAAATCCATTATTTATATACTTGGATGCATTTGCTCCCGAAGCAGAAAGAGAAAAGATAGGCAAGTATAAAGATCTCTATAGATTAGGCCAAGTTGGCGATATTGAGGTGAAAAAGTATTTAAGTAGAATATTAAATGAGTTTTTAGATCCAATTAGAAATAGGCGATTAAAATATGAAAATAATCCTAAATTAGTTGAAGAAATTTTAAAAGATGGAACTAAAAGAGTAGGAGATATTGCTCAAAAAACTATGGGTGAAGTAAAAAAAGCAATGAAAATTGATTATTTTACTTAAATTAAGCTTAATCTAGTAAAAATTGATAATTTATTAAATAAGTAAAGCTAACCTCTGTTAGTTCTATTTTCAAAGTAGTATTTTATGAAACGGTATGTTAATATTGGCAGGAAACTACTATGACTGCCAATAAACGTAAATTGTCTTCAAAAAAATTTTTAAATTTATTAAAAGGCTTTGCTGTCTATGCTCTTATAGGGTTTGTAGCGCTTTTATTTTTTGTGTCACTTTCAGGAACTCCTGATACAGGTACAGAAGTACCAATTTCTAAAGTTGTAAGCGATGTAAAATCAGGCAAGGTAGATAAGATCGTTGTTGATGGAGACAAACTGGATGTTACTTATAAAAATAATAATAAAACAGTCTTTGCCAGAAAAGAATCAGGTGAATCAGTTTATCAGATACTTAAGGATTCTAATGCTGACCCTTCAAAAGTATCTATTTCTGTAAAAGATAATACTCTATCTCAAGCTTGGGCTTCACTTTTGAGCACATTACTACCGGTAATTTTGATGGGAGGGTTATTATTACTTCTTTTTCGGCATGCTGGAGCGTCAGGAGCTCAATCAATCTTCTCATTTGGTCAAAGTAGAGCAAGAATGTTCTCGAAGGATTCTCCACAAGTAAAATTTAATGATGTAGCTGGGGTAGATGAAGCCAAAAAAGAGTTGTCTGAAATAGTTGAATTTCTAAAAACTCCAGAGAAATTCAAAGCATTAGGAGCAAGAACACCCAAGGGTGTCCTATTAGTAGGACCAGCTGGAGTGGGTAAGACGATGCTTGCCAGAGCAGTAGCTGGAGAAGCCGGAGTTCCGTTTTTTTCAATTGCCGGGTCTGAGTTTATGGAGATGTTAGTTGGCGTAGGAGCAGCGCGTGTTCGAGACATGTTTGCTACAGCTAAGAAAAACGCTCCTTCAATTATCTTTATTGATGAAATTGAATCTATTGGGCGTATGAGGGGTATGGGAGGTATAGGTGGAGGTCACGACGAGCGAGAGCAAACTTTGAATCAAATTTTAGTAGAGATGGATGGATTTACTCCAAATGATCATGTGATAGTTATTGGGGCAACTAACAGACCTGATATGCTGGATCCAGCCTTAGTTCGTCCTGGAAGGTTTGATCGAAGAGTAGTTTTAGGACTTCCTGATATTGAAGAACGCAAATCAATTATTAAAATTCATATGAAAGGTAAGCCTTTTACTAAAGAGGTAGATATAGATAAGCTGGCAAGAAGAACTGTTGGATTTTCAGGAGCTGATTTAGCAAATATGTTAAATGAAGCAGCAATATTAGCTGCCCGTGAGAATAAAAAAGCAATTGAACCAGTAGATTTAGAAGAGGCTGCAACTAAGGTTAAAATGGGTCCTCAGAGAAAGCGGATGCAAACTGAAGAGGATCGCAAACTAGCCGCTTATCATGAAGCGGGGCATGCGATAGTAGGACATTTTCTACCTCACGTGGATCCTGTTCATCGGATTACTATCGTAGCAAGAGGGGCTTCAGGTGGACATACAATGTTTCCTCCCACAGCAGATCGGTCAAATGAATCAAAGACTCGTCTTTTAGAACAGATTTCGACTGCCATGGGTGGACAAGCAGCAGAAAAGCTTGTTTTAAATGATATCTCAACTGGAGCAGCATCTGATTTGGAAGTTGCGACATCAATTGCAAGGTCTATGGTTATGGAATATGGTATGTCAGAATTAGGTCCTATTTCGATGAGACCTAAATCTATGTTTGGAGCTTGGATGCGGCCTGGCGAAGAAGGAGGAGAGATATCATCTGATATGCAATCTAAAGTAGATGAAGAGGTAAGAAAAATTTTAGAGCACGCTTATAGTAATGCGACTATTATCTTAAAAGAGCACAAAGGAGAGCTAGAAAAAGTGGCTAAAGATTTATTAGATAAGGAAACGTTAGAATCTGAAGATTTTGTGGCGATTGTTGGTAAGAAAGTAACTGCACAATAAGGATATCTAAATTGGAACTCTTAACTTCTGGAAGTTTTTTATAAAACCTTAAGTAGATGTTGGGCTATTTCTTGAGAGCCATGACTCAGCTTATTTTGTTTTTGAGAAAAGTTTTTATAGTCCTTATAGATCATAGCTATTGCATTTGGAATATTTTTTTGCTGAGGTTCATATAGACCAAGATTATAGTCAATAACGAATGAAACGTTATACTTCTCTTGTAATCCTATCCAATCGGTAATAATAATTGGTTTACCCATGACTGCAGCTTCCATAATTGAGGCTGGACCGGCTTTAGTAATTACTATATCAGCTTGTTTTATCAACTTAGGCATATAATTTACAAATCCTAATACTTTAAGCTTAGGATTATGGATTTTACTTAAAGATAAATTTAAATTTTTATTATGTCCTGTGACAACAACAATTTTGAATTTTGGTAGGTGTTTTAATAAAGTAATAACAGTTTGCTTGAGTTTACCTGAACCTGATCCTCCTCCTAAAACTAAGATGGTTTGAGAAAGACTATGGTTTGCCTTCAAGCGTCTAAACTCTGGTTTAAGTGGATAGCCTAAAGATAAAATCTTAGTATGGGACGATGGACCAATAATTTTTTTAACATAACTTAACATCTTGGATGTTGGTATAATAATCTCTTTTTGTAGAGGGTCAAACCATATTCGATGAGGATACCCTAGATCTGTGACTACGGTAATAAAAGGTTTGGATATATGACCTTTAATTGTCAGTGGAGAGATAAAGTGGTGAGTCGTAATAATCAGATCTGGATTTTCTTTTAAAATTATTTTAGAAAAGGTTTCCCCCCAGGTAAATTTTATTAATTTCCTTAGAATATTCACTCCAATGGAATTATTAGTCAATAAATAGAGCAGATTGAATAGATAAATTAACTTAGTGCTTAAAGTGATCCAGCCTTGAGCAGGATCTAATTTATATCCTAAATCAGTCTGTTCTAAACAATCGACTAGAGATATTTTTAATTTTGGATTTAATGATTTTAACTCTAAAGCTAATGCTTCTGCACATCGTAAGTGTCCTCCGCCTGCTTTTGAATGAAATATTAATATTTTTTTCATCAAAAAATTAGATTAAAAGGTGAAGATTTTCTCTTCAAATGTTAATTATATTCAATTGGAGACGACAATACAATTACTATAAGATGGAATCTTAGAATATTTAGACTATCATCTTAAATGATTTGTATTAAATTAATTGTCTGAAAATATGGTTTTCTAAACATGAGTATGATCGCCTAGTTTATAGTTGAATATATCTTTTCTTACTTTTCCAATAAAAATTAAATGAAGCTCAACTGCAATATATTTTAAAGCTATATTTAGTCTTCCATCATGATTCAAACGTCTAACTGAGACTGGGATCTTATAAGAGTTAAGATAAGCAAATTTACCAACTTTTTTGGCTCTCTGTACATAATCATGATCTTCTGCCAATACCAGATTCTCGTCAAATCCCTTAATTTTTTGGTGGATAGACTTTCTAGCAAAAATACAAAAACCTGGTACATGAGGCATAAATTTATGAGTAATCTTAAAGTAATAATTGACCATATTATGCAAGATTGCGTCAATCTTTAGAGAAGATATTGGTTTGACATAACATGAAGCTATATCTAACTTCCTCTGAGTCATCTCCGCGAATGTATCTTCTAAAAAACGCCGCGGTAAAACTACATCAGCATCGAGAAACAGTAATAAACTCTGGCTAGCTATTACAGCTCCATTATTTCGGGCTTTCGGAGGTATCCCTCCATTGACAATCTTGCAACCCCAATTTCGGGCGATTTGACGTGTCCTATCCAGAGAGAAAGCATCTGCTACTATAACTTCAGCTGGTAGTTGGGTTTGGTTTTCTATCGATTTTAGTAGCTTAGGTAGATATTTTTCCTCATTAAATGTTGGAATAATAATGCTTATGGGTAGTGTCATAAGTTTAATGTATTGTACCTATTACATCTTTCTTTGGCAAATAAGTCAAACTGATTTTATATAGGAATACAAATATCCAAAGATGGCTGTAATCATC
>DAIDIY010000009.1 GCA_027451625.1 Candidatus Daviesbacteria bacterium | reverse complement strand
TCAAACTCCAAATCAGCTGGGTTTATTAATATCTGAGATGCATTTACTTGTGGTAAAACAGCAATTGTTGCAGTTGAGGTATGAATTCTTCCTGAACTTTCAGTTTTCGGAATCCTTTGGACTCGGTGTACCCCTGATTCTTTTTGTAATAGTAAAAAAGCATTCGAACCAACAAATTTAACAACAACTTCTTTGATTTGTCCTAGTTTTCCTTCAGAACGATCCAATTCTTCAATTTTCCAATTTTTATTTGTAGCAAATCTGCTATACATTCGATAAAGATCATTGGCGAAAAGCCCAGCCTCGTCTCCGCCGGCAGCTGAACGAATCTCCATAATCGCAATATTGAGATTAACTTCAATTCCTTCTTCAATCTCTTCTTCCTCAGAGGCACTCATAGGGGATGAAGCTGATAATATAAGAATCTCCTTTTGATGTTCTAAATCAGCGATCTCAGCTTGAGCTAAAGAAGTCATTTCAGGCTCTTTGAGTAATGATTTTGCTTCTTCAATCTTTTGATCAATCTCTTTAATCTGTTGTTTAAGATAATCTTCCATAAGTTAAAATATTTTTAACAATGACTTACAGCTTGAATTTATCATAATTGATTGGATATTGTTCATTCAAGAACACTAAAAACCTACTAGAAGATGAATTTAGGAACGAACTTTTCGTGATTGAATAAGCAGTTCTTTTAGAGTCGGTTTTTCAGTTTGAGTCTTTTGAACTTTGGCAGATCTAGCCTCTATAGTTTTGGCGATCTCAGCCTTTTTAACCTTAGCTGTCTCTTGAGCTTTCATGAATTTGTCTACCTGTCCTTTAATATTAGTGATTAATTTATGTTGACCAGTATAAAAAGGATGGCAATTTGAACAGACTTCAACTCTAATCTCTGGAAGTGTTGATCCTGTAAAAAACGTATTACCGCAAACACAGATTACTTTAGCTTGTTGATAATTTGGATGAATACCGGCTTTCATGGTCATAATTATACCAGATGGAAGCTTAAAATAAAAGGCTTCGGTCGTTAGACTTTATGAGCTTTATGTAGCTTATGTTTCTCTTTGCCTAAAGTTCCCCAATAGGAACCTAAACCGATCAAGATTCCGCCTATTATATACGAATAATGAAGGTCTTCACCAAGTAAAATAACTCCTAAAGTTGTGGCTATAAGAGGCTGGATATATTGAAAAAGATCAGCTTTTATGATTCCAATTTTTTCTAAAGCCCACTCAAATAAAAAGTATGCCGTGATTGAAGAGAGTAGAACGGTATAGATAACACCTACAATTGAGAAGAAAGTTATATGAGATATCCAAGAAGGATTTTGCTGATATTCAACAACAGCCGGGACTGCGAAAGTTATACTTCCGATTATGAAAATAACGAAAGTAAGTGTTAAAGTAGTATACTTTTTAAGTAGCGGTCTTGCGAGAGTTGCTCCAATTACAAAACTTACTGATGATAAGAATATCAAAATATCGCCCAAAACTGAGATGTAATCTACGCTGTTCCCGATAGCTATTGAGGGAAGCTCTAGTAAAAAAAGTGCGCCTATTAGTCCAATAACTATTCCAACTAAATTTACCATATATATTCGTTCTTTAAGAAAAGTCCAGCCTGTTAGAACAGAGAGGATAGGAATAACTAATGTAATAATTGAGGCGCTTGTGACGGTAGTTTTAGTCAAGCCAATAAAGAAAAGAGAGATATTAAATGTAATCATAAATATCCCCACTAATAAAAATCTGAGAATATCTTTTTTATTTACTTTTAGACTATCTTTTTGAACCATTACAAATGGAATGAATAAAATTGAAGCTAAAAAAAATCTTAGGAAAGCAAGAGTCATAGGTGGAATAATTGTTAGAGTTAATTTGGCTACAATAAAATTTATTCCCCAAATAAGTTGAGAAATAATTACAGCCAAATAGGGCAATGAAATTTTTAAGGCAAAAATTGAATGCTTCTTAACTTGAATAGATTGAACAAAAGTCATTGATATTAATCATATCAAATTTTTAGTAGATGCTCTAATCTAAAAACAGATCTTTTTCTTTTTTGAGTATAAAAATAAAGGTAAAAGCCCTAGAAATGTAATTATTGAAAAATAAAGTCCTAACTTAAATGAAAGCGGATCATATATAAAAGAGACTATATGGTTACCTGAAGGGAGTAAAACGGCTCTATATACTCCATCTGCTTCTAAAATTTTATCGGGAATATTATCAATTGTAACTTTCCATCCTGGATAATATGAGTCAGTTAACATAAGGACAGTATTTGATTTAGTGTGAGTTTGGATATCAACCTGATTAGGAAGATATCTGGTAATTACAGCTTTATCGTTGGTATTAAGCTTTAAGTTATTTGTAGTTGGGGAATCATTTATGATAATTTTGCCTTTAAAATTAAAACCTCTATATAGCATATTTAGGGCTTCTAGATGATTATTCTCCACTACATAATTGTCAAACAGACTTACTCGAGGCATGACATCTTTATTTTTTAAAATTAAAACAGATCTGTCTTCAAATGCTTTTTCAAATTTCGGAATTTTGAGAGCTTGGGGATAATAATATTCAGTTGATGAGTAAAGTCCTTTGGAGTTTCTTTTAATAGTAGCAATATATTTTACACCTGCTAAATCAAGGAAAGGTGAGTTGTAATTTAAAAGCTCGGCATATCTACTAAATTGAGAATTAGGGCGATAGTCGTTATATAAATTATAAAATTGAGAGTAGTTCAAAGAATAAAGAGGATCATATCCTGATGGAGACATTATTTTATAGTGAATCCATGAATTAGGCGGCATTATTTCAGCATGCTCTCTATCGAATCTAAAGTATCCTATATTATTTTGAAGAAATTTAGTGATAGGAGTTTGAGGATAAGTTAATTGGGCTTTAGAAAATGTATTAAACTTCATTCCAAAACGTAGTGAATCAAATAATATTAAAGTAGTAATTAAAATAAGCGATAAATTTTTATATTTATCTTTAAAAAGGGAGATTATTAAAAGAAAAACTGTTAAAGCAAGGGGTAAGAGTGTATTTTTAAAGGCTATGAAGTAGTTTTTTAACTCGACGGCATTTATCTGACCAAAGTTGTGGGTCGTAATTATCTTGATACAGACAAAAAGTCCGACTTCAGTTCCAATGATTGCACCAAGAACAAAGAGGACAATTCGAGAAAAATTTGATTTATCTTTTATGGCTTCATTAACCCCAACTGCGGCTAAAACTACCCCAGCAAAATCAGTGATTACAAACATTCTAGTAGCATAACTTGTTGAGAGAATGGGTACTTTGATTAAGTAAAAGAATCTACTTATAGGAGAATCGATAATTAAAATTAAAGAAATTGCGAAAAGTAGGAAAAATAAAATAAGTTCATGTTTCCTCTTCTTAAAACCATAAGCTGCACCTATGATGAAAAAAATAAAAGCAACTATGCCAAAGTATCCAGATGTCTCTTGGTAACCAATTACTCCCCAGAAATTACCTGTTACAGGATTACCAAAGAAATCAGGAGATATGAGTGTAAATAAATTTTTCCAAGGAATAAGTCCGAAGTTATATTCTTTAATATTTGGATCAAGGTTTCTAATTGAATGGCCGAATAATTCAACTGATGGAAGAATTTGGACTGCTGATAAAGTAAACATAGCAATTAAGACTACTGAAAAAAGTGTAATTTTTGTCAGAAAATAATTTTTAATATTCTTTTTAGGAGTATTTAATACTATTTTTAGACTTAGATATAAAAACCAAATCGAAAATGCATAAAAAGCGGTTTGGAAATTTCCTGCTGTAATAATAAAAAATGAAATCAGCGGAATAGGAACTAACCAAAATATAAAATTTTGTTTTAAGTATTTTTCAGTAAACAACATTAAAAGAGGAAGCCAGATAAAAGTTTGGCCGATTGTAGCCATTTGAAGATATGTCACCATAAAACCTGAAAAAGCAAATGATAAACTACCTGCCAGAGAGGCGGTTATTCCTAAATTTATCTCTTTTAAATAAAGATACATAAATACTAAAGAGAAAAATATTTGACTCCATAGTAAAAATGTCCATCCCGTAAGAATAGGGAAGATAACCATCCATATATTTAAGATATAAAATGGAGCAGATTGTAGATTAGCAAGAAGTGGAGTTCCTGAAAAAGAATAAGGGTTCCAAAGCGGCCAAGATCCTTCTTTTATAAGATTGATCGCTAGTTCTCTCCAAGGGTATTGAGCTGAAATTACATCGGAAAGAGACGGATTTTCAATGGGAACACCTACACTATATCCCCATTTATAATCCAGCCAGGGCATGTAGGCTCCTGCTAAAAGATCGCCTTGAGTTGGGACTTGACCAAGAAAAAATTTATAGAATGTAAACAAGGAGATTAAAAAGAAAAAAACAATAATAACAGGAGTTGATTTTAAAGTTGTAAATAATTTTGACATCTTTTGGTAGCAAGGAATTAGTATATAGTGTATGATAATTGTCAGATAAAAACTACTTCGAAAATGAAACCATTTAGATTATCCGTTATAATCCCTGTTTACAATGAAGAGAACCGTATTAATAATTTACCTAAAGTTGATAAATATTTTCGTGAGAGAATAGGTAAATATGAATTGATTGTGATTGATGACGGAAGCACTGATAAAACTCTTGATTTTCTAAATAAGTTTAAAAGCGATATAGATTTTAAAATTCTAACATATCCTGTTAATCGAGGGAAAGGATATGCAGTAAAAACTGGAATGCTACATGCGAGCGGTGATTACAGATTATTTTTAGATATTGATTTGTCTACTTCTCCAGAAGAATTCGAAAAGTTTGAATCTTTTCTAAATGATGCGGATATTCTTATCGGGACAAGAAAATCAAATAAAAGATCTCTGATAAAAAGGCAACCTTTTTTAAGAGAGTTTATGGGTAAAGGATTTACTTTATTATCGAAACTGATTTTAAACGTCAAAACTACTGATTTCACTTGTGGTTTTAAAATCTTTTCAGCCAATGCGGCTGATCAGATTTTTAGTAAAGTGACGATAGAAAGGTGGGGGTTTGATTCAGAAGCTTTGTTTTTGGCAAAAAAACTACACTTTAAAGTGATGGAGATCTCAGTTGACTGGAAAAACGATCCTAGAACTAGAGTTAGATTTCCTCAAGATGTAATCAGGTCATTTTTAGACTTGTTAAAAATTATTTCTAATAATTTAATTGGAGTATATAACTGATAATTTTTAATTTGTTTTAGAAAAGATTGAATATCCTACTTTTTTTCGTAAATTTTTTATTAGCGGAAGAGAAAAATCAGAGAATATGGCTGTTAGGAAATATATATTTAACAGATAGGAAACATAATCGGCGACCATAAAATAGTATTCGCTTATATGACCATGATAAAAACTGAAAACAATAAGTGGAATAATCATCCAAGAAAGTGTAAATATTTTAAACTTTACTTGAGGCATTATTAATATGGAAAGGAATGTTATACCAAGTAGTGTTGAACCAAAGCCCGTACTTAAATATTTAAAACTAAAACTTCTCAAGTAATTGCGTAAAGCAGGAGTACTATTTAGACCTAAGTTTCCTTGATGCCCAAAAAAGAATGATAAAAACGATCTTGAATTAATAAACTGATGACGAATATCAAAGATTACAAGCGGTAGAAATGATACTACTACAATGATAATTCCATATAAAAGATATTTCATGACAGATCTTAGCTGATCTTTAGGATTTGAAAGTAAAATAGCAATTATTAGATAAATAAAAAGGAATATAGCTGTAAAGTGAGACTGTAAACCTATGGCAAATAGTAAAGAACTTAAGACGATAAATTTATAATTTTTGTTTATTATTTTATACCCGCTCCAAAAGCTTAAAAGACTGACGATAGGAATATACATAGGATTCCATGAAACAGTAGCTGGGGTTAAAGCAAATATGAGACCTGAAAAAAATGCGACTTTAGTATTAAACAGTTTATATCCTACAAACATGAAACCTATACAAGTTATGATGCTAACTAAACAAGCCAGATAGATCTCAGCTAGTTGTGTGTCATGAAGCCCTAAATAAAAGGGGATTAACAAATAATAATGCATTGGACCTAAAAAGAAGGCGTCATCATTTACAACTCGAGGACCTATAAGAGTAAATTTGTGATTATCTACCATGTCTGCTATTACCTGAGCATCTCTTCTTTGATCCCATCCATAACCAAAACGGGTAGGGATATTTTGTAGGTTTAAAAAAATACTAATAATTATAATGAAGAAAAATAATAATTTTAATTTAAAAGAGCTAATCATTTATATTTTTAATATGTCCTGTTAACTCAGCAGCAGGAACTGCCTTTTGAGTCTTGCTTGTGAGATCTTTCAGTACAACTTGGTCAGAAGATATTTCGTCAGGGCCGATAATAACTGCAAACCTAATATTTTTTTGATCGGCATATTTTAGTTGTTTATCAAGTTTGCTGGAAGGATCAAGCCAAAGTTCAGTATTAATATTTTCTTCTCTCAGTTTTTGGCTTACTTTTATTGATTGAGTTAAAAGATCAGGACTAAATATTGTAACTAAGACTTCTGTGGAGGCTAGGTTAGAGGGGAAAAGATTGAGCTGTGTCATAGCTTCTAAGACTCTATCAAATCCAAAAGCAAATCCTACAGCAGGGATCTCTTTTTTAGCAAATATACCGATTAAATTATTGTATCTTCCACCACCTCCTAATGAAAGCATATATGGCAGGTCAAGAGTTTTAAGTTCAAAGATTGATCCTGTATAATAATCTAGACCTCTGGCCAAAAGAGGTGAAAAGAGGAAATCTTCATTTTTAACAAGACCTTGTTCTCGAAGATATTCAAAAATTTGAATGAGTTCTTGAGTTGGCGCAGATCCTTTTAGATGAGTAATGATGTTTTTTGCATTCTTTAATCCAGATTCTTCAAGCTGTGATATGACCATCTCTTCTCCAATCTTATCTAGCTTATCAATAATCATTATTTGTGCTTTAGTTAAATTCAATTGATTGAAAATTGATCTATCGTTAATCCACATTTGAGGTTTACGAAATCCAAGTTTTTTCATAGCATTGATAGCAACTGCTATAACCTCTGCATCTGACAAAGGGGTATTAATGCCAACGGTATCAATATCACATTGAGTAAACTCACGAAATCTTCCTCTTTGAGTATTATCGGCTCTCCAAACGTTTTGAATTTGATATCTTTTAAACGGAGAAGGTAATAAGTTACCATACTGAGATACGACTCTAGCCAGAGGTACAGTCTGGTCGTAGCGCATAGCTACAAATCTCCCTCCATGGTCTTGAAATTTATACATTAACTTCTCTCCTTCTTCGCCATATTTACCTTGAAGGAGTTCAGCATACTCTAAAGTAGGTGTCTCTAGAGGCTCAAACCCCAAAGATTCAAAAATTTCTTTTAGTGAGTTTATAACATACTGTCTTTTCCGGGATTCTTCAGGAAGAAAATCACGAAAACCTTTTAACGTTTGTAGATTATCCATAATTGTTATTGATGATATCAAGTCTTCTTGTTTGCTTCAAGTTTTATCAATAGATCACTGATTAAATTTTTGTATAATATAAAAGATGAAATACAATCAAAAAATAATTAATAAAACAATGGAATATGTAAAAAGCAGATTAGAAGGTGAAGCTACAGGACATGACTGGTGGCATGTTTTTCGTGTCTGGAAGATGACTCAGAGTCTTACTAGAGGTGAAAAAGTTAATCTCTTTGTTGTTGAACTCGCGGCTTTGCTTCATGATATCGCTGATTGGAAGATGCATGGAGGAGATGATACTCTGGGTCCACAAGTGGCTAAGGAATGGCTAGAAAGTATAAAAGTTGACGTTAATACAATCTGCCATGTTTGTGCAATTATCCAAGATGTGTCTTTTAAAGGTGTAGGTGTTAAATCAAAGATGAACTCATTAGAGGGAATGATCGTGCAAGATGCTGATAGATTGGACGCAATAGGTGCCATAGGCATAGCTCGAACTTTTGCTTACGGTGGAAATCGAGGAAGAGAGATTTACAACCCTTATATTAAACCTCGTTTTCATCATTCATTTGATGAATATAAAAAAAGTGATGGTCCAACTATAAACCACTTTTATGAAAAACTTTTGCTTTTAAAAGATTTGATTAATACAAGTAAAGCGAAAAAGATAGCTTTAAAAAGACACAAATATATGGAGAAATTCCTTAGCCGCTTCTATAAAGAGTGGGAAGGCGAGGAGTAAGATTAGGCTATAAAATAACATAATCTAAAGAAAATAAAAGTTTTTATAGTCAAATCTTAAGTTCAGGTAGAACCTCTCTTCCTAACATCTTGATTAATTCGTCTTGATTATTACCAGTAATGTTTATAACTACGATTTTAGCTTTCAGCTCATTGACCAGAGGAAGATAAATATTGATTAGCTCTTGCGAGCTAGAAGCAATAGTAAAACGACTTAAAATCTCTTCAAAAGGGATCTCATCAGCTTCTTTTTGCAGCTGCTTTGGGTCTGTTGCTTGAGAACGGCTTGGAGACCTAAGCCCTCTCCATGCTCTGAGAGCTATCTTTGCTTCGTCTTTATTTTTGGCAAAGACAGACCATCTTGATGCAACCGTTACAAGCTCTTTTTTAAGATGAAAAGCATGATCTCTGGCAGGATCTAAGATATTAATTTTGGCCTCGTTTATATTCTTGACACTAATAATTATTCCATCTGCACTCTCAGTTGCAAGGATGGCTGATTTTTCTCCTCCTGCAGCTAAATAGATCGGGACTTTATGATATGGAGGAGAGTATAATTTAGCATTAACTTGATAAAACTTTCCCTGATAGGAGACTTTTTCTCCAGCCAATAGCCGGGTGATAATAAAAAGAGCCTCTTTCATTCTTAAAGAGCGTTCTTTATATGAGGGAAATTGGTATCCAAGTGGAGCTTCATTTATTCTCTCTCCAGTGCCAACACCTAAGATAAATCGACCTTTTGATAGTCGGTCAATCGTTGCTGCTGCTTGAGCAACAACTGCCGGATGATACCGAAAAAGAGGAGTTACAACAGTTGTCATAAGTTCAATTTTTGAGGTAACCTCAGCTATTGCACCAAGAGTGGTAAAAGCAAAACCGGATGATCCTACATCATAGACCCATGGGTTAAAGTGCTCTGAAACAGCAACACCATCAAATCCAAACTGCTCGGCAATTAAAGCGTGTTTTACTAAAACTTCCGGTTGAAATTGCTCATGGCCAAGAAAATAGAAAAATTTTGTCGACATATTAGTAATTTTTATTACTGGAAAATCGCAACTTTTACTTATTTTTGTTTTATTCTTAAATAAAATTTATTATTATGTAGTATAACAACAATAATTATGAAGTAAGAAATTGCTTTTGTAAGATAAAACGATGAAAATAGGACTGCAGATAAATAGATTTACTTGGAACGGTAGGAATAATATAGGGCCTATTCTTGAAAAGATAGCCAAAACAGCAGATGAGGGTGGTTTTTATTCAGTTTGGGTAATGGATCATTTCTTTCAGATTCCCTCAATAGGGAGCGAAGATGAGCCTATGCTTGAAGCATACACCACTTTGGGATTTCTGGCTGGAGTCACTCAGAATGTAAAGCTAGGGACACTTGTGAGTGGGGTCATATATAGACAGCCAAGCCTTCTGGTTAAGAATGTAACGACACTGGATGTGTTAAGTGAAGGAAGAGCGTATATAGGAATAGGAGCTGCTTGGAATGAAGCAGAGTCTTTAGCTTTAGGATTTCCTTTTCCGCCTCTTAAAGAGAGATTTGAACGTTTAGAGGAAACCTTGCAGATTGCTTTACAAATGTGGGAGGGAAGCGATAAGCTTTATAAAGGAAAGTATTATATTTTAGAAAAACCTCTTAATAGACCTCAAAGTATTACTAAACCTCATCCTCCAATTTTAATAGGAGGGGGAGGAGAGAAAAAAACTTTGAAACTAGTTGCTAAATATGCGGATGCCTGTAATCTATTTTTGGGATCAGGATTTGATGAACTCTCTCATAAACTTGATGTTTTACGTGAACATTGTAGACAAGTGGGAAGAGACTATAATGAGATTGAGAAAACTGTTTTAGAATCGATAAGGGATGAGGTAAACCCGGATGAAGTTATAGAGCAATGTAAAATTTTAAAAAAGATGGGGTTTGATCAAGTAATTTTTGGAATACGAAATGTAGAAGATATTAAACCTCTGAATATTTTTGTCGAAAAGATTATTCCTAAAGTAAGTAATATTTAAAAATATATGAGCCAGATTAGTCTTCCTGAATCAATCGAGAAATTTTTATCTCAGCCTAACTTTTTGATTTTAAGTACGCTTCGAAAAGATGGTTCTATTCAAATGAGTGTCGTTTGGTACAAATATATGGATGGCGTAATTGAGATAAGTACTACAGAAGAGAGAGCAAAATATAAAAATATAGAAAGAAATGATAGAGTTGCATGCCTTATTATAAATCTCCAAAATCCCTACCAGTATGTCCAGTTGCAAGGTACGGCTAAGATAGAGAAAAAAGGTGGGTATGAATTAATTGATATGTTAAGTGAAAAATACACAGGTAATACTCCTTATCAAGGTGATGTTGAGCATAAACAAAATAGGGTAAGAATTATTATTTCACTGACTCGTTTTACAAGCCAAGGATTTTGATTCAATCATAACCTTTGCTGGAATATCAAAGATGTCTGAGACTTTAAGTTGTGAGATTGCAAAAAAGATTAGTGCTGGTATCCGTTCTGGCTACACTCTGGGAGATGAGAAGACACGTCCAGTTTTGGAAAAATTTGCTAAAGGAATCAGGTCAGGAGATTTATTAGTTTATGTAGCAAGAAATCCAAGAAGTAGTATTTTCTTTAAATTATTGTACGATTGGCCTAAAATTTGTGATCTTACTCCCAGTATCGCAGTCTCTACAAAATTATGTATGTTAACAGATGAGAGGGTTGCATCTTCTATCTTACCTGCTGCGTCTTTGTATACTGAGATCTTTGAAAATGATAGTACTCAAACCTTTAGGGATTTAGCCAAAACAGGGATAGCGTTGCAAAAAGATTGGTGCGGAAAGGTAGGATTATACGGTGATCCTAAGCATAGCTCTGAAAGTAGAGCAATTGGAGATTTAATCGGCCATGAGGCTTTGCACTTAGGCTGCACACAAGAAGATCTTAAACTAACTGTATCGTATTTAAAAAAAGGAACTTTTGATGAAAAAGTTTGTGACAGATTAGTAAATGACTCAGGATTTTTTAGATATTTTAGAGAGGTATCCAGATCAGACATTTTTAAATTAGGCTTAAATTTTGATGTATTAAAAACTTATAGCTTTGGATGGAGGAGAGTCTGGATGTCTATGATGCTTGCTGAAAAAACTAAAGATTATAAAATTTTCTCTTTTTTTGATCCCTATTATCGATTTAGAGAAGGAGGAGTACCTGATGAATGGCCAATAAATATGCGGAATTTTCCTTACAATTAGTTTTTATTGCCATTGATTTTTTTTGACGAAACTAGTAAAGTAAGCCTCATGAGCAATGTCTCGCCTCATTTTTATGCTGTCATTTTGGCGGGAGGAGGAGGAACAAGACTCTGGCCGAAATCCCGCAAAAAACACCCCAAGCATTTACTTAATCTATTAGGGAAAGAGTCAATGCTTCAGTTAACATTTAAACGTATATCGAATATTTTTCCGGTAGATAAGATATTTTTAATTACCTTGGGAGATTATGCCTCAGATGTGATCTCTCAGCTGCCTTTACTTAAAAAAGAAAATTTAATCTTGGAGCCAGTACAAAAAAATACTGCACTAGCAATGGGAGTAGCTGCTGCTTATGTTAAAAACCGAGACGAAAAAGGGACGATCTTAAATGTTGCTGCAGATCAGTTGATTGAGGATGATAAGGAATTTCAAAATGCAGTCCTTTTGGCTTTAGAGACAGCAAAGGAGAGTGATGATATCGTCGCTATTGGGATAAGACCTACATTCCCGCATACAGGTTTAGGATATATTCGTATTGGTGAGCAAGTTGATCATGGATTAGTTTTTAAATGTCGAGGATTCAAAGAAAAACCAAATATAACAACAGCTCAATCATTTCTGGCAAGCGGTCAGTATCTTTGGAATGCAAACCTTTACTGTTGGAAAGTGGAAACTATCTTTCAAGCGATGAAAGCTCATTCTCCTAAAATCTATCATGCAATGGAAGAAATTTTCCAAACTATAGGAAAACAGGATGAGCCAAAGGTCAAAGAAAATGTATATAAAGAAGCGGAGAACGTCCAAATAGATTATGCAGTATCGGAAAAAGCTAAAAATTTGTTGGTAGTTCCAGGTGATTTTGGTTGGAGTGATATCGGTGATTGGAAGGTAGTTTATGATTCAAACTTTAAAGATAAAACAGGCAACGTGGTGGTTGCTCCTCAAGGAGAATTTATAGGGATAGATAATAAGAACTGTTTTTTTGAAACTAAAGATAAGCTAGTAGTAGGAATTGGTTTGGAGAATATTGTGGTTGTAGCCACAAACGACGCAATTTTAATTTGTGCTAAAGAGCGAACTCAAGATGTTAAGAAAGCGGTAGAAGAGATCAAACTCTCCAAAAAAGACACTTATCTGTAAGAATTTAATTCCCTATTCTCCTGATGCAGATGAAGATGATCCTTTTTGTGAGGGCTGAGTTTTATTAGTATCTAGATGCCCCCCTGGTATCTCATAGACAGTCCTGGCTGTAAGTACATCGGGCTGATCTAAAGTACTAAAAGCTACAACTAAGACAAGAGAGTTTAAGTTTATATCTCTTTCATTTACGCTGTTGTCTGAGATCTGAAAGTTAGAGTTTTGGTCAAGGAGAATTTTTTTTAATTTAAGATCTGAAGCTTTAATCTCCATACTGTTGCTATTCTTGAAGACTAACTCTCCCATAATTGCCTGTCTTGGAGTAAAGTCAGTTGGATCCAAGAGTGTAATTTTTTTCGCAGAAAGCAAACCATTTGCATCAGTATCACCTAATGCCGCAATATAGTCTCCAGAAGTCAGGCCATCTAATGCTAAAGGCTCTTTTTTTACCGTTATCTCTGAAGTGTAAATTGTAAAATTATTTGTATTTATATTTTTTATATCTTTAAAGGTTTGAACGTTGATCTGAGATCCTGTAATTTGGGATATCTTTCCGATGTATGCTTTATTTGTTAGCTGTTTGCTAATCTGATCTTTTAGGGATGCTGCTTTGGAGGCTATCTCTTCTTGGAGTGTTTTTATCTTCTGTTCCAGGTCTGAGCTGGGAGATGCAGTTTGGGCCTGAACATTTGAGTATGTAAATATACTTATGATAAAAACAGTTAGTAAAAATATTAACTTGAGTTTCATAATTGTTGTTTAGAATAAAAAACCATTCGAGTATCGCTTATCAGCTGACCTTGGTTATTAAAAGCTGTGATTAGCAAGTTATTAATCCCGAGGTTTAGTTTTAATGTTTGAGAAAAGTTCCCATATTTATCACTTACTATAAATTGATCGCTGTTCTCATTGCTGATTAAAACTTTAGTATTTGGAGTTGTTCTACCTTCAACTAAGATATTAGGGTCAAAAATTAAACTATTATCATCAGGACTTGAAATATCTAAAGTAGGAGCAGTAGGTTTTGAGGTAACAATAGGAGAAAAAGATAAGGTATCTTGGGGGGGTGAGGCAATTAGAGCGTGAAAAGTGTATATTAACAAGAGACCCAATCCAAGTACAAAAAACATTGAGAGAAGAAAAGTTGCAAAACCGATACCTTTGTTCATAATTTTTATTAAAAATAAGGATCAATCGAATACCTGACTATTATAAATTGTCTTTCTTACTGGGTATTATTATACCGTTTTTAATATCTTTTTAGTAGATAAATTGGAATCTTGTAGGATGCTTCGCTTTTGTGATATAAAAGAATGCGTAAGTTAGAGAACTCTCATTTTGCATTCTTTTATAAAATTATGGATATCAATTGGTATGGTCAATCAATGTTTAGATTTAAAGGGAAAACTACTACAGTAGTAATTGACCCTTACAACCCACAGATGCTTGGTTTAAAACCTCTTAAGGAAATCGAATCTTCGTTAGTTCTTGTCTCTCACCATCATCCAGATCATGATTATGTTCAAGCGGTTGTAGATCATCCAATGATAATTGATGGACCGGGGGAGTATGAGATTTCAGGAATCAGCATTATAGGAGTTCAGACTTATCACGATATGAATAAAGGTGCTCAAAGAGGGACCAATACTGTTTATAATGTAGAGATTGATGGAATCAATGTTGTTCATTTAGGAGATTTAGGTCATATTTTGAGTGAAGAAGATATCTCAGGTATTGGCAATGTAGATATTCTACTTATTCCTGTAGGCGGAAATTATACTATAAATGCCGAAGATGCAGCTAAAATAGTTGCTCAACTTGAACCGAAGATCGTGATCCCTATGCACTATAAATTTGATGACTTAAAACTCGAAATTGATAGTGTTGAGCCATTCTTAAAAGAAATGGGAGTAGAAGGTTTGACGCCTTCACCTAAATTAACAATCAGTAGAGAAAAATTACCTGGAGAGACCCAGGTTATTTTACTGTCAAAATCGTCTTAGTATGGCTAGCATAGCTAAGCTTCCTCCACAGAATATTGAAGCCGAACAGTCGCTTTTAGGATCGTTACTTATCGATAAAGAGGCGATTATAAAAGTTGCAGAGATTCTATCTCCTGCTGATTTTTACAGGAGTGAAACGCACGGTAAAATTTATGAAGCTATTCTTGAACTTTTTGAGAAGAGAGAACCGGTAGATTTGGTTACCGTAACTGATAAATTGCGACAAAATAAATCTTTAGATTTAGTTGGAGGTTCTGCTTATCTTACAGTATTAGTAAATACTGTTCCTACCTCAGCACATATAGAATCTTATGCCAGGATTATAAAAGAAAATGCCACAAGACGGGGACTAATCGGTACAAATACAAATCTAGTTGAAAAAGCTTATGATCCAGGAGTTCCTCTTGAGAATTTGATTGATGAAGCAGAACAAAGCGTATTTGCTCTTTCTCAAAAAAGAATCCGTAAAGATTTTATCTCAATAAAAGATCTGCTTACTATTTCATTTGATAGATTAGATGAGCTACAAAAAACAGCTGGGAAGCTTCGCGGAGTACCGACTGGATTTCGTGATTTAGATAATAAGCTGGCTGGACTACAGGATTCAAATCTAATTATCTTTGCAGCTAGACCGGGCCAAGGGAAGTGTTTGGCTTATGATTCAAAGATTATTAATCCCCAAACAGGAGAGGTTGGAACAATCGAGGAATATTTTAAAAAGAAAATAAAGCCTATTCTTACATTAGATCAAAGATTGAGAATATCTCAAACAGAAGTTTCAGAATTTGTCGATGACGGGATAAAGATGGTATATCAGGTCAAGACCTCAATGGGGAAAGAGATTGAAGTTACTCTGACTCATCCCTTTTTGACAGCAAGCGGATGGAAAAAGTTAGAGAGTATTAAAGAAGGGGAATACATTGCGACACCTAGAATACTGCCGTATTTTGGTAACTCTAATTTAGAAGATCATAAAATCATATTGATTGCTTATTTATTAAGTGATAGTATTTTCCAATCAGTAAATCCTTATTTGGTCGATGATTATATAGATAGCATTAAATCTTTTTCAGAAAGTATCTCTACTACTTGGTTTACAGTTAAATTATCTTCTTCACAAAATACAGCTGATAAAAGGGATAGAGAAGTTCCGACTACATATGGGCGGTTCTTAGTAGATGAAAGCGGACAGTTTATTCAATACGATCAAGAGTTAGATGCAAGTTTGGATATCAATGCTTTTAATTCCCAAGAAGTAATCACTAATTGGTTAAGGCAGATCAATATTTTAGATGAGAACATAGAAGAGAGGAGAATACCTGCTGCTATATTTAAGTTGCCTAAAGAAAAAATATCGCTATTTATTAATAGGTTATTTGCCTTGGACGGAGAGTTTATTTTCTCAGGAAATAAAACTAAGATCTCTTACTCATCATTCTCTAAAGAAGTCATTTATGCGCTCGAGCACTTGTTGCTAAGATTTGGAATTATTTCATCTATTACAGAATTAAAAACGAATCTTAATGAAAAGGATCTGTGTTCGTTTAAACTTGAAATACAAGATCCTTTAAGTTTATTAATTTTTTGTCAAGAAATTGGATCTTTAGGGAAAGAAAATGAGATCCAAAAGATTAAAAAAAATCTTAGAATGAGAGTATCAAAAGGAAAAATTGAGGAGGAAAGATTACCGCAAACGCTTTTTAACTATATACAAAATGCTTATGATTTAAAAATTAGTTCTAAAGATTTCAACCGCTCTTATCTTATCTCTCAAGCTAAAAAATTAAGATCAGATGAACTTTGGATTTTAGGAAGCAGTGATATTCTTTGGGATCAGATAGTTTCAATAAAACCTGTAGGTAAAAAACAGGTTTATGATTTATCTATCCAAGAAACGCATAACTTTGTAGCTAATGATTTTTTTGTTCATAACACCTCGTTTGTTCTTAATGTAGCTGAACATGTTGCAGTAAAAGTTGGCCTTCCAGTAGGTATCTTCTCGTTGGAAATGTCTCAGGAAGAACTGGTTGATAGATTGCTTGTCTCGCAAGCAGAGATAGATTCCTGGAAGCTAAAAACGGGAAAACTTGATGAAAAAGATCTTGATCGTTTATCTCATGCAATGGGACAGCTTGCTGAGGCACCTCTTTTTATTGATGATACTCCTGGAATGTCTATGGCCGAGATTAGAACTAAAGCGAGAAGACTACAGATGGAACATGGATTGAAACTGATAATTGTTGACTACCTACAGCTAATCCATGGGAGAAATTTGGATAATAGAGTTCAAGAGGTCTCGGAGATCTCTCAAAGTTTAAAAAATTTAGCCAGAGAACTAAAAGTACCGGTGCTGGCTTTATCTCAGCTTTCAAGGGCAGTAGAAAATAGGGGAACCAGGAAACCTCAACTGGCTGATCTTAGAGAGTCAGGAGCTATTGAACAGGATGCAGATGTAGTAATGTTTATCTATCGCGAAGATGCTGAGAATTTAGCAGATGTGACCTTAGATATTCAAAAACACCGTAACGGCCCGACAGGTGAGATTAAATTAATGTTTGTTCCTGAGAGAGTAAAATTTTATGGAATGGAAAAGAACCGTTCAGCACCCGCTGTCAAGAAAAATGATGACCTAGCAGCTGCAGCTTAAAAGTATTCAGCTTTATTTTAAAAATAGCTTTGTAATAGAGTCATTTATTTTCTTAATAAAGATGTCTAAAGTACTCTCATTCTCAATGGTAATATCTGCCTGCCTACTAATCTTTTTGATTGAAGTCTCGGTTTTTGATTTCTCTTCATTTAGAAACTGTTGATAGGTAGTATTCCCTTCACCTTCTTTTTCATTCCGAGATATAATCCTCTGATATCTTACTTTAGGGTTTGCAGTGATATAGATTAAATAGTTTGTAGGGAAAGACCGAAGCATCTCAAGATCAGCTTCCCATCTAACTCCATCAACGATAATAATATCTGATTGATCCTTTTTAATTATAGTTTTTAGGGCATTAGATAACGTATATTTTCCAAAAGAAGAAACCATAGAGATGGCTAAAATTTGCATATTAGCCCGACTCAGAGGAAGGTTCCATAAAGATAAAGTTTTAGATAAGATATCTGAGAAATGATAATGTGCTATAGACTTATGACTCAGAGATTCAGTTAATATTTTGACAAAAGTTTCTTTGCCTGCACCTTTTTCACCGATTAAACCTAGAATAATTTGATTTTGAGACATCTTTGTTGGTCATATATTATGATAAAAAACCATGAGGGTAAAGAATGAAATAATATCAATTTACAGGCTTTTTTTAAATAAGTTAATAAAATATACTTATGAGATGACAGATCTTCAGGAAGCAGGTATATCAACTCCAGAGAAAGAAAAAAAAATTAATATCGAATCAACTTATGTCTCTCCTGATCATATTGTTGAGGCTTTAGCAGATAAATATTTTGATGAAAGCCTTCCTCTTAGTGAAGGCTTTCTTACTTTTAACGCTGGTCATTCATCTGAGTTGTTTAGAAGAATAGGAGGATTGAAAGTTATATCAGATAATGTCTGGAATGTAAAAAAAGGAGATGAAAGTCATTTCTTTTTAATGGTTCCAATTTTTGATTTAGTGCATGATAAGGTTTTCCAGTCTGATCTAAATCTCCAAGGAGATTTATTAGAAGTTCTAAAATTTGAGCTTGATAATTCTCTATATGGTGAGCTTGAAAGACTTAAAGAAGATCTTAAA
>DAIDIY010000008.1 GCA_027451625.1 Candidatus Daviesbacteria bacterium | reverse complement strand
TTCTATGACAATAAAAAATGAGCTAACAATTAATATAACATTATTAATCAACGCACCAAGGAGAGAAAATCTTTTATAACCGTAAGATAATGAATCTGTTCTACCTTTCTCAGATACTTTTTCTAAGTACCAGGTTAGAGCTAAGGTAAAATTATCACCTATATCATGAGCAACATTAGCTAAGATAGCTACACTATTTGTGAGCAAAGCCCCAATTAACTCAATTATTGTAAAAATAAAATTTAGTAAAAAAGCGGAGCTGAGATCGGTCTTTTCATGATGTTCCATAATCTATAAAACAATTATCACACAGCTCTCATCATATGACATATCTTAAAATCTAATCAATATAATATTCATTTCTTATAACCGCTCTTTAAATTATTGAAGTATAAGGATATAGATATTAATAAATGCCCATTAGAATTTTTATATAAAACTTAGTCATCCCCTCCCTCGCCTCCAACATTAACTCTATATCCTGGACGTTGTATCGGAATTTGTACCTGAGAAGGAATTGGAGTAAGTGTTAAAGTAGGAGTAGCTAGAGGAAGATTTTGTATTTTAGTTATTGACGAAGAAGTCGTTTTTTGAATATTTTTTTGAGGATGAGATATACTCTGTAAGGAGCTAACAAGCACAATCAATAGAAAAACAACAAATATTATTACAATTAGCTTATTGTTCATAATATTAAGAGTATAGCACAGCCTATCTATACATAACCTGGAAAGAAGTCTTCCTTAATATGCACTGAAGGCACTCCTATTCCTTGCAGAGAATCTTTATACCCTTTTACCATGACATGCGGACCTGAGAGATAAAAAATACACTCTTTAAAATCAGGGATAACTTCTTTAATCATCTCTGGAGTTACCCGGCCAACCTTTCCAGTCCAACCTTTAGGGACATCCTTTTCTTCCGTCAAAGTTATTATAACCTTAATACCAGCTTTCTTAGCTTCTTCCAAAACATCAAAATAGGCAATCTCTGAATAAAATTTAACAGCATATAAAAGAGTAATGGGACGGTTTTGGTGGGTATCTATACAGTATTTGATCATGCTCCTAAAAGGAGTTATTCCTATACCACCCGCCATAAAAACTAGCTTTGCAGATTTGTCTTCAGGAAGGGTAAAATCTCCTGCGAGATTTCCAGCTACAATGGGAGTTTTTTCATCAAGCGCCAAAAGAGCTCTCTTAAAGCTGCTGCCTTGAGGATAAAATTTTACTCCCAAATGGACTGAGTCTTCTGTTGGAGATGAAGCGATAGTAAAATACCGTCTATTCCCCCGACTATCAGGATCATCATGAGGCAAAGTCCATTCCATATATTGTCCAGGTGAATATGCTAGTCTCCCTGTAGTTGGAATGAAGATGAAATCAATGATATCTGCACCATACTTTACTTTTTCCTTGATATTTAAAAATAGTTTCTGTTTAGGACTTACAAGATATGAAAAGATATTACCTGTTATAAGCGCAAGTTCTGGTGTTGAATAAAGAGTTCCAAGATGTATACTCGGAGAAAATAAAAATCCAACAAAGCCTCCATAAAATAACCGCAGTTGTCTAGTTGGTGGTGTAGTAAATGGTTCAGTCAGCATTATAAACGCAAAAAATAATAATGATGAATGCAAAAAAAGAGTTTTAAAAGTCAAAACTAAATTGCCTCCGTGGAAGATAGTAAAGAATACTTCAGTAATAATTGCCACAAGCAGAAATGTTAAAACCATGTCTTCTCTTTTAATTTTACGAACGATTGAAAGGCCAAAGATCAAAATAAAAGGCATCATCACAGTAGTTCCCATCCACCAATTTGCTGAAGTATTAAGCCATAAAGCGGTGAGTACAACTGCTAATGCTGCTGGATTGAATATATGTTTTCTGTTTATTGCCAAAATATATTTTGAAGCCATAGCAAGAACAGGTGACCAGAATAAAATTAGTAAGTCGCCAGTATTATTAAATGGTGGAACAATGAGCACTAAAATAAGCGCTGTAATATAAGCAGATTCAACATTTGTGGGAGCATCAAAAATTTTCGAGAATATACCATTAGTAACCAAAGAAATAAAAAGGATAAAGGCAGTAGAAAAAAGAATTGATCCTGGAGAATACGGCAGTATTCCTAAAAATCCAAAAATAATCGCAATAGCCACAAGTCCTATCAGCTCATAAAGTACAAGCCGATACATTGTGATTCGATCAAGAAAGCTATCTATAAAATTCAACATATTCAATGCGCCTGACCTAGAGCCGAGCTAAGAGACTGTTGAAATGCTTGGCTGGTATCAGAAGCTCCAGATACAATATCCACTTGTGCAGACTGAGCTTGTATTGCTTCCTGCTTAAGGTATGGCATCGCTTGTGAATTAATTGCAATAGATGTACTTCTATCATTTGGATACTGTAAGAAGACTACGTCGGTTAATCTACCTCCACTAATCACAGCCTGAACTTGAATATTTCCATAAAATGCATCAGCAACACTTCCTGTGTATGTTCCATCTTTGTATGCTCCTTGCTGGACAGGAGTACTCACCTGTCCACTTGATTCAACTGGAGTAGGAGTTGATTGAGAAGGTAAAGTTCCAGAACTTTCTTGAATAGAAATTGTAGGCGCACTATTAGTATTTTGTTTTTGAACCTGTGGGATATTTAAAGGTGTACTATTCCCACCTTCCTGCTTTAAAAAACCATTAATAATAAAAGCCCCTACCACTAGTGCACTCAAGAATATTTTTTTCATAAATTAGTAAGAATTAATTACCTATTAATAGTATACAAAATTTAGATCGATAAATTATATAAATTAATTAGGTAAACGATTCTAATATAATTTAACTACCAATTAAAACATTTACTGTGAATATTATATCTGGGAGTTTGTACAAGATACTGAACTAATTTTCCATCTTCCACCTACTTTAACTAAACTAACATTAAACGCTGAAGGAGTAGCCTGCAGGTATTGCGAATAAGCTGTTACCTCTGCAATATCAGCACTAATCGTTGCATCTGGGTTAGCATCTACTCCTATTAATCGATGAGTTATTGGGCATCCAGTTACTGAATTAGCAGGAATAACACTTTCATTTAATAAATACCCCTGTACAGGTTGAATACAACTTGATAAGAAGTTTTGCGAAAGTTTGCCACTTGTGGTTGAGTCATTATATACGTTAGTACATCCAATTACTGTTCTAAAATAGTCCTCCACTAACACATTTGGTTGTGTCGGATAATTATCAGTTTTAGCAAGCTCTTGAATAAATAACAAGTGTTTTTTATCTAGAAAATATCCTAATCCTACAACTCCTATTACCACCACTATGATTATAATAAAGTCTAAAAGACCTAACTTAAACATAATAATAACTAAAGGCTAGTTTAGCAGTTTGGTAGGTATGGCGCAACATATAGCAGAAACTGTTATTTTTATAAGCATACCTATCTATGACAAACTATTTACTTATAACTTATCTTTTTTCTATTTAATATAGTTATGCAAATTACAAGCTCAGCTTTTAGCAATAATCAAGATATACCTTCAAAATATACCTGCGAGGGAGAAAATATCAGCCCGCCTCTGACCTTTCACGATATACCTCAGGGGAGCAAAAGTCTAGTCCTTATCGTTGAAGATCCTGACGCTCCAGCAACCCCTTGGGTTCACTGGTTGGTATTTAACATAAATCCTGAAGAGACGGAAGTTAATGAAAATGATATCCCTTTAGGGGGAATTGAGGGGTCTGCTAATGGAGGAACTCCTGGATATGAAGGACCATGTCCTCCCGAGGGAATCCACCATTATCAGTTTAAATTATATGCTTTGGATAAGACACTAGATATCCCTGCAAGTTCAACAAGAGAAGATGTACTTCACCAGATGAATGGCCATATATTAGACCAGGCGACTCTAACTGGACTTTATCAAAAAAGTAATACATAAAACTCGTCCTTTAAAGGACGAGTTAGGAAAGATTACTCTTGTTAGAGTTTATCTTTTACCTTTAGGTTTAACGCAAACTAGACATTCAGCCTTATGTGAAAACAATAAATAAAGAGCAGATATCCCCACTAAAATATAAACTAAATTTTCAAGCACGTTCATACTCCCCAAAATAAAATGAACTAAATTCCAACTAAAAAGTCCTACCAACAGCCAATTTAAACCTCCCACTAAAAGTAAAATCACCGCAGCCATATGCAATCCTTTCATTCAATCTCACCCCCTTATATTTTCAGTTTAGAACAATTAATTAAACTTTTACAAGGGGTATTTAGAGCGCATTATTAGCCCTAATCCTAAGGTCCGAAAGTAACCGCGGGTTTAAAAACCCGCGGCTTTAAATTTTCAAGTTCTCCTGATTGACCTGCTGACAGCCAATACTAACAATGAGCCTATAATGGCAACTATGAATGAATATAGATTAAACCCAGTAATACCAGCCCCAAAGAGAAGATCTCCTAAAAATCCTCCCAATAAAGACCCTAAAATGCCTAAAATAATAGCACCTATCCAACCACCTGCCGCTCGATTAGGCGAAATAGCTTCAGCAATAACTCCAACAATCAATCCAAATAATATCCATGTTAGAATGTTCACGAATTCCTCTCACCTCCCTTCATTCTCTTTTATTCTTGCTTAAAAAACTCTTAGGCTCTTTTACTTTTAGCGTCTGCTTTTTCTTTTTATAACATTGCTTTTTGACTGACCGCCTTTACGTCCTGCCTCACGAGCTCTTTTAGGATTGTATTTAAAATTTCCCGGACTTTTTCTACCTCCAATCCTACCAATACGCCTATAAAACTCTGAACCATATTCTTTAGCTGTAGTCTGTCCCCCTTTACGGCCAGCCATCGCATGTCCTTTAGGATTACCATACCAGCCTCTCTTCTTTATTGCCACTGATTTCTTTGTCCTCGGCATAAATCTCACCTCCTACCAAATTATCATGTTTATATTAAAGCCTAAGAATTAAGATCTAAATTAAATCGAGTAAGGCAATTGAAAGAGTAATCTTTGCTTCGGTTGACAAATGGCTGTTTTTTTTCTATAGTCCTTTAGCCTTTATGTTCCAACTGCCCCTTATCATCTTGTCTGACTCATTTTCCCTACAAATAAGCGATAAAATGACTTTTACTGAGATTGTTATGCAAACCTACACTCAGTTAATCCAAACATCTGAGCTTCCTTTGACCAGATTAATCTTGACGTTTTTTTTACCAAATATCTTTAACCATGATTGCTTTAATCAAAAAAAATTAACTTTTTTGCAGGAAGTTGGCTCAACCGAGATAGGTCATCTATTCGAGCACATCCTATTACAATATCTAACCGAATCGGTTTATACCTATCGAGGACTCCGGAAAAATTTTCAAGGTGAAACTTTATGGAACTGGAGAAAAGACCCTTATGGACTGTTCCATATATTAATTACAGGTAAAAATCTATCCGGACAAATATTTTTTAAAGAGGCTTTAACAAAATCAGTTCGTCTAACAGAACTTATTTATCAAGTACACCGCCAGCCTGCAACCGTAGCATAAATATCATATTAGATTGATATATCAGTCTATACTTCTCTGTTTGCAAAAAATGTGATAGAATAGTATGCTGATTATAATCACAAATAATGGAAGCAAAGATCTTTTTAGAAGCAGTAGCTGTAGGATTTTTATTATTTACGATTGTAGCCGATGACAGGTCGCCTCTTCGACGTCGACTACCAAGGTTTAAAGTTAAAAGGATTGAACTTTTTCCGACGATCAGAATATATACATCCCGTCGTTTTGTTCACTTCCACCATTGGTTCATCTTTTCTGTAGTTCTATTAATTTCTTTATTTGCTACTGGAGGATTATTAGGCTATCTGTTTACCAAGGGTTTTTTATTAGGTGGAGTAATTCAGGGACTTACTCTTAAAAATCAAAAGACTCCTCGGGGACTCATTCACAAACAAAAATTATCTAACCCTAAAGTAGTTCGAATTAAATCATATTAACGCTCGGGATAATCTAAGTCCTGCCAATAGATATCGCTGGCTATTCCTAGCATAGATGCACATTTTTTTAGGCAATCAGAAGCTGCCGCTTTTAAATCGTCAGCTATACTGATAGGTTCGCCGTTTGACCTATTAAACTTAATATCAGACCCTCCAAATTGAGCTTTACTAACAGTATGTTCTTTGATTCTAACTACTAATTCTCCCCTAACCCAAACCTGCCTTTTACCCACCTGCTGCTCGTAAATTTTAAAATCCCAGTCCCATCCAAAAATCTGATTAAGCATATTTATCACATAGCCAACCTCGACATATCTGATAGGATGTCCTCCTGGACCAGGCCTTTCTTTAATATAATTTATTGGAGTTTTTTGCAGAATAAATGAAATCTGAGCCTCATTTAGGTATTGGGGTAGTTTTGGTATTTCATTCAAATTCTTTTCCATTTGAAATGTAGGTTGGCATATGGAACATAATTCATACTTTCGCCATTAATATTCAGTTTTATATCAGGGATTGCAAGATAAGTAAACAGCACCGTAAGAAAAAAAATAATGAAAAGTGCAACCAAAAAATATATTTCTATTACATCTCTCTTAGGCTCCTGAAAATTTTTCGACTGAGTAATATATCCCATAACCTCTCTTTATATCTCTAAATTCTTTAATTGATTTATCTTTCTTCTTTTCTGCTTTAGCTAAGATCAAATT
Organism: Candidatus Daviesbacteria bacterium; assembly: GCA_027451625.1. Taxonomy (GTDB): domain Bacteria; phylum Patescibacteriota; class Microgenomatia; order Daviesbacterales; family UBA10151; genus DAIDIY01. The sequence continues at coordinate 6,208 of DAIDIY010000008.1, read as the reverse complement.
ATTAAGAATATTTAAAAGTTCTTTATTAGTAAATTTAATCTGTCCTGAAGAGGGTAAAGGAAATATTACTGCCATACTAGAAGAAGTTTAAATCTGAAAAGATAAATGTCTGAGTAATAGAGAGTAAGAATCTATGAAGAATGTATACACAAAGAGCAATAAGTAGCCGTAGGAAGTGCTTTGAGCCTATCTAGACTAATTGCTTTCCCGCATTTCTCGCAACTTCCATAAGTTCCATCTTTTATCATTTTTAAACAATATCCCACTCTAAGATACATCTTATTTAGATTATTTTTAACCAAAACTAATTTTGCGTGTACATCTGCCTCCCAGGATTCTGTCCCTAACTCTGAAACTTCAGCGACATGATTTGCAAGTACAGGATCATCTCTATCCAATTCCAAAAGTTCTTCCTTAAGTTGTCTTTGCTTATTGATCAGAAATTCTTCAATCTCAGGGACTATCGAAGCTTGTGTAATGTTCATGAATGAAATGATAATCTCTCCTTGTAAACAGGAACTCATTATTGGGTAAGAAATCAGTAAACTCTTTGGCAAAGAAAAACTACTATGTTAAAATTTAAAGATGTCCGCGAAGAAACCCCTTCTTATAACTTCAGTATTGTTACTTTTATCATTTATAACCTTATCTATATTAGTAATGCAGGGAAGATTTTCTAGCTTTGATTTCAATACTACGGTTAAGATTCAAAACTATATTCCCAAAAGCTTTGATTTTATTTTTTCGATCCTTTCTATAATAGGTACGGTCGAAATTACCACTATTGTCTGGCTCATTATTTTTATTATCTTAATTACAAAACGATTATTTAAAATGGCCATACTGTTTCCTTTATTTTTTATCTCTACGATAGTTGAATTAATAGGGAAGTTATACATAAAGCACCCTTCACCTCCCTTCACATTTTATCGAGGAGTCATAAATTTTAATTTTCCTAGCAGTTATGTAAGTATAGACTCCTCATATCCCTCAGGTCATATGGCACGGACTACATTTTTAGTAGTATTTTTAATAATTTGGGTCAAAAATACCTATAAATTTTCACATAAGGCTATTGTCATTGGAGCTCTTCTTGTCTTTTTGACTCTTATGGCCATATCCAGAATCGACCTAGGTGAACACTGGACTTCAGATGTAATAGGAGGAATTCTTCTCGGGACTTTACTCGCAACTATTATAGGATTGGCTCTTCCCTACCCGCCCAATCGAGATCTTGACAAAAATTAGCACTCTTCTTATTATATTGCTAGATCATTACTATGGCTCTCTCTAATAACCTTACTATAAAATCTCAAGAGGCTTTAACCAAGGCCCATTCGCAAGGAGTTAAAAATAAAAACCCAGAGCTTTCCACCCTTCATCTTCTAGACGCACTTTTGGAACAGCCTGATACATTGATAGTCCCTACAATAAAAAATCTTCAGGTACCAATAGAGCTCTTAAAACAAAACGTTGAGTCTGAGATAAAAAAACTACCCACTGTAAGCGATATAGAATCAGACCGCGTGTATCTTTCATCTTCATTAAATAAAGTTCTAGAGTCAGCATCAGATGAAGCTCAAAAGATGGGAGACAGCTTCATCTCAGTAGAGCATCTCCTTTTAAGTTTAATCAGAATTACCTCACCAGCTCAAAAAATTTTAATAGATTCCCATTTAGATTACCCAAAAGTCAAACAAGCCTTGCTTGCACTACGAGGCACACATAACGTTACCGATGAATCACCCGAAGACAAATATCAAGCCTTGGAGAAATATGGCCAAAACCTAACTCAAAAAGCAGCTGAGGGGAAGCTTGATCCAGTCATTGGCCGTGATGAAGAGATCCGCCGCGTTATGCAGATACTCTCCCGAAGAACAAAAAACAATCCAGTTCTTGTAGGAGAACCGGGAGTTGGGAAAACAGCTATTGTTGAAGGACTTGCTCAAAGAATTGTTGCGGGAGATGTCCCTGACACACTAAAAAACAAAAAGATTATCGCCTTAGACTTAGGGTCAATGTTAGCAGGAGCTAAATTTAGAGGTGAATTTGAGGAACGTTTAAAAGCAGTACTCAAAGAAGTGACAAGCAATGGAAACATAATTACATTTATTGACGAGCTTCATACAATGGTAGGAGCTGGAGCTGCAGAAGGTGCGATAGATGCCTCAAACTTATTAAAACCAATGCTTGCCCGAGGAGAACTTCATACCATTGGAGCCACAACACTTAAGGAATATCGTGAATATATTGAAAAAGATCCGGCTTTAGAGCGTCGTTTTCAACAAGTATTTATAGAAGAGCCTTCTGTGGAGGATACCATCGCAATACTTAGAGGCCTTAAAGAGAGATATGAAATACACCATGGAGTAAGGATTACTGATCCCGCAATTATTGCTGCAGCTACCCTTTCTCATCGGTATATTGCAGGAAGATTTCTTCCGGATAAAGCAGTTGATTTGATCGATGAGGCTGCATCAAGCCTTAAAATGGAAGTTGAAAGCTCGCCTGCAGAGCTTGACCTACTCAAAAGGAGAGTTACTCAATTAGAGATTGAAAAACAAGCTTTAAAAAAAGAAACTGATACAAAAAGCAAAAACAGACTCAAAGATTTAGAAAAAGAATTAGCAGATACAAGAGAAAAATCAAATGCCCTTGAAGCGCGCTGGCAGCAAGAGAAGAAGATGATTGGTGAGGTTAGATCTATAAATGGAAGCTTAGAAAAATTAAAGGGTGAATTAGAAAAGGCCCAGCGAGAGGCAGATCTAGAAAAAGCAGCTAAACTTCAATACGGGGAGATACCCGAGATAACTAAAAAACTAGAGCAAGCAGAGTTAAACTTAAAAAGAAGTGGCAATACACTTCTTCGAGAAGAGGTAACAGAAGAAGATATAAGTAAAATAGTGTCCCGATGGACAGGAATTCCAGTCAGCAAGCTTCTTTCAACAGAATCTGATAAGCTATCCCACTTAGAAGAAGAGCTTCATCAACGGGTTATCTCCCAAGAAGCAGCTGTTAATGCCGTTGCAAAGGCAATCAGGCGTTCTCGAGCAGGGATATCTGATCCAAACAGACCGATTGGTTCTTTTATCTTTTTAGGCCCAACAGGAGTTGGAAAAACAGAACTGGCCAAAAGCTTAGCTGAAATCTTATTTGATAATCCTGATAATATGATTAGGATTGACATGTCAGAGTATATGGAACCGCACTCTATCTCTCGCTTAATTGGCGCACCGCCTGGATATGTAGGCTATGACTCAGGAGGACAGTTAACAGAAGCGGTAAGACGCAAACCTTATTCAGTGATCTTATTTGACGAGATTGAGAAAGCCCATCCTGATATCTTCAATGTCCTACTGCAAGTTTTAGACGATGGAAGATTAACTGACGGAAGGGGCAGAACTGTTGATTTTAAGAACACTATTATAATTATGACATCCAATCTAGGATCAAATATTATTTACGAAGCTTCAGATAAAAAAAATTCATGGGATAAAGTTCAAAAAGACATATTAGAACTGCTAAGAAAAACCTTTAGACCTGAATTCTTAAACAGACTGGATGAAATCGTTATTTTTAAAAATCTCACCTCAGCTGATCTACAAAAAATCGTTGATCTGCAACTCTCTGGATTAAAACGAAGATTGTTAGAAAAAGATATCAAACTGGAGATAGAGGAAAAAATAAAAGACTTGTTAGTAAAAGAAGGCTACGATCCGGTTTACGGAGCAAGACCTTTAAAAAGGGCTATTCAAGATCTATTGGTCGACGAAATCGCTCTACAAATAATCGAGGGAAAGATTAAAGAGGGACAAACAGTAAAACCTAGATTAGAAGGTTCAAAAATATTATTTGACTAAGAAAGACTATAACGAAAGAATAGTTTTTGCCAAGGCCTCCGGGTTGTGACGAAGAAGATGTTGAGGCCTTATATATTCTACAATAGGTTCTTCAACTATTTTTATTCCTGGAGCCAAATCTCTGCATTCATCTTTATCTTGTTCATCGGATTCGACTAAATGCTGGCCTTTACCTTTATAAAAATTAATTATCTCCTGATCTATACCATTTCTGTTAACTACTAAATAGTCAATTCTACTTCTTCCATTCTTTTTAATATATTGATCATCTCCAAGATAATATTGAAAATTTTTAAGCCATTTAGAGACAGTAGACAGGTGATGGTCCTGCCCTATGGTAGTCATGAGGTTAGATACCAAAATCAAACTCCCTCTTGCGTTAAAAATAGTCTCTGGAATATTTCCTACCAAAAGAAGAGGAAATGTACTTCCAAAAGGACTTCCTGGAGTAAAAACAATCTTATCAGCTTCGTTTATTTTTTCTAAAACTTTAGGATTCGCTCTTGCTTCTGGTTCAAGCCAAATACGAAAAATTTCATCATCAACATGAAATGAGGGTATTAATTCTAACTTATCCAGTTCATGTTCACGGTTATAATGTACCCCATTTTTAGTTTCTGCATGAAGGTCTACGTCATCTGTAGTCGCTAAGAAAACTTTTCCTCTAATTTGAAACAACTTTAAAAGTCCTTCTATTCCGCCTTCAACGCCATGATAGTGTCTTTCCGCCTGAGCTGCAATTTCATGAATAAGTGGTCTCTTTTCAGATCTATCACGCAAAATCCCGATTGCTGCTCTCAATTGTTCTTTATCTTCCATTAACCCGTAAATACATTGAAGATAATCTCCCATAGGCAAAATTCCTAACCTATCTCTTAATTCTCCAGATTTGCTACCGCTATCCCAACTTCCTGTAATTGCTGTATTAAAAAACGGGTTATTAAGATCTACTATTCCTCTTAGAAAAGCGAATTGACCAGTTCCACCACCTAAAGATACTACCCTCTGTTGGAAAAGATAATCGTTTTCTGGTCTCATGTCGAAAGATTATATAACATAGATTCCTTAGGAAGCAATTTACTAACAGATTGGAATAATCTCCCAAGGCTGGTAGAATATATAGCATGCGCCCATAGCTTAATGGATAGAGCACAACGCTTCGAACGTTGCGGTTGAAGGTTCGACTCCTTCTGGGCGCACACCATAACCTATAGTTGTTAAATACCCCAAATTGCAGTATAATTTCCACATGCCTGAGAGAATTAACAACCAAACTTTAAGGAGAATGATGAGAGAGGCTTTCAGCCAGGAGTTAAAATCCCAAATGCTGACAACCGCAAAACCTTTAGTTGATGAAAATACCAAGCTTCGCCAAGAGAACAATAGACTATCTGGAGAGAATGAACAGCTTAAAGAAGAACTAGAGACAGCCTCAGAATTAATTTTTATTCTACAAGGACAAGTAAAAATAAATAGAGGTAGGCACAGCTTGCTTAGATATTTAGGGGTGGGCAGTGAAATAACAGTAAAAAGAAAAGATGAAATTGAAGCTGCTGTAAAAAGAGTAGCTGTATTGATACATCCAGATAAACACCAAGGCGAATCTGAACTTGTTAGACAAATCTTAGGGTATTTAACAGTTCCAATAACTGATTCAATAGATAGACTCAAAAGGATAAAACCTAAACAAAAATAGTTTAAGTGGTTCTTCATAACATATTAATGCCAACCCGAATGAAAGTAGTTTAATGTAGATTTGAATCAATCTTTCAAATAGGGTGTTCCAAATTGGAGATCTAGGCGCATTAATCAAATAATACCTATAGTGTTTGACATAGGAAATATTTAGTTTTATACTTCTGACTATGTCAGGACAAGAAAAGGAACACACGCCGCAAGAACAACTAGAACAAGCCCGAACTGAAGGTGAACTGCTAGCTACTTATTTAGCCCTTAGGAATAAAACAAATCCATCAGTATTACCTTTAATACAAAGAGATGTAGCTAAAAGGCTATTGGACTTAGGCAATGTTGAACGAGCTTTTGAATTCACCTTAACAGCTGACCGACAGGATCAATTAAATCAAGCTGAAAATCAGTTATCTGGTTATCAAGAATTGCCGAATCACATACAAAGAGCACTGCAATTTTTCACTGAAGGTGCTTTAAAACAAATTGGTGGTCAAATTGGCAATTTAGAAGAAATCGTAGGTAACTTTAAAATTTCTAGCCTGGGACTAAGAAGTAGTTTAGAAGATTTTAGTAGAGATGCAAATATTGTTAATAGAGTGATAGGTACCCCTTAAAATACACATAGATTCTGTACTGTTAAAGTATTTTAAGGAGGT
>DAIDIY010000007.1 GCA_027451625.1 Candidatus Daviesbacteria bacterium | reverse complement strand
ATTTATTCTCTATGATTTTTGGGAAAATAGTTAAAGAAAATAAGCACCACCCAAAAGAAGAAGAAACTCAGCGAAAAAAAGCTCTTGAGCAACAAAGAGTTCATAAGTTTGAGGATGATATTCTAAAAGGAATTCAGAAATCTCAAGCAGAGAGAGAAGTCAAAGCGAGGGAAGCTATCGCAGAGACTCCAGGGATCTCTCAACATGAAGTAGGAACTATTCATGGTAATAAGAGCTTTAACGTAACACATATTGATAATGCTTATGGATGGGCCTCGATCAGACAGAAGCAGGTAGAACAATTAAAAAAACAGAAACAAGTCCAAGAATCAATTATTGAAGCAAGTTTCGAAAGAAGTAATGGTCCTGAATTTGATAAACGCAAAGCGGGAGAACAATCAGTTCAATCTATCTACCAAGCAGCAGGATAAAACTTATCTAAATAGAAGTTCACCCTTAAAATTTAATATATCTTTATATCCTGTGGGCGGTGCAGGGATCGAACCTGCGACCTTGTGAACGTCAATCACACGCTCATACCAGCTGAGCTAACCGCCCTTCGAACAAATATTACCATATTTGGGTCTAGATATAAAAGAATCTATGAATAAGTCTTATAATTAATCATTAATTTTATAAATTAACAATTGACATCAATTTTCAGTTTTTAAATAATAAAGTAATGGATGCCACAAATAAACAGATCAACTCTCACTTATCAGCAAATACATCACTTAGTAAAAAACAAATTATTATAGGAAATTTTTTAGGAGGACTTGCTTGGGGATTGGGATCAGTAGTAGGAGCGACTATTATCGTTGCAATTATTATTTTGATACTTAAATGGCTGGGAATTTTCCAATCTGTTCAAGACATAGTTAGCCAGAACAAAATTATCTTCAAATAGTTGACAAAAAATTTCCTCTAAAGTAAGATTGTTTTATAGAGAGCGTTGATAAAGACTTACCACCTTTGGAGCTTTCCGTAAGGAAAAACGATATTAATTCCAAGAGTATAATGTCGGGGTGGAACCACCTTGAGTACTATTTAAGGTCCCTGATCCAGCATCAATGATGTGGAGCAGGGTTTTTTTTATGGAACAAACTCAATCTAATAACACTTATTTAGAGCATCTTAGACATTCAGCAGCCCATTTACTTGCTGCAGCTGTTTTGGATCTTTATCCAGAAACTAAGAACACTATCGGGCCTGTTATCGAAAATGGCTTTTATTATGATTTTGACTTTAAAGAACCTATAAAAGAGGAAGACCTAAAAGAAGTCGAGAAGAGAATGTCTCAACTCCTTTCAAATTGGATAGAGTTTACACACAAAGAAATAAGCCCTGAAGAGGCAAAAAAAATCTTTGCTCATAATCCATATAAATTAGAGCTTATAGATGAATTTGTAAAAGAGGGGAAAACTCTTAGCTTATATGAGTCGGGTGGATTCATTGATCTGTGCAAAGGAGGACATGTGGAACATCCATCAGAAGAGCTAAAAGCATTCAAGCTTCTATCGATAGCTGGAGCGTACTGGAGAGGAAATGAAAAAAATAAGATGTTAACTCGTATTTATGGAACTGCTTTTCCAACTCAGGATGAACTAGACAACTATTTACAAAAATTAACTGAAATCGAAAAAAGAGATCATAAAAAATTAGGACGAGAGTTAGATTTGTTTACGTTTTCTGAAACGGTAGGCAAAGGTCTTCCTCTATGGACTGAAAAAGGAGCCACAATTCGCCGAATACTAGAAAGATTTATAACTGATGAAGAGATAAAACGGGGATACAAGCATGTTATAACTCCTGATATTGCTTCATTAGAATTATATAAAAAGTCAGGTCATTATCCTTATTATAAAGAATCAATGTATGCACCAATACAGATTGAGGATGAAGAATATATGCTAAGACCCATGACTTGTCCTCATCATTTTGAGCTTTATCTTTCTAAGCCACATTCTTATAAAGAATTGCCTATACGATATGCAGAATTAGCAAAGCTCTACCGTTATGAAAAATCGGGAGAGCTAATGGGACTTTTACGAGTTCGCGCATTTACTTTAGCCGATGCGCATATTATAGCAAGACCAGATCAAGCTAAAGCAGAGATCGGCGGAGCTTTAGAACTAATAGAATACTTAGCTTCAGTATTTCATCTTAAAGCTGGAGGGGATTATTATTATAGATTGTCTTTAGGCGATAGAAATGATGAAAAAAAATATTATAAAGATGACAAAGCCTGGAATGAAGCGGAAAATATTCTCAGAGATGTACTAAAAAGCCGTTCTGTACCTTTTGTCGAAGCAAACGGGGAAGCAGCATTTTATGGTCCAAAGATTGATATTCAGATGAAAAATATTCATGGTAAAGAGGACACTGCTTTCACAGTCCAATATGATTTTGTAATGCCTAAGAGATTTCATTTAAATTATATAAATGAAGCTGGTAGAGAAGAGGAAGCAATAGTTGTCCACCGGTCATCTATTGGAGCTATAGAAAGGCTTATTGCTTTTTTGATTGAACACTTTTCGGGAGCCTTTCCTTTATGGTTATCTCCAATTCAAGTAGAGATCGTACCTGTCTCTGATAAAAGTAATAAATATGCTGAGGTAATAAATATTAAACTTCGAGAAAAAGATATTCGAGCCGATGCCGATTTGCGAAATGAAAAGATGCAGGGCAAGATAAGAGATGCTCAGCTAATGAAGATTCCTTATATGGCAATAGTTGGAGGAAGAGAGGAAGAAAATAATACTGTCTCAATAAGAACAAGAGAAGGAAAAGACCTAGGGGCAGTACCTCTAAATAAATTTATTGATCAACTTCAAACTGAGATTGAATCTAAAAACTAAATATGCTAATATTAGCGATGAATTATAACAAGCTAGCTTAAAAAGATAAGTTGGCTTATTTTAAATTAGGAGGTAAAAGATTAAGTACTATCGTCTAAATGATAGAATCCAAGCTCTGAGTCTTCGAGTAATAAATGCTGATGGAACTCAGTTAGGAGTTATAAGCAAAGAAGAAGCATTAAAACTCGCGCAAGAGCAAGGATTAGACTTAGTTGAGGTGGCAGCTGCTGCTAATCCACCCGTTGCTAAGATCATCGATTTCCAAAAATTTAGATATACAGAAGGGAAGAAAGAGCAGGCGGCAAGGAAAAGAGCTAAAGAAGTTGAGTTAAAAGAGATTTGGCTCTCTCCTCGGATTGCCTCCCATGATCTGGAGATAAGACTGAGAAAGGCAGAGGAGTTTTTGGATAAAGGTAATAAAGTTAAACTTACAATCAAATTTAGAGGGCGAGAGATGGCTCATCCAGAACAAGGAAAACAAGTAGTAGACCATGCATTGGCTTATTTGGGAGAGAAAATCTCAGTTGAAAGGGAAACTAAATTTGAAGGAAGAAATCTAACAACGATAATTGGAAAATCTAAATCAGCTGAGTCTGTTGAAAATCAATTAACTTAAAAATAAACTATGCCAAAAGTAAAAACTAAAAAAATTTTATTAAAAAAAATAAAGATATCAAAGAGAGGAAAGATAATTATCTCTCATCAGTTTCGTTCGGGCCATTTGAGAAGGAATAAGAGTAAACAAGCGTTAAGACGCCATAAAAGACCTATTATCCTTAGCAAAACAATTACTAAAAGTGTTAACAGACTTTTAGGGAGAGCGTAAATAAAATATGCCAAGAGTAAAACGAGGAATAGTAGCACATAGAAAGCATAAAAAAATTTTAAACCTTGCCAAAGGGTTTGTTGGTGGAAGAAGCAAACTTTTTAAGCAGGCTAAGTCTTCTGTTCTTCATGCGGGTCAATATGCCTATGCAGGCCGTAAACAGAAGAAACGCGATTTTAGAAGACTTTGGATATCACAGATAAATAGTGCGCTAAAAGATGAAGGAATCTCTTATTCAAAGTTTATAGCCGGCTTAAGGACAAAAAGTATCTCGGCAAACCGCAAAGTCCTTGCAGATCTTGCAGTTAATAACCTTGACTCATTTAAAAAAATTGTATCTGAAATAAAATAGCCGCCATTTAAGTTGTATTTAGCTCTTTTCTCCATAAGAGTCCATCCTATCTTAACAATCCAATTGGAGTAGTCCCTAATCTATGCTAAAATCAGCTGATGGAAGAAAAAATTAACCAAATATCAATTGTGTATAAACAAAAAATAGACCAAGCAAAAAATCTCTCAGACCTTGATCTAATTTATATTGATCTATTTGGAAAAAATGGAGAGATGACTTTGCTGCCAAGACAATTTTCTAAACTTATAAAAGAAGAGCTCAAAATAATTTCTCCTCTTTTTAATAAGATTAAAAACTATCTTTCGGAACAAATTGAATTAAAGAGAGCTCAGATAAAAGAGGATTCTTACTCCAAGCTCTCTACTGAAACATTAAGCATTAATGAAAAGATAAATTTCACTCTACCCAAAGCAAAACTTCATCCCTTAACAGTATTTGAAAGACAAACTGCCGATATTTTTAAAAAAATAGGTTTCTCCCAATTTGAAGCCCCTTATATAGATACAGATTATTATAATTTTGAAGCTCTGAATATACCTGAAGAGCATCCAGCCCGTGATCTTTGGGACACACTTTACATAGATTCCGAAAAATATGGTATCCAGCCTGGAAAACTACTTCTTCGAACTCATACCTCCAACTCTCAGTTGAGAATTCTTAAAAGATACAATCCTCCCATAAGAATTATGAATATAGGGACTAGTTTTCGATATGAAAATCTTGATGCTAGACACGAACATACTTTCGATCAGTTCGAGCTTGTATTTGTTGATAAAAATCTTAGCCTAGCTGATCTGCAATATCTATCCGAATATTATCTTAAAGAAGCCTTTGGTCAACAGATGAAAGCTCGACTCAGACCTAAATATTACCCATTTGTTGAACCTGGTGCGGGAATTGACGCTTTATGCATTTTCTGTAAAGGCCAAGGCTGCAAAATTTGTGGGAACACAGGATGGATAGAGCTTGCAGGTGCAGGAATGATTCATCCTAAAGTATTAGAAAATGCCGGTATAAATCCTAAAGAATACAGCGGAATTGCCTGGGGGATAGGACCAGAAAGAATGTTAATGCTCAAATACGGTATCAATGATCTACGGCTATTTAGGAATGGAGATCTAGACTTTTTAGAAAAATTAGAGATTGAGGAGAAACGGTAATCTATGAAAGTACCTATTAAATGGCTGGAAGATGAATTTGTTAAACCTCAGGTACCTATTGATAATTATGTTAACGATCTATCCTACAAAACAATTGGTATTAAAGAAGTAACTCCTGATCACTTTGAACTGGATATGAAAGGATACAATCGAGCAGATTTGCTCTCTTTAAGAGGCGTCGCTTATGAGATATCAGCTTTAAACGAGTCTCCAGTTCTTTTTGAAGAAGAGAAAGAATATATCTGGGAAAAAGATAATTATCCAAATCTAAAAATTGACATACAAACTCCTTTAGTTCCAGTCTATGCTTTAGCTAAAATAGATAACTTAAAAGTAACACCATCCAAAACAGAAGATTTAGAAAAACTTCAGGCGGCAGGCTTTCGAGGAGTTAATAATTTAGTAGATATAACTAACTTAGTGATGCTTGAGTATGGTCAACCACTTCACGCATTCAGTGCCGAAAAAGTAAATAATGAACATATAATTGTGAGAGAAACTAGTACGGCTGAGAAGATTACTACACTAGATCACAAAAAAAGAATACTTGAAAAAGGAGATATCGTAATTGCTGATCAAATGAAAGTTTTAGGTATAGCAGGAGTTATGGGAGGAGAGGAGAGTGAGATTACACAATCAACTACTTCAATTTTACTAGAAGCAGCTATTTTTGATCCCGTTCATTTAAGAAAGACCTCTAATAGATTAGGACTTCATTCAGAAGCAAGTAAAAGATTTTATCATGGATTAACAAAGAGAAGATTAATGCAAGCACTAAACAGTGCCATTAAGAGATATCTGAGTCTTGGTGGAAAACTTACACAAATTTCATTGTATGATCATTTAGATGAACAAGAAAATATTATAGAGCTTAACTTAAGCCATGTTCGCACACTAATCGGTGTTCATATTAGTGATGAAAAGATAGAAAACTTTTTAACTAGATTAAGATTTGATGTAAAAAAGACTAAACCTGAAGTATGGGAAATTAAAGTTCCTTATTTTCGTTTAGATATTTTAAGAGAAGAAGATCTTATCGAAGAAATCGCTAGACTGTTTGACTATCGAAATATCATAGGGAATGGTGCAAACATCATAAATTTCGATCAAACAAAGATTAATACTCTCAAAGACCCAAATTCCAAAGAAGATGTTGACCATGAATTTCTATATAATTTAAAACAGGCTTTAGCGGAAGAAGGATTAATCGAGATTCAAACCTATCACTTTTTTTCAAGTGATGTTATAAATCATTTCTCCTGGGACAGAAATCATTTAGTAAAAATCTCCAATCCTATATCTAAAGAAACAAAATATTTAAGAGAAGATATCTGGCCTAATCTTTTAGAAATAGCTGCTAAAAACTTAAAATTTAGAGATAGAATCTCTATTTTTGAGATTGGAAAAACTTATCTCAGTCAACGTTTTCTTCCTGTTGAGAGATACCACGTTTCGCTTCTTTTGACCGATAGCTCCTCTGAGCCGATGGAGAGGCTTTTTGAACTTTTTAAAAAAGTGGCGAAAAAAATGAATCTTAATTTTGAATTTAAGTCTGAAACTCCAAAGAATTATCCATTAGAGTATTTTCATCCAGTAAAATCAATGCTGCTAACTTTAAATGATAAAAAAAGCGGATTTATTGCTGAGATACATCCCCGACAAACAGATAAATTTCATGTTAACAAAAGGGTAGCAGTACTGGAACTAGAGATTTAAACTAAACTTTTCAGTTTATGATCCATTACCCCTTTATAGATTAAAATATGTCAAAAAGCCGATTCTTAAATATAGATTTTCTTAGGGCTTTATCTATTTTAGGAATGATTGCAATTCACACGTTGTCTTATAACATGCATACATCTCTTCAAATATTCTTATGGGATTGGTTGCATTTTGTAGTCATCGGCTTTGTCTTTTGTTCAGGATACGTTAACGCCTCATCTTATTCCGAAAAAATTATAAATTTACAAACTCTTCTAGGGTGGTATAAAAAAAGACTTTTAAGACTTCTAATTCCATTTTACATTTATCTTATTGTTCACTACAGTCTATGGATCATATTTCCTAAATATTTATCAGGATTAGATTTGAAGAAAACTATTCCTTATTTTCTAAATTCAGCTCTTTTAGTATCAGGGGACAACCTCAATTGGCTTGTGCTTCTATTTTTACAAATTACTGTTATATTTCCTTTATTGATGTATATCTTAAATAAAAAAAAGGCTTTAATCACATACTTAACAATTTCTTTGCTAATTACTTTTTCATTTGGGGTTTGGAATTTTCATCCTTATTACAGGCTTATTATGTGGATTCCCTGGTCTTTGATTTTAGTTCTAGGAATTTATACTTATAAACTCGATCAAAAAATTTCAAATCTAAAAATTCAGCTAATAAGATATTCAAAAGTTGTTTTTATATCTGCTATTTTATATTTAATATTTTATGCCCTTTGGGTTCATCTCGACAAAAGCCTAATTTTGATTAATAATAAATATCCACCTAACCTCTACTACCTATTTTATGGAATATCTGTCTCATTTATTATTCTTATTTTAGGAACACTATATTTTATGAAAGCTACCATCTTGGAGAAATTTATCACTTTTATAAGCACTAACTCATATCAACTCTTCTTTATCCACTTTATAATTCTCGATATAATACTTACTACTTCCAGCCAAAGTCTGATTGGTCATGAAGTAGGATTACAATTTGGGATAGTTGTTATTCTCAGCTTATTTTTGGTAAAAATTTCTAGGATGATAAAAATTATATGAAAGGTTAATTTCTCCATTGTATGAATATCCTCGGTAAAGTAATAAGCAAATCAATTAATCATTGGGAAATAACGGCTCTTGTCTTTTTAATTATTCTATATGCCGTAACTTTTTCTACTTTTTCCATTCTAAGACATAATGCTTTCGCATCTAATTTTGATCTTGCTAATGCAGACCAAACTGTATGGAACACTCTTCATGGAAGGATTTTTACTATGACCACATCGGAAGGAAATAATTCTCGGCTAGGAACTCATGCAGATTTTGTCCTAATCCTCCTTACTCCTTTATACTTTATTTGGAATAATGTCAAAATACTTCTTATAACTCAATCTATATTTATTGCTTTAGGAGCACTAGCTGTTTTTCTAATATCACAAACAATACTGAAAAGTAAAATTCTATCTCTTTCGATTTCAGCAATATATCTTTTAAATCCAGCAGTTGAATGGACCAATATATATGACTTTCATGGTGTTGCCTTAGCTATACCATTACTTCTTTTTACATTTTATTTTGCTTATCATAAAAAATGGTTTTGGTACAGTATATTTTTCCTTCTTTCACTAATAACCAAAGAAGAGATTTCACTATTTTTGTCTTTGATGGGCCTTTTTATATTTATTTTTTTAAAATCATGGAAAGTAGGTTTTATCTCATTTTTAGTCGGGATAATCTGGTTTCCTCTAATGATATTTATTGTAATTCCTCAGTTTAACTCAAATGGACAACACTGGGCATTTAACAAATGGTACAGTCCAGCAAAAGTAGATATAGATAACGGCGATCTTTCTGATCTGATATTTTTAATTGGAGGCTCAGTTTTTAAGTCTGGAAACTACTACAATCTGACTTTAAAACCTTTTGGATATCTACCCATTATCGGCATTCCCTGGGTTTTAATGGCTGGCCCTGAAGTAATAATAAATGTCTTAAGTAAAAACCCAGGGATGCAATCGATAAGAGAGCATTACGAAAGTGGAATTGTTCCTGGGTTAATTATTGCTCTAATTTTTTCACTGTTTTATTTTAAATTAGGATTAAAAAAATTATCAATTCTTGGGAAATCAAAATGGATAGAGAGAAACCGTTTTAAAATAATCATAGCTTTATCTATTCTTTTAGTTGGAAATGCTTTAATTAATAACTATATTTATGGCCCTTTACCTACTTCCAAATCATGTTGGTGCAAAATTTATCATGTCGACCAAGCGGATTTAAATTTCCAAAAAGTTCTTAAGGATATACCTCAAACAGCAATCATAAGCGCCTCAGATGAAATAAGACCCCATTTGACACACCGAAAATATGCCTACAACCTTCCGACTATTCCGTCATCTACACAATATATTGCAATTATTGATCAAAGCAGAGTAGTAGGAAACTTTTCACCGCATAAATATGAAGTTTCATTAATTAAAAAACTACTAAAAGATAAAGTCTATCAACTCATATTCCAACAAGGGCATTTCTATTTATTTAAAAAACGAACTTAACATCAAACCTTATTGCAAAGCAACTGATACCTGTATTGAAGAAGTAAATGTCGCCCCTGTATTATCTGTAAGAGTCACACTTATAGTATGATTACTCTTATCTACAGAAGGAAACGAAACGTGCAGAGAAAATGGCTCCGCTGTTTGAGTTGCTTTATCTTGACCATCAATCTGCCATTTAACCGATTTAACCCCGTTAGGAGAGTTTACAGCAGCCAAAACATCAAACACTTTAGGCACATTAGCACCATTGGGAATATTCACTATTGAGATTACACCCCCTGTTCCAGATGAAAACCCAGGGATTCCACTACAACCGACAGCAGTTCCCACAAATTTTGGGTTCGCAGAAGTTAAGACCCATTTATCAATTCCATCCTGCCATTGATTAGCTCCTGTAGGATCATTCTCTTGCAAAACAACTACGTCTTGATTACTTCCTGGATCAGACGGAGAAGCGAGCCTATGCGGATTAACAGAACAGACTTTCCGATTCTGATAAGCGGAGGATATAGCTGTTGGTTCAGTTCCTTTCAGATAATACTCTTTACGGTTTGGATATCCATCTTTTGGTAATCCGCCCATCAAAGCATCTATATTTTCTTGCACAACATCAGGGGGTTGAACAAACGGTTCATCCTTTTTACCACTTAGAGCAGCAGACATAATCTTATTCCAAATAGGAGAAGCTCCTGTTATTCCTGAAGCTATTGCCTGGTTCATCGGAGTATCATCATTATTTCCAACCCAAACTCCAACTACATATGATGGGGTGTAGCCTACAGCCCAATTATCCCGTTTATCATCAGTTGTTCCAGTCTTCACTGCAACTGTTTTACCAGGAACAACCAAAACAGAGTTTGGACCAAACGCCATAGTTCTAGCACCATTATCAGATAAAATACTTGAAATTATGAATGCAATTCCTGGGTCTAAAATTTTTTGTCCTTGATCAGGATGATATTCATAAAGCACTTTTCCCGTAGAGTCAGTCACTTTGAGTATAGATACAGGATCGTGATGGTATCCTTCATCTGCAAATACAGAATATGCAGTCGCCAGATCTAAAAGTTTTACTTCTCTTCCTCCTAATACCAAAGACAGACCAATATTACTGATATTTTGCTGAGTCGGCTGCCAAGTTGAGACACCCATCTCATACCCCAGCTCCATAGCATCTTTTATGCCAACCATCGCCAACATCTTTACTGCAGGAATATTAAGTGAATTCGCTAAAGCATATCTCACCTGAACCGGCCCATGAAACGTACCATCATAATCTCCTGGGATATACCATTGGGTTCCAGATCCACCCGGGAATTTAGTCTGTACATCCATAAGCACTGTAGAGGCAGTATATCCCTTTTCTAATGCTTTAGCATAAATAATAGGTTTGGTCGATGATCCTGGTTGTCTAGGATTAATTGCAACATTAAAATTCCCATCATCAGCTGCGTCAAAGTAATCTTTCGACCCTATCATAGCAAGTATCTCTCCCGTTTTAGGATCTAGGATAACAGCTGCACCATTTCCGACATGATATTGGGTCAAATTATTTATCTCATTTTTAACGATATTTTGCGCTTGTTCTTGAAGTTTATAATCTAGAGTGGTAGTAACATGAAGTCCTCCCTCTTCAACCATAGCGGTTCCAAATTGCTCTTCTAATTTCTGTTTTACATAAAGAACAAAATGTGGAGCTTTAAACCCAACCTGACTTTGAGGTGTTCGATATGTTAGTTTTTCATTATATGCATCATCTGCTTGTTTTTGAGAGATATAGCCGTTTGATACCATACTCTGCAGGACCTCTTTTTGTCTTACTTTTGCAAGTTCTGGATGTGTTCCATAAGGAGAGTAGACCGAAGGCTCTTGAGGAAGTCCAGCAAGAAGAGAGCTTTGAGCTAAATCCAAGTCTTTCGCATGCTTTCCAAAATACAAATTAGCCGCTGCTTCGATTCCGTAGGCTGTACCTCCATAGGGAATCTCATTAAGATACATATCCAAAATCTGATCTTTGGTATATAACCTTTCTACCTCTATTGCTAAAATAAATTCTTTAATTTTTCTTGACACAGTCTGTTCATTTGATAAAAGAGCATTCTTAACTAATTGTTGAGTTAACGTTGATCCACCACCTTGAATATGATGGGTTAAGATAAGCTCCCAAAGGCTTCTTAAAATTCCAGTGACAGAAAATCCAGGATCAGTATAAAATGTCCTGTCCTCAATTGAAATTGTTGCATCCCGCATATAAGGGGGAACATCAGCCAGTTTTATAGGTGTTCTATTTTGATTCTTAAAAATATTATATAGAAGCTCACCATTTCTATCATAAATTTTTGTCGCCTGAGGTTGAGGTCTATCAGTAAGTAATTTTGGAGAAGGTATTCGAAATGCAAAATAGATTATAATCGCAATAGCCAAAATAATTGAGATGAAAATAGCAAATAATATAAAAGTTGAAAGGAGAGAAAATAGCTTCGCTTTCCCCGCCGCCTTCGGTTTAGAATAACTTGAATAATTTTTTTGTAAACGTTTCAAAGCCATGATTGGTTTTTAGTATATCAATTGATTAAACTTCACTCAAGCTGATATAATAATCCGGATTCTAAATACCAACCCTGCGGTGGCCGAATAGTTAGGCAACAGACTGTAAATCTGTCCAAAGTAGGTGCAAGTCCTACCCGCAGGACTGTTAAATTAAAAAAACTTTTAAAAAAGCTTATCACTATATATTTAAAATTATAAATCATCTATAAAAAAGTTACAAAAAGAAACTAAATTTAAAAAATAATCCTACTTGACCCGCCTTGCTGACTTCGTTTAAGCTTTTGGTAATGAATGCTGAAATACTGGAAAAAATGGTTGGGGCTCCATCAGTTGCATTGGATAAAACAATCTCAAGCTCTGAGAGCTTAGTAAACCAAATTGGTAAGCAGCCTCATCTAAAGAAGGCAAAAGAGTATTGGGATAACTTAGGTCCAGGACTTACAACCGGAGCTGCTGACGACGATCCATCCGGAATAGCCACATACTCTCAAACAGGAGCAGCATATGGATTCCATTTATTATGGTTATCACTTTTTACTTTCCCTCTTATGGCTATAGTTCAAGAAATGTGTGCCAGAATAGGACTTGTTACAGGGAGAGGGCTGGCTGGAAATATTAGAATATTTTTCCCTAAGTGGGTACTTATCATCTGTACTATACTCCTTTTTGCTGCCAATACTTTAAATATCGGTGCTGATCTAGGAGCTATGGCTAAAGCAATCCAGCTGCTTCTTCCGGTTGCTAACTATTATTTAGTTCTAATTTCTATAACTATAATCAGTCTTTCATTAATTATTTTTACCTCCTATCAGCAATATGCAAAGTACCTAAAATGGCTTTCTCTAATTTTATTTTCTTATATACTTACAACTTTAAAGATAAATGATATTAACTGGCTGCAGATAATAAAATTTACTATTATTCCTTCAATTAACTTTTCCAAAGACCAAATTATTCTAGTCTGTGGTATTTTAGGAACCACCATCTCTCCATATCTATTTTTTTGGCAGACTTCTCAGGAAGTGGAAGAGCAAATTCTTGAAGGAAAAATGACTATTACGTCCCGTCAAGAAATTACTACAAACAAAGAGATTCGCAAAATGAGAACTGATGTTTGGTCGGGGATGTTTTTTTCAAATATGATTATGTTTTTTATAATTACAGCCTGTTCTGCAACTTTAAATGTCCATAATATTACCAATATTGCAACGGCATCTGATGCTGCAATGGCTCTTAAACCTTTTGCAGGAAGACAAGCATATCTACTATTTACATTAGGGATTGTAGGAACAGGAATGCTAGCTGTTCCGGTACTAGCAGGTGCTACAGCTTATGCTTTGGCAGAGAGCTTCAAATGGAAACTAGGACTTTACAGGAAACTGGGAGAAGCCAATGCTTTCTATGGAGTCATAATTTTTTCTATGGCTATTGGATTACTTATAAACTTTGTGGGGATAGATTCAATAAAGGCTTTAATTTATTCAGCTGTTGCAAATGGAGTAATCGCACCTCTAATTTTAGCTTTAATTATTATTATTAGTAATGACTCGAAAATTATGGGTAAAAGAGTTAATAACGCTATAATGAATATTCTAGGTTGGCTTATCACTGGAGTGATGGTAATTGCAGCTTTGGCAACTGTTTATTCTTTATTCTATCCCTAATAAGAGTTTATTTTTTTTATTTAAAATCGGTGTTTCCTTTTAATTTTTAGTTGAGCTACAGCTTTATCTAAAATAGCCATCGTATTTGCATATTCTTCCTCTGATTGAATATGTTCCATTGCTTCTTCAGCCCTTTTTCGAGCTTCTTCAGCGACCTTCTCATCTATGTCCTTTACATCCTCGGCCAGATCAATAAGAAGTGAAATATTATCGCCAGATACTTGGACTATCCCAATACCAGAAGCTAAAATTCTAATTTTTTGATCTTGAATTATTCTTACCTCTCCAGGAACGACTTTAGCCATTAAAGGCTCGTGATCAGAAAGTATTCCAATCTCACCCTCTGAGGTAGTAAGGTATAAAGAGTCAATTAGACTATCAAAAATCACTTTTTCAGGTGTAATAATCTTTAAATTAAGTTTTCCCATTTTGAGCCTTTTAGAAATTTATTCTACCTATTATACTAGAAAAACGGAATATGGATAATAGCCAGGAGACTAATCCACTACAGCAAAAAGACTTGACTAAAAAACCAACTCGAAGAGAGCTTTTAAAACTATTCGCAGCAGGAGGCATTGCATCAGCAGGAACATATGGTATAGAGAATAAATTATTAGGAAGACTCTTCCATAACATTTTGTCATTATTTAATTCTCATAAAAACTCTCAGTCTAATGAAAGTATTTTTTTAGATAAGCAGCCTAAAACTCAAGCTACAGTTCAACAACCTAAAGAAAATACCCAGCTTCCTAGTCTCCAGACTGACATAAAACCATCACAGATAATATCCGAATCTTCACCTCAATCAATGCCAGTTGAGGTCAAGCCACCACCGGAGGATATACTAATAAATCAAATTTTAGCCTTAGATCCTTTATCTTTGCAGAGAAAAAAGCTTGAAACATTATTTGTTGAATCAGCTAATACCCCAAAACTCATAGATAAAGGGCTTATGGCAGAGGTAATTATTGATCCATATCTGCGAGCAGACCTTATCAAAAAAAGATTCGAGATCCGCCAATCAGGCAAAGATGAATCTCTTAAAGTTTTACCTGACGATTTAATAGAATTTGCTTTAGAAAATGGAATCCATCCAGAAATTTTTGCATTGAGTAGAGATAATTATTCAGCATCTCAGAAGGTGATAGAGATTCTTTTAAAAATAGCCAAAAATGAATTCAGACCAGATTTAATCTATGAGATCTCCAGAGGTAGACTCCCTCAATCTGTTTTTGATAACCTGGCAGCAGATAATGTAATGATCAACATTGCGGGGATGGCAAAATTAACTACCATAGAAACAGGAGGAGTAGAAATAGATTATCAGTTTAAAGGAAAGAATTATCGAAAGATAAAAATTGGATCTACTCAACTTGGAGAAAAACCAGCCATATCTGAAATTAACAGCCAAGAATTTCCAACAGGCTTAGCAGATCTTAAATCTCTTGTTTTAAGGCTGAATAAAAAAACAGGCTTACAATTCAAAGTAGAAAATATTATAGGATCCGCACCTGATACTAACAATTCTGCCGGTTCAAATTCAGCTAGCAGTGAAAAATGGGGAGGAGCAGTATTCCAACAGATTGAACCATCATCTCTCATTAATTTACTAGACTTTTTAGACAAGTACCAAGAGCCATTCAAAGCCTCCGGAACAAAACTTTGTGATAATTTTGCCGATATTAACTGCCAACTAATAATTAACTGGATATTTTTGGCTCGAGGACAAAATGTAGGTACAGGTTTTCGTTTTGGTTATTTAAAAGGTACTTATTATTGGATTAATCCCCAGACTGGAGAAAAGACAGATATTGGAGAGGATTTAAGACTAGATAGTCTCTTAAAATGGAATAATGATAAAAAAAATGAAGCCGATCCAATCTTAAAGACAGCTAATTTATATTATGAAAATTTTATCCAAAAAGGGAGATATTCATATTAATTTACCTAAAATTAAAGTTATTTTTATACCAGGCAATGGGGGAGCCTCAGTAAAAAGTGGATGGTTTCCTGATGTTAAAAAAAGGCTTCAAAAGATTAAAATCGAAGTTATAGATGAAGACTTTCCAGATCCTATCATAGCCCGATCATCTATCTGGTTGCCTTTTATTACCTCGCTTGGAGCTAATGAAAATACTATTTTAATAGGGCACTCATCTGGAGCTGAAGCAGCGATGAGGTACGCTGAAAATAATAAAATTTTAGGGAGTGTTCTTGTTGCACCTTGTATTAGCGATCTAGGAATGAAGTCAGAAAAAATTAGTGGTTACTATAAAAAACCCTGGAAATGGGAAAATATTAAAAAAAATCAAAATTTTATAATTCAGTTCTCATCCTCTGACGATCCATATATACCCATAGAAGAAGGAAGATCTGTCCATAAAATGCTCTCTTCATATTATTATGAATATTCTGATCAAGGTCATTTCGGAGGGAATTGGGATAAGATAGAGTTTCCAGAGATAGCTGAAGAAATAAAGGAAAAAATAACCAATACTACCTTATAATTCTATCAGAAACCACATAAAGAGTCTTATTTCCATGATTTAAAATCAGCTCACCGCATTTTTCAACAGCAGATAAAGCTTGAGTGGAATCTATTCCCACCATCCGGGAAAACCAAAAATCTATCGGGTAATATCTACAATCCATTGGCAAACCAGTTGTAAGCGGTCTTTGATTAAACAAGAATCCTTCTGCATTCTTATCCGAAAGGTGAAGTTCGGTGTATGGAATTGACCATCTATCTCTAACTTTTCTCCAATCATCCAAATCAAGTGGAGACAGATCAGGAAGATTTCCGTCAATTAAAGCTTTACGAAATGCGCAACCTAGATCGTTGTTTTTCTCATCCCCATGCAGATGTCCATCAAAACCTAAGATTCGTGTTATATTTAGTGCATCTCTCATTCTACTCTCACAAATTCCGGAACTAAAAGCAGAGATACCATCTACTCCTCCCAGCCATGCTGGACCTTTAGGAATAATATTCGGGTCATAGCCATTTTCAGTTTGGCCGTATCTTTTATCTATACAACGAATCTGGCTTCCGGGAATTGTTGGCCTTCGATCAATTTGTGAATCTTTAATTTCCACAACCTCCCAGCCTTTCGTTGGAGAAAATATTCGTCTTAATTCAGAGATAGAATATGGGTCTAAATCAACCATAAGCAACAAAAACGTATTATACTCCTAAATGAGCTTAAGATCAAGAATATTGAAAAAAAAAAATTAGTGAGATATATTAAATATCATGTCCAGCCATACATGTGATAATTGTTTACTAAGTTGTATTGACTATAGACTCCAAGGATATATCAACAATTGGACAAAAACAAATCTTGAAGAAGGATCTTGGGATCGAATATCTTTTGCAGGAGGAGTTAAAAACTTAGACATAATTTTAAGCCAGATAGATCTTTCCAAAAAACTCCATCAAATAAAAAGAGTTATTTTAATAAATCATGAAGATTGTGGAGCTTATGGAGAAGAGGGGACTCCCCAAAATCACGCTGAAGATCTAAAAGATGCAAAGAGTGCACTTCAAAAACTTTATCCTGATCTTGCTATAGACCTTTATTTTCTTCATTTAGATGGAGAGTTTGAGGTGATATCTTAATCTCTTACTAAACAGCCTTTACTTGATCTATCGGACCTTTCATATAAAAAGATGATTCGCCTTTGTCATCATGTTTTCCTTCAATAATTTCTTTAAATCCTTTAACAGTCTCTTTAAGTGGGACATATTGTCCTTTTATCCCTGTAAATGCCTCTCCAACAAAAAAAGGTTGAGAAAGGAATCGTTGAATCTTCCTTGCTCTTGATACTGTTAGTTTATCTTCAACTGAGAGCTCTTCCATACCTAAAATAGCGATAATATCTTGAAGCTCTTTATATCTTTGTAATATCTTTTGAACCGCTACAGCTACCTCATAATGTTCCTGTCCAACAATATCAGCAGATAGAGCTCTGGAGCTTGAAGCTAATGGATCTACAGCTGGATACAGCCCTTGAGCTGCCAAATTTCTATCAAGCGAGATAATAGCATCCAGATGGGCAAATGTTGTAGCAGGAGCAGGGTCAGTATAATCGTCAGCAGGAACATATACTGCCTGAATTGAGGTCACGGACCCTTTTTTAGTACTGGTAATTCGCTCCTGTAAAGCACCCATTTCGGTAGCAAGAGTAGGTTGATATCCTACCGCAGATGGGATCCTCCCTAAAAGTGCTGAAACCTCTGATCCTGCCTGAGAAAAACGAAAAATATTATCTATAAATAAAAGTAAATCCTTACCTTGAGTATCACGAAAGTACTCAGCCATAGTAAGAGCTGTTAATGCAACCCTGAGCCTTGCTCCAGGAGGTTCGTTCATCTGTCCAAAAACCATCGCAGTTTTATCAATTACCTTAGAAGCAGTCATCTCATGATATAAATCATTTCCTTCTCTTGTTCTCTCTCCCACGCCTGCAAAAACTGAAAACCCACCGTGTTCGGCTGCGATATTACGGATAAGCTCTTGAATCAAAACAGTTTTACCAACTCCTGCTCCTCCATAAAGACCAACTTTTCCCCCTTTAATAAAAGGAGCTAATAAATCTATTACTTTAATTCCTGTTTCAAAAATTTCAGTAGTTGTATTTTGCTCAAGAAAAGATGGAGCAGGACGGTGGATAGGCCAACTCTCTTTAGAATGAACCTCCTCTTTATTATCTATTGGTTGTCCTAGAACATTAAATATTCTTCCCAATACTTCCTCTCCAACTGGAACCTTAATTGGAGATCCCGTATCTTCTACCACCATTCCGCGTTGTAAGCCATCCGTCGAAGACATTGCAACTGTTCTAACAACTCCTTCACCTAAATGTTGTTGGACCTCTAAAATCAGCTCATCTGTAGATTTTCCCTTACCTTTATCTTGGGGAAGGTTTACAGCCAAGGCGTTATAAATATCAGGCAAAGAATTCTCCGGGAACTCGACATCAACAACTGCACCTATAATTTGTGAAATTTTTCCTTTACTCATTTTTACTCCAACGCTGCTTCCGCAGATGTTATTTCTAAAAGTTCTCTGGTTATATTCTCCTGTCGCAGCCCATTATACGTAAGTGTTAGATCATCTACAAGAGCTTTTGCATTGTCTGTAGCTGTCTGCATAGCCATCATCCGAGCCGAATGCTCAGAAGCTTTAGCCTCAAGCATGGCTTGATAGATCTGAGTATCTATGAAATGAACTAAGGTAAAATCTAAAATAATAGATTTATTAGGCTCATATAAAAAACTACCTGCATTTTCTTCCATCTTTGCTCCTTGACCAACTAACCAATTAATAAATTCCGCTTTATCTATCGGAAACAGTTTTACTACTTTTATCTCCTGCGTCAAAGTGGACACGAAGTGAGGATAAATTAAATAGATCTCACCTACTGAGTGGTTACGGAATTCCAAGATCAATGTCTTTCTGATTTTTGCAGCCTCAGCAAAACTGACTTTATCTGTATTCTCAAAATCACCCCCTAAATTTCTTCCTGTTCTTAAGAGAAAGTCTCGGCCTTTTTTACCAAGAGAGTAAAAAATATTATCTTTTGATTTAAACCGATCAGCAGATAGAGCTCGTATCACATTTGTATTTAGTGATCCGCACAATCCTTTATCTGAAGTTAAGAGTAGGGCACCCCTTTTTTGAGTATCATTTGGGATAAGCAAAGAATGAGACAACTCCTCATTTTCAGATAATACTAATGTTAACACCTCAGATAAAGTTGAAATATAAGGACGTGCTCCTAACGCTTGAGTCTGAGCTCGTCTCATCTTAGTTGCAGATACCATCTGCATTGCTTTTGTAATTTGAGCTGTATTCTTTACTGATTTAATTCTTCTTCTTAGTTCTTTTGTACTGGCCATGTTATCTAAAAATCATTTTAAACCGAGCTTATTAAATCCAGGTGATTTTTTAAATTCTGATTGAACTTTCTCTAATAATTTAGTCGTTTGCTCAGAAAGATCTTTTTCTCCTTCAATAGTTTGTAAAATCTTTTCATATTTTATTTTCAAAAATCTTAGCCACTCACTCTGAGCTTCCTTAATTTTATCTTGAGGAACTTCATCAAAAAAACCATTAGTAACAATCCATAAAGAAACAACTTGTTCAGACAGTGACATCGGTTGATACAAAGGCTGTTTTAACACTTCAGTTAACCTTTGGCCTCTTTCTATTTGGGACCTGGTAGCGCTATCCAAATCAGATGCAAATTGTGCAAAAGCAGCAAGCTCTCTAAACTGAGCCAGATCGAGCTTCAATCTCCCTGCTACTTTTTTCATTGCCTTAGTCTGAGCGTTTCCACCCACTCTAGAAACAGAAATCCCAACATTAATGGCGGGTCTTATACCAGAGTAGAAAAGATCTGATTCCAAAAATATTTGTCCGTCAGTAATGGAGATAACATTAGTTGGAATATATGCTGATACATCTCCTGCTTGAGTTTCAATTATAGGGAGAGCCGTCATAGATCCTCCTCCATACTCTTTATTTAACCTCGCTGATCGTTCCAGAAGTCTTGAATGGAGGTAAAAGACATCTCCGGGATAAGCTTCACGCCCAGAGGGACGACGAAGGAGAAGTGACATTTGCCTGTAGGCTGCAGCATGTTTGGATAAATCATCATAAACAATTAATACATCTTTTCCTTGATCCATAAAATACTCACCCATAGCTGCTCCGGCATATGGAGCAAGATACTGCATAGGTGCTGGATCTGAAGCATTAGCTGCAACTACTATCGTATGATCCATAGCCTTGAATTCTTCAAGCTTTGCTACAAGTTGAGCGACCTTAGAGGTCTTTTGTCCAATTGCAACATAAATACAGATAACATCTTTTTGATTTATTATTGTATCAACCGCGATAGACGTTTTTCCCGTATACCTATCACCGATGATTAACTCTCTTTGACCTCTTCCAATAGGGATTAAAGAATCTATAGATAGAATTCCTGTCTGTAATGGAACTTTAACCTCTTCTCTGGTAATAACTCCCGGGGCTACTTTTTCTGCTGGATAATAAGTTTTAAAATCAACTTTACCTTTTCCATCCAAAGGTTCACCTAAGGGATTGATTACTCTTCCTAAGAGATTTTCTCCAACAGGTACTTCCAAAACTCTTCCCGTAGTTTTAACCTGACTGCCCTCAGAGATTTTAGTAAAATCTCCCAAAATTACCGCTCCGATATCATATTTCTCCAAATTTAAAGCAAGCCCTGCAATTTGATTTTCAAACTGAAGAAGCTCAAAAGATTTAACATTCGATAATCCCTCTATCCTGGCAATTCCATCCCCAGCCTCAATAACAATCCCAATATTCTCCGATACTGGTTTAGTCTTTAAATCTTGAATCTGCTTTTCTATAGTAGTTAATAGGTCAGCCATTTATTACTCCTTTTAATTCTAAAATCCGTCTCTGCACTGAATTATCATAAACCATATCGCCAATTTTAACCTTTATTCCCCCAAAAAGGGAAGGGTTTATCTCAATGCTTACTCTTTTTATTTGATGCCATTTGCCGAAATAACTTTTTATCCTCTCAATCTGTCCCGGACTAAGATCAATTGGTGATTCAATAGTTAATGTAGTTTTATCAATCCTTTCTTTTAACATGCGATAGTAATCTGAAAGTGCAGGTATAGCTTGAGAGGTTGGTAAGTTGCCCAACATTTTGGAAAATTTTCTGACACTCTCTTCAACTAAATTATCATTTTGATCAAAACTCAGAACTATAAAATTATCTATAAGTTTCAACAGTCTCTTATTTTTTTTCATAACTTAAATAATTTATTTTAATCCAGTAACAGCTTCATCAGCTAATTTTTTACGATCTTCAGTTGATAGAGTCTTATTTATAACTTTTTCAATACCTAGTATAACCATATTCCCAATCTCTTCTCGAATCTCTTTATGAAGCTTCTCTCGCTCCAATTCTAATAGCTTTTCAGCTCGATCAGTCATAATCTGCACGTCTGCCGCAGCCTTTTGTTGAGATTGTCTTATGATATCGCTTGCATTTTGTGCAGCCTCTTCAACAATCTCTTTTGCTTCATGTATAGCGTCATTTAGTCTTTTATCACGTTCAGCATCCATGCTTTTGAGCCTTTTTTCAATCTCATCGGCATTTTTTAAACTATCTGCAATCTTATTTTTTCTTTCATTTAAGACTTTAAGCATCGGTTTATACAAAAACTTTTGCAGGATAATAAGCAAGATAGTAAAATTTACTAGCTGTGCCAGAAGCAGTATAGGTTGTATTCCAAAATTTTTTATTATTTCCATAATAAGGCAAGTTCGCAGTTCATAGCTTATTAATTTACTTAAAAATTTTAAGCTTTAAAAATCTAACTATGAACTACGAACAAAAAAATAACTATTTATTTTATAAATGCTATTACTAAGGCGTATATTGCAATGGCCTCAGCAAAAGCCATGCCTAAAAGCATCGGGGGAAGAATTTTGCTTGATGCATCAGGGTTTCGACCAATAGCTTCCATGGCTTTCATGCCAATAAACCCGATTGCCAATCCTGGCCCCAAAGCTCCAGCACCAATTGCGATAGCAGAAGGTAAATTTTCCATAGATTATAAATTCGAAAAATTCTAGCTTTAAAAAAATCTCTTTTTTACCGCTATTTTTGAGTTTTTACAACCTCCTTTCCTGACTAATTGTAATTTGAAACTAATAAATTGTAAATCATCATCGTGATTCTTCCTCTCCGATATGCTTTTCAGTCAACAAAACCATAAATACCATAGTAAGTATCATAAATACTGCGGCTTGAATTACACCAGCTAAGATCTCTAAGAAATAAAATGGTAGAGGTACAAAAAAAGCAGCGAGGGTAGATATCGTTGACATAACAACCTCACCTGCAAAAATATTACCAAATAGCCTAAAAGAAAGAGAAATAACTTTTGTTACCTCCGAGATAATTTCTAAGATACCTACAAACATAAAAAGTGGATTTAGGTTAAACCAGTGAGCTAGATATCCTTTAATTCCTAAATATCTAATAGAAAAAAAGTGAGTTAAAAATGCTGAGATTAAAGCTAGAGCCAAAGTCATATTTAAATCTGTATTCATAGAACGGAGAAGGGGAATAAAATCCATATGTCCTCCTACATCGTTAAAAAATCCTATCGTCGAAAATCCAGGAAAAAGACCGAGCCAATTTCCAATAACAATATAAAGAAAAAAAGTCATCAAAAAAGGGAAAAACATAGCTGCTCTGCTATGAGCCAAACTTTCTGTCAGATCATAAAATCCCTCTATTGTCAGCTCAAATATATTTCTTAGTAATCCATTAGGAATAAGCGACATGTTTTTAGTCGAAAGCTTGCTAAGGATTATTAAAACAATCATCACGATCCAGCTTGTAAATAATGTATTCGTAATTGGAAGCGGCCCTATATGAAAAATTATTTCAGGAGCCAATACTATAGTATTTTGCATAAATTCAAGCCTATTTTACCGGAATAAAGGCTTGGAGGTCAAGTTAAAGATTAACTCAAACCCAAAAATCAACGATAACCTTTTGCCTGAAGTAAAAATAGCTTCGCATAGAGACCGTCAAGTTTAATCAGATCATTGTGGTCCCCAGCCTCAACAATCCGACCGTTTTTTAAAACATAAATTTTATCTGCATTCCGTACCGTGGAGAAACGATGAGAGATAATAACTACTGTTTTATCTTTGGAGAGATTTTCAACCCTTTGAAATATCTCAGCTTCAGCCTTGGCATCAATTGAAGATGTAGGTTCATCTAAAACTAAAACTGGAGCATTTCTAAAAAATGCCCGTGATAGAGCTACTTTCTGCCATTGTCCGCCTGATAGTTCTAACCCTCCTTCAAACATTTTGCCTAACATCGTTTCGTATCCTTTTTCTAGCCCTTGAACCCAAAAATCGGCTCCGGCTAAAGTACTTGCTTGAGTAATAAGTTGATCCTCCAGTTCCTTATTAATATCTCCATAGTGAATGTTATTTTTCAACGTATCTTCATACCTGTTAAAATCTTGGAACAAAACTCCGATCTTACTGTACCAGCTATTAAGGTCCAAACTTTTGATATTTATCCCATCAACTAAAATCTCTCCTTCGTCAACATCGTAGAATCTGACTAATAGTTTTATAATCGTTGATTTACCAGCTCCATTCTCGCCAACAAAAGCGACCTTTTCTCCTCCTTTAATGATTAAAGAAAAATTTTTAAGAGTAGGCTGAGGTGCATCAGGATAGGTAAATGTGACGTTTTTAAATTCTATCAGTGGCGCGGTATTAGAAGTAAGTTTTACTGGATTGCTACTAATTGTAATAATCGGTTTTGAATCCAATACTTCAAAGATTGATTTAATATAAAGGGTGTTTTCAAAAATACTATTGAGATTTCTTAAAACCCCCTCCAAACCATTTTGGAAATTGCTGACAACTCCAGTGTAAAAACTGATATCTCCTACTGATAATCTTTTAGATATAGCCTGCAGGATGACATAAACCTCGATTCCTATAGAAACAAATGTTGAAAATCCATTAAAACTTAATCCATATCTAAAGCTCTTAAATGCAGTTTTTTTATTATCCTCATAAAATCCAGTTTGTAATTTTCTAAGATCTAGAAGGAAATTTTGAGCTAAACGATATAACTTTATCTCTTTAATCTCCCGCTGATGCTGAAGAAGATGAGTTAAATAATGAAATCTTTTTTTCAAAGGGCTTTGAGCGTTCCATATTCCATAGGCGAGTTTGGATACATATGTTTGACTCACAAACTCAGGGATAGCAACCAATGATAAAATCATCACCAAAAGATAATTTAGCTGCGACAGAGCCACAAAAGCTAAAATCAATTGTGTCAAACTCTGCAGAGAATATAAAATAGCGCTGATAAGTCTTTGAGGCCTAAAATCATACGCTTCTTTTACTTTTTCAAGTAAATTTCTAAATTTATCATTTTCAAAATAATGGATATCAAGACCGGCGATCTTTTCAAAAACTAATTGATTAAGTTCAATAGGAACCTTAGTCCAAAGCAGACTATCCATTAGATCTTGAAGCCTAAATAGAGCATCTTGAACAAAATAAGTTATAAGCCTTAAACCGATTAATGGATAAAAAGCTTGCGGAATAAATGGAGATCCGGATACGATTTTGACCACAAGATCGATAATCAACTTATAAATATACATGTTAATAAATGGCAAGACTGCGGGGACTACAAAAGAAATAATTGATCCTATAAATAATTTTTTATCTATTTCCCATACCAAACCTAAAGTCCGTAAACTAACATTCCAGGCATCTTTGATTTGTGATAGCTTTTCATTATTCATTTTTTAATTAACTCTTCTGATAATTAGCCTCTATTTTACTCCAAAGTTATCCCGAAGCCACTCTTTTCTTACAAATCTCTTTAGGATATAATTTTTATATGACAACAGAAGAGAGAATAAAACTGATAACTAGGAACTTAGAGGAAGTTCTAACAGAAGAGAATTTAAAAGAGCTAATAGAATCTGGGACACCCCTTAGGCATTACATTGGTTTTGAAATATCCGGGAAGCCTCATCTAGGTTCCGGTCTTGCATTAATGTATAAGATAAAAGATCTAGTCGATGCCGGAGTAGAGTGTACTATATTTGTTGCCGACTGGCATACCTGGATTAATAAAAAACTTGATGGAAAAATTGAAACTATCAGAAGGCTAGGACGCCAGTTTTGGATAGAGGCGATGAAAGCAGGGTATAAAGCAGCGGGAGGAGATCCCGAAGATTTACACTTTGTTCAAGGAACAGATCTTTATCGGAATCATCCTGATTATTGGGCTACTGTAGTGGAAGTAAGTCAAAATACCTCACTTAACAGAATGTTAAGATCGATATCTATCGCTGGAAGACAGGAAGGAGAAAACGTTGATTTTGCTATTCTTTTGTATCCAGCGATGCAGGCAGCAGATATATTTGCTCTACAAGTAAATTTAGTTCATGCTGGAATGGAGCAAAGAAAAGCACATGTTATCGCCCAAGATACGGCTTTAAAAATAGAAACTAATCCTTTACTCAATAAGGAGGGTAGAAAAATAAAACCTGTTGCACTGCACAACCATATACTTTTAGGTTTAGCTAAACCGCCAGTTTGGCCTATACCTGAGGAAAATTTAAGAGATATAAAAATCTCGATGAAAATGAGTAAATCAAAGCCAGACACTGCAGTGTTTATCTTTGATTCACCGGAGGAGATAAGAAGAAAGATTAATAATGCTTTTGCTCCAGAAGGAGAGGTTAAATTTAATCCAATTTTAGATTGGGCTAAACATTTAATCTTTTACTATCCCGATACCAGCTTTACAATACAAAGAGAAGAGAGGTGGGGCGGAGATTTAACTTACACCTCATATGACGATCTAGAACACGATTATATTGTAAAAAAATTACATCCCCAAGATCTAAAAAAAGCTGTTGCAGAGTGGCTTGTTAAAACTTTACAACCTGCTAGAGAATATTTCGAAGAACCACAGAGGAAAAAAGCATTAGAAGAGATAGAAAGTCTAACAGCGCCTAAAATTTAAAATCTTTTGCGATAATTTAGGCTATGATAAAATAATATTTATGGATACTTTAATTAAAAAACATCGACTATTATTTTTAATTTTAGTCACCTTAGGGACAATAAGTATAATTGCTGCATCACTTCTTCCTCTTTTTATTCAATAACCAGATTTGATAATTTACTTTTAATAGATCATCTTTAAGTATTAAAATACAATCATGGATCTTAACACCTCAGTTCGTTATATTCCGGGAGTAGGTCCAGCAATGGCACAAAAACTTCAACTTTTGAGAATCATGACAGTTTGGGATTTAATTAATCACTTTCCATTCAGGTTCAATGACTTTACTAATTTTACAAATATCTCACAGATAAGAGCTGGGGAACAAGTTACGATCCAAGGACAAATCTGGTCAATTACAAACACCTACACAAAAAGCAGAAGGGTCCTAACAAAAGCAATTGTTAATGACGGTTCTGGTTCTTTAGATCTTACCTGGTTTAACCAGCCATATCTTACCAAATCTATAAGATCAGGAGACTTTATACAGGTTTCAGGGAAGGTAGCTAAATTCGGCTCAAAACTTACTATACTAGTCCCCGTATGGGAAAAAAGTGATGGAGGATCTTTAAACAGTAGTCTCCATACAGGAAGACTTGTCCCAGTTTACCCCGAAACATTAGGAATTAGTTCAAAATGGCTTCGTTCAAAAATTTCACAAATTCTTCCTCAAATCATAGCTCAAATAATTGACCCGCTTCCAGAATTTTTAAAACAAGATTATCTTCCGTTACCTGAAGCATACCAAAAAATCCATTTTCCAAACACTCTTGATGAATTTAATCAGGCTTGGCAAAGACTCGCCTTTGAAGAGTTGTTTTTAGTATCTTTAACAACACTTAAAAGAAGACTTGAGTGGCAAAAGGCTCAAGCGGTAAGACCTCTTTTAATAAACCACCAAAAAATGAATCAATTTATCCTATCTTTACCATTTACTTTAACTTCAGCCCAAAAGCGTGTCATCGAAGAGATCTCATTTGACTTAGGAAAGACTCATCCTATGAACCGTCTAGTTCAAGGAGATGTCGGCTCAGGTAAAACTATCGTTGCGGTTGTAAACGCTTATCTTGTCTATCTAAATAAATTAAAAACAATTATTATGGCTCCGACAGAAATTTTGGCTTTACAACATTATCAAACTTTAAATAAATTTTTAACTCCTTTAGGGGTTGAAGTAGGCCTTTATACTGGAAGTCAAAAATTTAATCACACAAGATCAAAGGATTTACAAAAAGAAGATCCGGATGTGATAGTTGGCACTCACGCATTACTTTCGGATAAACTACAGATCAAAAACGTCGGACTAGTCGTTATTGATGAGCAGCAACGTTTTGGAGTCGAACAGCGTTCATTCTTACGATCAAAAGCATCATCTCCTCACTTTCTTACTATGACAGCAACTCCAATTCCGCGGACTATCGCTTTAACAACCTATGGAGACTTAGACCTCTCAATTATTAATGAACGGCCTTCAGGACGAAAGATTATAAAAACTTATTATGTCCCTCACAAAAAGAGATCTTCAGCCTATGAGTTTATAGCCAAAGAGATATCCAAAGGAAGACAAGCATATATTATTACTCCTCTAATAGAAGAATCGGAAACATTGATCTCCGCCAAAGCCGCAGTTGTCGAATTTGAAAATCTTAGTAAAAAAATTTTTCCTAGATTCAAATTAGGTTTACTTCACGGCAGACTTAAACCAAAGGAGAAAGAAGATGTTATCAATAAATTCAAAGACCTAAAAATAGATATTTTAGTTTCAACTTCAGTAGTCGAGGTAGGAGTTGATGTTCCAAATGCTACAATTATGGTCATAGAAGGGGCCGAAAGATTTGGACTGGCACAGCTTCACCAATTAAGGGGGAGAGTAGGAAGAGGAGATGAACAATCATATACACTACTATTTGCAGAGTCTGAAAGTCCACAAATAGTTAATAGGTTAAAAAATTTAGAGAATATTCACGATGGTCTAAAATTAGCTGAATTAGATCTTAAAATTCGCGGGAGCGGAGAGATATTTGGCACACGCCAAAGTGGAAGTTGGAACTTTAAATTAGCCCAGCCGTCAGATTTAGAACTTATAGAAAGAGCCCGAACATCAGCGGCAAAAATTTTATCTGAAGATGAAGAGCTTGACAAATACCCACTACTTGCGGGAAAATTGCAAAAGCAAATGGCTGTAATGCCTGATTAAAAATCAAAAAATATGCCACAAGAACCAAAGAAAAAACATAGTAAAGCACGAAAGAGGACTAGACGAGCATCGATCAATTTACAAGAAACCGTTTTGCAGCGCTGTCCTAACTGTAACGCTTTAGTTGTCCCACATCAGGCCTGTAAATCATGTGGATTTTATCGAGGAAAACAAGTAACCGAAAAAACTGCGGTAAAAGTAACAAAAGTATAAAAAAATAATCTGCCTATGAAAACTTCCCGCGACCCCAGACATCTACTACGCCAACAGGCTATAAAAAATCTTTTCTCTTGGAGTTTTCAGCAAAATGAGAATACAGATAATCTTCTAGCTACAGAAGTAGTAAAAAATATAGATCAAATTGATCAGGAAATCAAAAAAGCAGCACCTAATCGTCCTTTAAACCAAATCAATAAAATTGATTTAGCTATCTTGCGTTTAGGAATTTTTGAGTTAATAATAGAAAAGGAACATCCGATTAAAGTTGTTGTTGATGAAATGGTGGAACTGGCAAAGGAGTTCGGAGGCTCGTCAAGTCCAGCATTTATTAATGGGGCTTTAGGAAATGTAATAACAAGTAAAAATTTAGCTTAAAAAGGAGGACTATATGGCAAATCAGCAAGATATAATAGAAGCAATCGCAGATCAATTAACACTTCCAGTAGCGGATGTTGATTTAGATGCATCACTGCAAACCGATCTTGGTTTGAATCCAATCGAGATTGCAGATCTACTAAATTCTTTAGCATCCCGTTTTAATATAATTTTTGAGCCTGGGGAGACAGAAAGGATGGAAACAGTAGGTAATTTAGTTGAATTAATAGAAGATAAACTACTTGAATAATGATCATTTATATACCAACTTCTGCCGGAAAGAAAAATTATAGATGGATGATGAGATAAATCTAATTTTAAATAGATATTCTGTAAACCCCCAAAACACAAATTATTATTCAACTGCCTTTACTCATCGCTCTTATCTTAATGAAGTCAGGGGGAGAATGGAATCTAATGAGAGAATGGAGTTTCTCGGAGATTCAGTTTTGTCTCTTGTGATATCTACCTATTTATATAAACATCAGCCTCACTCTCCCGAAGGAGAGCTAACTCATACCCGAGCTTATATAGTCAAAACTGAATCATTAGCTAAAGTCGCCCAAAGCTTAAATCTTGGTAACTTTCTAAGGCTTTCAAGAGGTGAAGAGATCTCAGGAGGTCGAAATAACCCTCAGCTTTTGGCAAATACCTATGAAGCCTTAGTAGGAGCCATTTATTTAGATTTAGGGCTGGAGCAAACACGCAGTTTTATCCTTCAGACTTTGCTTCCCACATTTGAAGAAGATATCAAAAAAGGAGCTCCTAAAGATAACAAAAGCCAACTTCAAGAGGTGACTCAAAGTAAATTTCAAATCTCACCTAGGTATAAAGTTTTAGAAACTTTCGGACCTGATCATGCAAAACATTTTAAGATAGGTGTCTTTGTTGATGATAAGTTATTAGGAATAGGCGAAGGAAGCAGTAAACAACAAGCAGAAGAGGAGGCTGCGAAGAAAGCATTGACTGCATTGACTGAATAAGAGATAAAAGATATAATCTGCAACATGGCTGTAAAAATTAGACTATCAAGAATTGGTTCTAAAAAACGTCCGTTCTATAGAGTTGTAGCAGTTCACGAAAGAAGTAAAAGAACTGGAGGGTATCTGGAACTTTTGGGAACATATAACCCACTTACTGAGCCTCATGAAGTAACTCTTAATCAAACAAGAATAGACTTCTGGCTAAAAGCCGGGGCAATTCCATCTGTTGGATATTTAAGGATAATCGGTAAAGCCCCGAAACGAAAACCTAGAAAACCAAAAAAGAGTCAGCCAGAAGAATCTCCAGCAAAAGAGATAAAAACAAAGTCTGAGGAAGAAACTAAAGAAACAAATGACTCAGAAAAGATTGTTGAGAATCCAGAAGAACAGGTATCTCAAACTCCTGATGAAACTGGACCTGAGGCATCTACTGCTGACAAAGAGGAAAAGACAGAATAATCTATTTATGGAAGAACTTATCTTATATATCGTCAAGAATTTAGTTTCAAGTCCTGAAGAAGTTGACCTCAAAGAGAGTAGAGAAGATAACACTATCAATTTTACTTTAACCGTGAAACCTGAAGACATGGGCATGGTAATAGGTAAGGGTGGACAAACCATTAAAGCTATAAGAAAACTAATGATCGTCCGGGCACAAGCTGAAAATATTCAACAAAGAGTTTATTTAAATCTAGCCGAAGTTAAGTGAAAATATCTATCGTAAGCTTATTCCCTCAACTTTTTACTGAATTTCTTAGTACATCTATAATCAATAGGGCCCAAACAAAAAAACTAGTTGAATTTGAAATAATTGATCTTCGTCAATTTGGAGTAGGAATACATAAGAATGTCGATGATCGTCCTTTTGGCGGGGGACCAGGGATGATTCTTCGTCCAGATGTTCTCTCGGCATGTCTTCAATCTATAAAATCTTCTAATAAACCTTTAGTTATCCTTTTATCTGCATCAGGAAAACCTTTCAAACAAAAAACAGCTCGCCAACTTTCTAATTATGACCATTTAATTCTTATTGCAGGACATTACGAGGGAGTTGATCAAAGATTTATCGATAAATCAGTTGATCTGGAAATTTCAATAGGTGATTATGTTTTAACTGGCGGAGAACTTCCGGCAATGGTTGTAGCAGATGCTGTAGTTAGATTAATCCCTAACGTTTTATCGAAATCAGAAGCTACTTTTGAAGAAAGTTTTGAGAAAGATACTTTAGAGTACCCTCAATACACAAGACCTGAGGTATTTGAAGGAGAGAGTGTTCCGCTAATTCTCAGATCAGGTAACCATTTAAAAATTGCGAAATGGAGAGAAGAGCAATCACTACTAAAGACAAAAAATATACGCCCTGATCTTTTAAAAAAATAAATTATTGAAACGGATCAGCCTTTCCTAGCTTAACTGTCCCAGATGATGATGAAGAAGATACAGCCAAGCTCTCACCTAAGGCTATCTTTTCCGTCAAAGATTCGATAAACTTCTGGTCGCTACTGGTAAATTTTGGCACATCCGAATTCTCTAAATTAATAGAGGAGGTTAAATTTGAGTCAAAATATACCGTCACCGGAATAGTTGCTGTAATTTCTGCCCCATCAAGCTGGATCTGAATTCCTAATGAATCAGCAGTAAAGACCCGCGGAATCTGATTAAGTTTATTTAAAAATGTCCTTAAGCCAGTTATATCACCACCGACTGTTATGATCAAATGATAATTATTTGTAGTAGGGGTCGATGGAGCATTATATGTAACGTCTTTTAAAACAAGTCCTGAAGTATTAATTAATCCCTGTAAAAGGACAAAAGATTCAGGAACCTTACTGTCAGCAGGGAGAACGTTTAAGATAGCCTGCAGACTTGTTTTATTATACGCAGAATCTATATTCTGCAATTCAGCCGCTTTAGCGGTGAGTATGGTAATTTGAGACTTTAAATTATCAACCTCTCCTCTGGATTTTATATAAACATAAAGTTGAGGAATCACAATAAAAACTAAAACAATGATGCAAGATATCCCTGAGGCAATAGGCCAAACAATGAATTTATATTTACTATATAGATCTTTAATCCGCAATAATAAAATTGATGACATATTAATTTTTAGCTAATATTTTAATACTAAATTTATAAGTTGAATCAGGGGCCCAGCTAATACCATCTAACTTTACATTAGAAACAATTCCACCATTTTTCGAGGGATCCATAAGGTCGTTAAAAAAGCTATCAATGTCGAAAATAGAAGGACTGCTTAAAGAGATATTTATGTTTCCATTTCTATCTATCGCCATATCGTAAATCTTAAAACTTACCGGCATCATTGAGGTTATAACATTAAATGATTTTTTCAGTTTACTATCGGTTCCCAGCTCTTGCTGGATCTCTTCGATTTTTTGCTTTATTAAAGCTGTTTGGGCTCCTTTTTGGCTTAAACTATTTACCTGTCCTTGAGCATAAACCAAATCACTCTGGCTTTTTTTAAGTTGAAGTGATTGGCTAACTCGAAGTGAGATAGTTGCTGAAGTGAAAAATATTAAAACTACAAGAGCTGCAATACTTACTTTATTTAAAAGAGAGATCTTAGCATTATGCTTACGACGCATAATTATCTCTGGAGGAAGTAAGTTAATAAGTATCTTAGTGGCTAAAAAGTTATCATGTTTAGAAGAGACCTTCGTTTTTTCTGATGTAGCATTTGGTTGCTGCGGATTCATTATTCTCCCCTCAATGCAAGTCCTACTGCGACTGAAAAGCTAGGCGCATCAGCTTGAAATTTTTTAATCATATTTTGATCTTTATCCAAGCTAAACCAAGGATCAGCTTCTTGCACCTCTAGTCCTAAACTGTTGGCAAAGTAAACTACAATACCTGGAAGTTTTGCCCCCGCTCCGGATAAGACTACCCGTTTTATCGGATTTTGCTTATTTTTAGCTTGAAATGCTTGAATAATTCGCACAGCTTCAACCACCATTAAATCAACCAATGGTTTCAGAGCTTGATAAATTTTTCCTTCAAGCTGGTCCTGCATAATCCCATAAACTTTTTTATATTGCTCAGCTTGAGGAAATTCAAAATCTAAGTATTGTGCTACAGCGCGAGTTAGAGCCAAACCTCCTGTAGCTATTGAACGGGTCAAAAGAATGACACCTTTTGAAACCACAGCATAGTCAGTTGAGGATGCTCCAAATTGGACTATCATTGTTGTGGGAGCATAGATATTACTTCCAACTAAAGCCCTCGCAGAAGCAATAAGCTCAGTTTCTAAAGCCAGTGGCTTAAGCTTGGCGTAATTTAGAACCTTCATATATCTGCTCACTGTGTTTTTAGGAGATGCAACAACAAAAACCATAGTTCGATTATTTTGTTTGCTTCTTTCTATGACTTCCCAATAGAGATTTACCTGATCAGTAGGCAAAGGAACAAATTCCTCCGCCGAATACTTAATTGCCGAAGCAAGTTCATCATCAGTCAAAAAAGGCAAATCCGAGATAACTCGGGTAAAAATTTTAGACTCAGGCAAGGCTACAACCACAGGACAA
Organism: Candidatus Daviesbacteria bacterium; assembly: GCA_027451625.1. GTDB lineage: Bacteria > Patescibacteriota > Microgenomatia > Daviesbacterales > UBA10151 > DAIDIY01. The sequence goes on along the minus strand of DAIDIY010000007.1, from coordinate 5,767 downwards.
TTAGGTGCCTTAATAGCAACAAGCAAATTTTTAATAACCTGAGAAATATTCTCAAGATCAATATCAGCATCTGAGTTCATCCCTGTTCCAGGGAGTGGAGATGATCCAAGTGTGATAAGTTTAGGATTTTTACCCTTCAAAGAAAGGACGACAATTTTGAGAGACGTTGAACCGATATCAATACCTGTGACAAGATCAGCCATATTTTAGTTATATATTCATCTTAAATCAAATTCTTTTAATCGTAAACCTATTTAATTTGATATGTCCCCTTAACTAAAGCAAATGATCCAGATGGGCCCGAGGAAAAAAATAGTGAAGCAAGACCTGTATCATAAGTTAGTGTTACATTATTATTCAAAACAATCTCCCAACCTGTCAATTCTTTAACATTTCCGTTATTTGAAACATTTATAATTCCGTAGGGAGCATACATTACCTGGGTGGAGGATGAATTGCCGCAGTTTATAGCAATAACATTATTCTGCTCTGAATTATAAGTTGAGACTAAAACCAAAAAGCTTCCGTTTGTCCCATCTCCTTCTAAGGTAACTCCATTTTGCAAGCTCGTAGTTCCATCAACTATAATAATTCCAGAAGCTGCTCCTGAGCTTGAATCTAGCTGTAAGATAGATGAGTTACTAAGAGTTAAATTCCCGGTAATCCAAAGAGGACTTTTAACTGTAACTGTTGCCCCGTTACTCAAAGATAGATTTCCTTGAATCTCGCCTGGCCCTAAAGTTCCATTTGTTCCGTTAAAACTAACATTACCCGATGTTATTCCACCATTTGCTGCCTGTGATTTCCAAGAAGAAATATTAGCATCTGATATCGGCATTGATGTTGGTGGGGGATCAGCTGAACCGGGATAAGAAGTACCACTAACTGTTGAATTAGTAATTATCTGATAATACGCACTTCCATTTATAGTCGCATTAGTTATCGTATGTGCATGAACATTACCAGTTATAACAGATCCGCCATTACTGGAAGAAAAAGAAACAGAAGTTATAACACCGCCCATATATGTTTGAAACCCCAAATCACCTGTTATAGGAGTCCAGACGGGATATTTAGCTGACCAATTAGATGACCAGGCCGGTGAACCATTAACATATCCCTGACTTGTATCATTAGACCAAGCCCAGTAGTTATTAGCATCCCCTGAAGTCGCAATCATAATCCAATATGTAGTGTTAGCAGTTAAGTTAGGTGATGTTGAGAAGGAAACATCAATAAAGCCATAAGTGTTTGTTACAAGACTTGCTGATAGAGTTCCAGTTGCCAAAACATTATTTTTGTTAGGTTTTCCGCTACTGTCGCCTAAAATCTTAACCGTCTCGTCAGGAGGCGTGCCGATTTTCCTCAATTTTAGAGAAACTTTATTTAACACACTACTCACAGATGGCTTAAAGCTTTGGGCTACATCTAATATGTTATTTCCTGAGACATTCGTTCCAAAAATATAATCTTGACAGTTCGGATCTGTACAATCACTTTGCTGATCTGCTGTTGGCTGAGTTCCACCGGCAACCCATACATCTCCATTTATCGTGACTCCGTCGTCGCCATAAATATTCCCATTAGAGTAAATCGATCCATTAAGAATAGAATTGTTATTCATCGTCAACCCTCCATTTCCAATTTGCATTCCATAATAAAAGGAAGCTCCAACACCTTTTGAGACATCGATGGTAATTATTTTTTTAGCCTTAGGTGAAGTCGCAGAAGGAACATATCCAGTGACAGTTAACTGCTGTGTCTGGCTGTTAATATTTGTCACATTTACAGAGAAGACTCCTGCTCCAAATGAAGTATTCGTTTCACCTAAATATCCGCCTGGGTTTTTATCTAAAGAAGCAAGAGCTTTATCTACGCCCGCTTCAGCTATATTCTCTGCTTCATCTGAATAAATATTATTACTGCTGTTAAAAAAGAACGTCGTCGCTTGACCCACCATTACCAGACTGTTTGCTAAAATAAGTCCTACTAAAAATATGGTTATCGGCAGTATCTGTCCTTTATTATCTAAAAATTTCATAACTATGATCCTGTGTTTCTCAGTGTCGTCTGAGCCGAAGATGAAGCCTCAGAGCTTACTGGACCCTCTCCCGAGCCTGTTATAAGGGTTGTGCTCACTTGACTTGCACTAGATGGAGTAACCATTCCTCCAGTACTATTGTAATAAATAAAAGTAATACTTTTAAGAATAGTCGTTAAAACAGTGTTTGCAGCCGGGCGAGATGATGAGCTATTAGGAATAACTATTAATCTTAAAATTTTATTATTAGTAGAATCTTGTGTAACTACTACATAATCAGAAACTCCGCTTAAAACATTTCCAGAGGCATCTAACCCTGGGAGTTGTAGAACCAAGACGCTACCTGACGAAGTATAACCTGAATAACTAGTACTCACTGATTCTGCTTGTTTAATATAATTTGTGATCTGGTAAAGCGACTGATTGACATCCAATCCTGCAGAGACGGTAGTTGCTTGTTGATAAACAAGTCCGGTATTTTTGACAAAAATACTCACTATGTATGCAGAAATAAGAATTCCTAAAAGGCAAGCAATCACTACTTCAAGCAAAGAAAATCCTAATGATCCTTTTTTATTAAAAGTTATATCTTTGATCTTCATTTTATTTACCTAATCCTCCATCAGTAATTAAAGTATCTATTTCTACCGATTTGGTTGTTCCTTCTTCATTCCATGAGACTATAACTTGAGCTTCTTTTACGGACTCACTATTGGTACAGATGCTGGAAGAACAATCAGAGATTGTATCTGAAGCAGTCGAACTTGGAAGTTGATCCAAGTTAGGGTCGGTAAAACTATTTGTCCCATTTACTAAGTTACTATAAGGCTGGCGCCTTAAAAGCTCTATCTCTTTATCGGCAATATCTTTTGCAATAGAGGAGTGGTGGGAGATTGAAATAACTTTTACTGCTCCAGGAAGATTATTTATTAAAAGAGCCATAAATCCAATTATCAAAACAATAAGAATAACTTCTAAAACAGTCATTCCTTTTTGGTTATAGATTATTTTTTTAAAGGCCATTTTTTTGTAAATCTCCATTAGAAAAGAGCACAAAGTTAAAAATCTCCGGCATAACGTTTTTTTCTTGAAATACCTGAATTGTTCTTTGAACACTGCCAACTGTTCCTGTTGAGGTATAAATTTGCGCTTGAGGAGGAAGAGAGTCATTGCGATCTGATGGTCCAAGAGCTATCGGATGGGTTAAGTTAGTATATAAAAGTCTGACAACTGCCATAATAGGATAAATATTATTCCTGGTACAACCATTTCTACCAGGACCACAAGCTCCGTACTCGGTAGTCGCTCCTCCTGTCACTTCAGGTGTAGGAGGATTAGTATTGCCGTTGATAGTAGCCACACAATAAAAGCTTGTAGGAGATGAATTACCATTAGTTGTTACCTCAATAGTGGGAGTAATTACACCCGATGATATCGGGTCGCAAGTTAAGCCGGTATTGTTTCCAGGATGAATATAAGGAGAGTTCAAACGAGTACTATCCGTATCCACAGTTGGATCTGCGGTATCTCCCCCATAAGAGTCAAAAAGATATTTTGCTTCTTGATACACTCCATTATTATTGTAAATGACATTTACCGAAACAGCGGGTTTATCATTACTGCAATATCCATTTCCATTACATCTTGAGGTATAAGCTTTAACAGCATCTGATGAAGTATCCCCAAAATATAAATTCATAGATGATCCTGCAAAATACGGTGTAGGAGTTAAATTCATCCCCGGGCTTGATAACCAAAATTGAGTTAGAGCCGATTTGGAGCGAGGAGGATATTCTAAAGGCTTGCCTGCTGGGGGCAAATCAGAGTTAGGAGAAATTATAACTTTTGCTTGATCAGTCAGATCTGGAGTAGGCGTAATTCCCGCTAAAGCGCTCTCGATTCCTGCCTCTGCTGCAGAAAACGCTCTTGATGAAGCCTCAGTTTGAGAAGCAGTAGAAACTTCTGTATTACTTCTGCCTATAAATGATAACGCAATTCCAAGACTAACTACCATAATCAAAAGTAAAATAATAATTGTTTGTCCCTTCTGATTCATTGTATATATATCTATTAAACACCAGTTTGGCCTCTTATCTCAACAGCAGTCTGAAATGGAACTCCTCCCGGTACAAGAAGATCATAGCTTGAGCCGCTATTTACTCCAGCAAAACCGCTAAATTGAATATTTACCACCTCAGTTGAGCCATTTGCGTTATATGAAAACGCATCCTCACCTGAGCCATTTGATGAGGTAAAATCTAAAGATATACCGTTAACTGGATCGCTATTTGAAAGGTTAATTTGACCATTAATAGAAATTCCTATATGAGAAACAGTACATGCAGAGCTGTCGACTGGACCTATAAAAGTAGTCTCATAGACATATCCATTAGTTGAAGCTGTCGGTTCTGACAGGACAATTTGCGTATAAATTCCTTTACTATAAAGGACAATATTATCAGTAGGATGATATGTTATCGAACCTTCTTGAATACTTCCTGTACAGACAACCTCTTCTGAGTTCCTAATCTGGCTGCTTAAAGTATCAAGTACCACTTGACCATTCTGCTTAAGTTGGTTAACTAAATTACTTTTATTTTCACCTCTCACTGTTTGTACCAAAAAATTGGTCATAATTGTTCCCAATACGGCCATAATACCTAAAACAACTACCAGTTCGATTAAAGTAAAACCACGATTCATAAAAATTATCACCCGCAACTGACTTGTTGTTGATAATCGCTTAAAACTGTTTGGGCTTCAGCCTGATGAGGCCCACTTTGATCAGTCCATGCTACAGTCACCGTAATATTTATCTTCTGGTTGCATCCAGAGTTAGAGGTGGAAAGAGCGATTTTTTGAGAAAAAAAATTATCATCTGCGATTGGAACTGATGTTACAGGAGGATTGCTAGTACTTGATATACCCTTTAAGGCAAGGCTTGAGCCTGAAGTGTCAAATTCAAAATAACAGGCACTAGCATCACAAGACAGACTTCCATAATCAGTGGATCCAGATGAAGGCGGAAATTTATAATAAAATAAATCTTGAAAAGTACAAGGAGAGGTAGCGACTTGACAGTCAGTAGTTGATGAAGGACAGCTTCCGCCACTGCATTTAAAACTCTCTACACCACCTACGTTATCTCGAATAGTTCGTATATCATCTATTGCTTGTTGAACATATTTGGTTGCCTGAGCTTGATTTTTGGCATAATTAGATGATTTAAGTCCCGTTACTACCGCAATTGCCATTGCCCCTAAAACGATCCCTGCAATTAAAATTGCCACAACGACCTCAATCATTGACTGTCCACGGGCAGGGCTTTCTCTCATAATCTATACAATTATGATATTGACTGAAGAGGATGATTGTCAATCTAAGGAGTAGGGGTTGGAGAACTTGTAGGAGTTGGCGGGGTAGGGGTAATAGAGTTTATATATATAGCTCCTCCTTGCTCCACTATTACATCAGAAGAATTGACCTCAGATGAACTTGTTATAGTTTTTAACTTAATGTCAGCTTTTGTTATACTCTGGCATGTTCCGGTTCCGTCATCAAAACTTATAACCCCGTTAACATCAGCAAAATCAATGGTAATAGGACCTGCTGTGTATATTTTATTACAAGGGCTGATATTGTTAGGATCTGAAAGAGTTACACTATCTATTATTACATTCTGAGGTAGATCAATAATCTGTGGAGAAGGAGTAGGGACTGGTGTAC
>DAIDIY010000006.1 GCA_027451625.1 Candidatus Daviesbacteria bacterium | reverse complement strand
TAATATCAGGATGTTTTAATAAATCAGTGTCAACAATACTTTCTAATGGGATTTCGTGTAAGGGAGCAGATACAAATGGGGATGGAGTGATAGACCAAAGAGATGTAGATTGTGTTAAATCACAATTTGGAAAAATTATTCATTCAGAAACACCAACGCTAGTTCCTAATCCAACTCTAACTCTTACGCCTACACCTACTTTGCAATCAAATTGTGACAGTACTAAGACTATTTGTTTTGACAGAACTTCTGTAAATGTGACGATACTACAAAACCATGGATATCTTGACGGTGTAAACTGGTGGTCGTCATTTGCTGTTAATATTGTAAATAATTCACCTTTAAATAGGGGATTTATAATCTCTCTTTCTGGTGAACCAAGTAAATATGCTTCCCTAATGGGAGTAGATCCTTCCTCTGTAGGAACACCAAATGGAATTACACCCGTTAGAGTAGGAGTAGATGTTTTTGGGGTTCCTTTTGGAGTTTATAAAGCATATATCCAGATCAAGTACCAAGATCCAGTTACTCAAAGATATGTCCTTTCACCTCAAACTTTACCAATAACTATAGATTATGAACCAAGCTCTACTAGTGATATTACAGCTGATCCAAGTTCATTAAGTGGAACATTTAGTAATTCAGATTATTCTGGTTATCCCATTTTTACGTTTAATTATCCTACTGGAGGTTTAATGCAAATTACTACAGTTCCTTCTAATTCACCTTTTTACGCCATTTTTAAAAAAAATGGATACAATGAATTGGCTGTATCTGGAAGTGCAACAGTTCAAACAGGAATTGATCTGAGTCGACCATATCCACCTGGTGTTTATACGGGCTATTTTAGTTTTGCTGATGAAGACAGAAATAATTCTGGGCTACCTCTAGAAGTTCTTCGAGTTCCATTTACTTTTACATTTATATCTCCTACGCCTACTATTTCACCTACCCCAACATTAATACCATCGATCTCTCCAAATCCAGAGACTGGTGCTTTAGAGGGAACTTTAACAGATTTTCAAGGTAATCCGGTTCCCAATTCGACGATAGAATTATCTTGCAGCTGTGGAGGATTAACATATGGCTCTAGTACTTATTCTTGGTCAGATGCCAATACAGATATAAATGGGAAATTCTATTTTAGTAATTTACCAACAGGAACATTGGTTGTCGGAATATATGGTAGTTGGGATTCTCGTAAAAATGTTACTATTACTCCAGGTGAGATAACCACGATAAATCTGATAATGCCGTAAATTAAGCTATTACTACAATTAAAATTTATACTCCTTAACTCTTAACAAAACATAAAGATTATGATTATCAGAACTCCTAGATAGATATCCGTTATATCAATCAGTACTATCTCCTCTTGTGCCCCATCTGGAACGATGTTCGAACCTATCTAATAAGAGACATCGATCCAATTGAAAAATCCTCACTGATTGTAGCAATTAATCATTTCAAAAAAATAAACTAATGATCAAGATTAGTTTCAGAGGAAAGATTGGGGATTCCATTTCGTTTGATGTATTCAACGACAAGTTGATCGACTGCTTTTTCAAGCTTTTCACGAAGATCAACATCGCTTGGTGCCTGACCTATATTAGGATTTATTGGTTGCCTAAAACCATACCCCATATTTGTAAACTGACCTGTGATTACATTTTTGTACGATTCCGATACTGCAGCAATGGCATCCATATAAGGATCAACCTCTTTTCTATTTGGCGATTCCCAACGATTGGTGTTTTCTTCAAAAATAGCACTAACTGCTCTTTCGCTAGGAGATCTTCGAGTCTGTATTAGTTTATTTCTTTCTACCATGACTGTACTTGGATTATAGATAAATTACAAAGAAAAGTCAAAATTTTTTTAAATTAGCAGAACTGAAAGGAGACTCGAACCTGATTTTAAGTTCAGATTCTAGAAATATTGAGGAAACTGAGAAGATATTTATGTTATTTAGCTTCGAAAAATACTTGTGCCGAAGGTGGGAGTCGAACCCACATGACCTTTTATGATCAAAGGTTTTTGAGACCTTCGTGTCTACCATTCCACCACTTCGGCTTAACTTAAATATATATGCCTAATTGTAACAAAAACTTGATGAAAATTCTTCCTACGATAATAAAATTATAACTTTGATTAGATCGGCTTGACTTTGTATATAGATTTTGGCTATATTAAGCCAATGAAAACAAATCTTACCTCAAAGGAGATTTTAGCAAAAGGAGAGAGTCCTGTTGTAATTCCTGTCTTTGAAGATACTCCACAAGTATCACAAAACGAATTGGCAGATGAATTTTTAAAGAAAACCCCTAAATTTGGTAAAATCTATCAAACTCAATTTTTATTCACGTCTAAAGCGCAAATTCTTTTAGTAGGAATCGGTAAAAAAGATGAGGTTGATTTTGAAAGAGTTCAAAATTACACTGGAGTGGGAGTAAAATTTTTTTTAGAAAAGACATCTGATGTTAGAATCTCTCTTCCAGTAATTGATACTCTGTCATCAGCCGAAATTGTTCTTGCAGCTTCAATCGGGACGCAAATAGCAGAGCATAATATAGCTTCTGAATTCAAATCTGAAAAGCCTAAAGTTTTGCTTAAGTCGGTAACTTTAGTAGCAGAGAAAATAAACAGAGGAGATATGCAGCAACTTAAAGCAGGTTTATCAATAGGTGAATCTATAAATCTTGCTCGAAAGCTAGGGGATCTACCGCCTAACGTTCTTACCCCGGGATATTTTTTAAAGGTAGCTAAAAAAATTGCTCTTCAAAATAAATTGAAAATTTATATTATTGATGAAAAAAGTGCTCAAAGAAAAGGATTAAACGCGTTTGCTGCTGTAGCTCGAGGTAGTGATGAGCCTTCCTATATTATTGTTATTGAATATCGTGGAGATCCTTCCTCAAAAGAGAAATATGGATTTGTCGGCAAAGGTGTAACTTTTGATACTGGAGGCATATCAATTAAACCAGCTTCTTCAATGCATGAAATGAAATATGACATGTGCGGAGCAGCCGCAGTTCTTGGAGTAATCAAAACTGTATCTGAACTTAATTTACAGGTTAATCTTGTGGCAGTGATGGGAATAACTGAAAATATGCCGAGCGGTAAATCATTAAAACCTGGAGATATTCTCCAAAGTTATTCTGGTAAATCAGCTGAAATTTTAAATACAGATGCTGAAGGAAGACTTATCTTAATAGATGCTGTCGCTTTGGCTATTAAAGATTACAAAGTAACTAAAATTGTTGATTTGGCAACTCTTACGGGAGCGATTATTGTAGCCCTAGGGGATTATTATACTGGGTTATTTACCAACAATGATGAATTTGGACAGAAATTTATTAAGATAGGACAAAAAGTAGGTGAGAAATTTTGGCAGCTGCCAATGAGTTCTGATTATAACTGCATGATTCAATCTGATTTTGCTGATATTACAAATATTGGTCATGGGGGGTCAATGCCAGGAGCTGCAGGGTCAATAACCGGGGCTAAATTTATTGAAGCCGGAGTCAAAGAGGGGATACCTTGGGTACATTTGGATATAGCTGGTACCGCTTGGGATCTATCATCTAAGCCTTATAGAGGGGTCGGAGCTACTGGAGTGGGAATCAAAACTTTGGTAGAATTAGTGCAGAGTTAAATTTATTAAGATAGTTGGGAGATTTAATTATGATTAATGTAACTGAATTAAGAAATGGTACCGTTTTTGTCGATGAAAACCAAATATTTCAGGTTCTAAATTATGAACATATAAAAACAGGCAGGGGGAGTGGAAATATTAAAGTTAAGGTTAAGAATTTAAAATCTGGATCTATCACTGAAAGATCGTTTATTACTGGAGCTCGTGTTGATGAAGCTAATGTTGAAAAAAGAAAAGCGCAATATCTTTACCAGGACGGTGAGAATTATTACTTCATGGATCCTTTAAGCTTTGATCAATTCCCTTTATCTGAAGATATACTGGGTTCTATGGTTAAATTCTTAAAAGAAGGACTGGAAGCTACTTTGTTAGTTTTAGATGATCAGGCACTAACGGTAGACCTTCCAAATTTTATATTCTATACTATAGCTGAGACCGGTCCTGAAGAAAAAGGGAATACTGTTTCTAATGTATATAAAGAAGCTATCTTAGATAATGGCATGTCTGTTAAAGTACCTATGTTTATGAAGGTTGGAGAGAAGATCAAGGTTGATACAAGATCTGGAGAATACGTTGAAAGAGTAAAATAAAGATAATTTTAGTATGTTTCCTGTTCTTTTCTCTTTTGGATCCTATTCTGTCACTACTTTCGGATTATTTTTAGTCCTGGCCTTTCTCGCATCCTCTTTTACCATATGGAGATTGTGCCGTTTTTACGATATCGATGAAGAGAAAACTACAAACCTTGTTATATTGACCTTTTTTGGTGGATTTATTGGAGCTAGAGTTTACGTCATAGTAACTAATTGGAATTTTTATAACACTTTTTATAAGGCGATTCTATTTACAAAATACCCTGGGCTGTCCTTTTGGGGAGGATTGTTAGGAGGATTTATAACTTTTTTACTTTTATCCAAGAGAAGTAAACTAAACTTCTGGCAGATTGCTGACTTTGCTTCTGTAGGAGTACTCTTAGGAATGATCTTAGGTGAGATCGGGTGTTTTTTTGGCGGATGCGAATATGGAGTAGAATCTAACCTCCCATTCTCAACTTCTGTCGTCGGTCTTTTAGGAAAAAGACTTCCAATATCACTTTTTGAGGCTTTAGCATTCTTCCTGGTTTATCTTATCCTCTGGAGGATGATAGTGCGATTCCATTTCGCCGGTAAAATTGTAGCTTATTTTTTTATCTTCTTAGGGGTTATTAAATTTATTACTGGATTTTTCCGAGGAGATACAACCTTAATAAATATTAGTTATAGATCCTTACACTTAGGAAATAATTGGTTTACATATGGCCAGCTGTTTGCTTTAATTACATTCTTCTATGGTTGGATAATTTTTTACCGCCAAGGGAAGAGGAACTTTATTAATGATATCTCTTGGATTTGGTTAGTGTTTATCTCGCCTAAGGCACGTAGAACTCTCACTTTAAACTTACGAAAAATCTGCTATAATTATTGGGTCAGTTGGAGACTGAAATTGGCAGGGGGGATATTTTTGATCAAAAAATCCCCTAAGGTCGTAAAGAGGAGGTTAAATGTTGCGTCTACCCCAACACACTTTAGATAAAATAAAGAAACTATTATTATTAAGACAAAGGGAAGTTGAAGAACAACTTAAGGAGATCGAGAAAGATGATCCTTTAACTCTTGATGCCCCTATTGAATCATCAGAATCAGGGACTGATTCTTGGCAGGCTGAAGTTCACGGAAGGCTAGTTTCATTAAAAACCGACTTATTAGATCTTTCAAAAAAAATTAAAGTTTCACTTTCTAATCTAAGTAAAGGAACTTATGGTAAATGTGAAAGTTGCGGCAAAGATATAGAAACGGCTAGGCTTGAAGCTATGCCGACAGCTACTTTGTGCCTCTCTTGCTCTAAAAAGAGTAAAAAATAATTTTTTTCAAGTTCTATTAAGAAAATATATATATCAACTTTTAGTGTAAGTAATTAAGGATTTGGAACTGGTGTGGGAGATACATCAGGCTCAAAATCACTTGTCGTGGATGAGGTTGTAAAGATTCCAGTGTAAAAGCTTTGGCCAACAAATGATGGATTAAATGAGATGGTCCAGGTATTTGGAGTTTGAAAATTACCATTACTTCCTGGAAATATCACATATAATACGGGAGGAATTTTAGGCCAACGATAACCTCGTAGACCGTTTCCAGTTATATCTGTAAGTCCTGAATCACAAGTAGGATCTCCTGATGGGCGTGTAGGATCCCAAACGCAATATGTTCCTGAGTTTGTAGTAGAGTTATATTTATATTCAAGAAGAAATCCCGAGGAGAGTGTTTGAGTACTAGTAGAGTTTATTCTGCTTTCTAAAGTATTAACAAAATTAGGTCCATCTGAAGGTCCTAGAACTGATCCTGTATAAAATCCTAAATAAGCATCATAATCTCCAGTTCCCTCATTTGCATTAGATAGACTTAAGATCATAGGATTAAACCATCCACTCCCTTGAATATTTTGACCTTGTGATCCGGATTGGAGACCTGAAGAATATGTGGTTACATTATTTGGAATAGTATTTCCCTTGTTAGTTATAGTTAAGGCGGGTGCACAAATAGAAGAAGTAGGCATAGCCAGTGTAACTATATTGGAGTCTAAAGAAGAATATTGATTACTATTATCAGATCCATAAAATTGAACACCGTAATTGTATGTATTCCCAGGGATAGGATTACTTGTATCTCCACTTGTAGCAGAATCTGAAAAAGCATATTGATCTCCAGCCACTGAATTAATTGGGGCACCACTATACGCAGGTGTTGGACTGAGACTTCGATATATATCAATAGTATTTAAACTATTCATACCTACCATAGATTGGGGAGGACCTCCTGAAGGACCCCACGTTAGTTGAACAGCAGGATCACCAGCTCCAAGACATGTATCTGAGGCTGTAAGAAGATCGACAGGAGCAACCCAGAAAAGCTGGGAAACCGCATCTAGTATGTTACCTGAGCTAGGATCAGTAAATTGCATTGTATTACCAGAATTATTAGGTATAAGGCGAAATTCATATAATCCTGGAGAGTTAGGAACAGATAAGGTTGCATTTCCAAAAAGGAAAGGATTAGCTGTAAATTGTTTGCTTATAGGAGTACTACCATTAAGAGCTGCATCAGCTGCAAATAATCCAATATAATCATTTGCTGTTCCAATTTCTGCAAAAGAAAAGGATGGATTAAATATTATTGCTAAAGACGTTAAAACAATAACTATCCTAAACCAATATTTACTAAGTTTTTTTTGCACAATTATATTAAAACTGCTTATTTACTTAGTGTCAAGCCAATGAAGACAATGTAAAGTACTAAATTTGTAAAAAAAGTATTAGCCCTTGGTACAAAACCAGTAGTAGAGGAATTTGACAATTAAAAAGGCAGCTGACATGCTGATTATGTAGTTACAAGTTACTAATCGAGCAGAGCTTCAGAAAGAAAGTGTCAACTGCCTCTAATGCTAATTAAATCAAACTTACCTTCCAAAGTACAGTTTTTAGGTGGTAGACCTGGATATGATAAAGAGCTTCTGCTCTTTTGGTTACTGGTTAAAAAAATCACTAATTGGGACTTTAGAACAATTTCCTCTATGGCAGGAATGTCTCATCCTACTTTAATCAGAGCTAATCCATTATTTATCTCAAAAGGTATTTATCAAAAATTGTTTGTATATTTAGTAAAGCTAGCTTACAGACAAGGATTGATTAAAGGCAAATATGTAGCTTTAGATAGTAGTTTTGTTAAAACTTATTCAGGTAAAGAAGAATTTGGTAGTGAAGGATTTAATGGACACAAAAAGGGATATGGGTTTAAAGTCCATCTTTTGATTGATGCTGAGACTAAGATGCCGATAGCAATAATAGTTGGGAATGGAATAGCTCATGATAGTACACTAGCTGTTCCTTTACTAAAAAAAGCAAGACCATGGCTTAAAGGATGTGGATATGTACTTGCTGATAAAGGCTATGATGATACTGATCTAGTTAATTGGATAGTTAGAAGTTTACAGGCTAAAGCCAGTATTCCAATCAGAGAGAAATCTAAACTAGCAAAAGGAAAAATTAACAGATATGGCAACTTATCTAATTGGAGATTAAAAGCTCAAGGTAGATCTTTTAAAAAGAGCATTTATCACAAAAGATCAAATATTGAAACAGTTTTTTCAACTTTGAAAAGAGTGTACCATTTAGGGAAAGAAGAAATGCGAGGAATTGTATCCTTTTCTAAAAATGTATATCTAGCTTTAATTTCTTACATGTTAAAAAGATTAAAGATTGTTGGAGTAACTATTATCTAGTTTTGTACCAGGGCCTATTAATCATCTTGACAAGTGTCATTAAATATGATATTGTCTTTTTATAGTTAACTATAGGTTTTAATCTTTATTTAAGCTTTTCCCAAAGCTTAAAACCTATGTTAAATCCTGACTTTTTAGAACAAGAAGACATTCAGAGGGGAGAAATAAAAGTTGCTGGTAACCCAAGCCAGAGAGAGACCTTTCCGCTTCAAAGAAGTTTAGATCCTAGATTAATAGAAAATTTAACTTCAACTGAGAGAATTTTATCAATTTTTAAATTAATGTCTTGGGAATTAAGTTCCATAATTGTCGACTTAATGAATAAATCTTCTCAAAAAGCAAGTGAGGCGGGAAGTTATTATTTAGATGGAAATTTGATTTTACCTTTAGTTCATGCAAATCAAAGACCACAAAGATTTAAGTATTCAAAAGATGATGAAGAGAATATCTCAGAAGATCCAGATAGATTTAGAAGCAAACTATCATTTCCCGATATTAGTAAAGGAAGTAATAAATTATTGAGAATAGGTATTGGAGTGGCGGCAGGTTTGTCAGGATTGTTTGCTCCAGGATTGATAGGATTAAATCAAGCAGAAGCAGGGTCAGGTCTATCTGTTGCCAACACTGCTACATCAACTCCAATAGATCCTCAGGATATAACTAGGTGTCCAGTTCCGCCCAGCGAGGTTCAAATGTATGGTACCCAATTTGCTGCAAGTGTTCAAGATGGAATGCGTGATCCTGTAGATGATACTACAACGGGAGTCGTAAATATATATTTCAATAGTGCCAATCTCCAATTTGATCAATATGGGTACCCAAATCCTTTTAGAAATCCAGATAAAGAATTTTATCCTAATAAACAAAAGGATTTTGGAATACCATTGAATGATTATAATTATGATTTAGCAATAAACTCCAAAGTTATTTGTGAACCGAACGGAGATTTATCAGTTGGTGTACAGGCTGGATATGCTGATACTCAATCAACAGCATATCTTTATGGAGTATTTAATTTTAGTAATCCGGATTACACAAGAACAAAAGCTATCCAAAATAATTTACCTTCCAACTCTAATGGATGGAATCTATTCACACCATCATCTGCGGACAATGTTTATGATGAATCTACTAACTCGATTTTTATAAGAATTATTAATGCATCTAATTCAAGTATGGATGGTGTTTATCAAGATACTTTAACTGATAACGGTATGTTAGCGAGTCCCGCAGTCCTAGTGCCTGCAACAGAGACTTCTACAACTACTGCTAGCCCAACACCTTCAGTAACAGCTTCTCCATCACCAACGGAAACTCCTACGGAGACAGATATTCCTACAAAATCTCCGACAGAAACGAGGACTCCAACTCAAACAGTAACTTTTACAGCTACACCAATGGTTACAGAAACTCCTTTAGGTAGTAAAGTAACAGTTGTTTATAAAGTTTACATCCCAGAAATTACTGATTTAGCGCAATCCTCCGGATGGTAAGTTAAATTTAGATAGATAATTGAGTGAAAGTTTAAAATTCACGTCTTTTACTATTATTTAGTAATATACAGAATTTACTCTACTTTTTTTAACAATTAGTACAACCGTTTTTAACTTTTGAAGATACACAGTCAGACTTTATTTATATACCACATTCTCTAAATGTTCGATACAAATAGCTGTTTTAATATAACACCGAATAATAAATAGAAAAAATCTAGATCTTCTTTTCATCCTTATTATAATAAAA
>DAIDIY010000005.1 GCA_027451625.1 Candidatus Daviesbacteria bacterium | reverse complement strand
CATTCGTCCCTGTTTGTCTATGGCATGTAATATTTGTAGATTATGATCTTTACCAATCTCAAAATCTAAAGGATCGTGACCTGGAGTTATTTTTAAAGCACCCGTGCCAAAGTTTTTATCTACACGTGTATCTTCAAATATTGGAATTTTATTTTGATTTAATGGGTTAATAGCATATGAGTTTACATACTTACTATATTTAGGGTGGTTAGGATATATCGCTATTGCGCTATCTGCAAAAATAGTTTCTGGCCGAACTGTAACTACTGTTATAAATTCTGCGGGGTTTTTTTCTATTTGGTAATTTATAAAAAACAAGTTTTCCTTTTTTTGTTGATACTCCATCTCTACGTCTTCAATTGCAGTATTGCATTTAGGGCACCACTGGACAATATAGGCTCCTTTATATAAAAGTCCTTCTTCCCAAAAAGTTTTAAATTCTGTAAATACGGCTTCAAAGATTTTTTCATCTAAAGTGAAAACCTCTTTAGACCAGTCAGCAGAGATTCCCATAACTACCCAAACATCATGAAATGATCGATATACTTCATCTTTAAATTTCCAGGCTCTTTTTAGCCACTGTTCGCGTCCTAATTTCTCTTTAGTAATACCTTCTTTAGACAACAGCCTGTTTAAAGTGCCTTCGAATTGGATTCCTGCATGGTCAACTCCTGGTAAAAGTAGGACGTCATATCCTTGCATCCGTTTGAAACGGGCAACAGCATCGAGGATTGAGTGCTGCATCGCATGTCCTAAATGTAATTCTCCAGTAAGATTAGGAGGAGGCATGAGCAAAGAGTATGCTTTTTTAGAAGATTTTGGATTTGCTTCAAAAAAACCAGACTCCTCCCAAAACCTATACCATTTCTCTTCATTGTTTGTTTGTTTGTTTTTCATCTTAGTATCTCTTATATTTTGAAAATTTATTTTTCGCCAAAAAAAAACACGTCATCCTTACATGGGACGAGCGTGTCGTGGTACCACCCAAATTACTTCTTTTGAACAGCTTTATCGGGCTTGCCCGGAAGGTTCTAGTCAATTTTTAAATCTTTCTTCCTTCAATATTATCAGGTGACGTTAACTCCTGACTTAAATATTTTATCTCTAAATGAAATTATTGGCAATAGAGTGCCTCCTTAATATAAATACTCTAAAGGGTCAGTTCTGGATTCGCTTCTAGTTTTAGCGGATTAATCGGATTGTCATTAAAAATAGCGGCCGTTGCCGTTGTTACAGCATTGTCTGTACAAAGAGATATTGGTGGAATAAAAAGCTTTGCATGTGTCAGAAAGGGATTTTCTTTTAATTTTTTGCGAAGCCTTAAATTTGCAGCAACTCCTCCCGCAATCATTATTTGATCAATCTTAAATCTTTTAACTGCTTTGACAGTTTTTTCAACTAAAATATCACAGATTGCCTCTTCTATTGATGCTGCAAGATCTGCTTTAAAAACGCTATCTTTAAATAATTTATCTGGTTTTTGGGATAAAACAAGATTAGCTACAGCTGTTTTAAGTCCTGAGAATGAGAATTCAAAATTATTAGAGTTTATCATTGGTCTTGGAAATGCGAATCTACTAGGATCTCCGTTTGTTGCTAACTTAGATAAATTAGGACCTCCTGGATAATCAAGGTTTAATAGTCGTGCGCATTTGTCAAAACATTCACCAGAGGCATCATCTCTTGTGCCTCCAAGATAATTATATTGATGTTGATTTTTAAACAAAACTATGTCTGTATGGCCTCCTGAGACTAATAATCCTAAGGATGGGAACTGCGGAATAGTAATTCCATCCCCAATCCAGTTTGCGTAAAAATGTGCGAGCAGATGATTTATTGGAATAAGAGGTTTATCCCATACAAAAGATAATGTTTTTGCCGTTTCTACCCCAACTAAAAGCGAGCCAATTAGTCCTGGTCCATAAGTCACAGCTATAGCGCTTAATTCATCTGTTTTAATTTGAGATTGAGATAGTGCTTCTTTTATTACCGGGATAATAGATTTTAACTGTTCTCTTGCGGCTTTTTCTGGAATAACACCACCATATTTGGCTTGAATAGACGCGGATGAAGAAAGTGCATTGGATAATAATTTTACCTTACCATTGTCATATAGAACGACTGCAGCCCCTGTTTCATCACAGCTGGTCTCGATTCCAAGGATAACCTTTTTCATAAAAGTATTTTAGCAGATTTTAAAACTAGAGATTTAATTCTTGTCAAAGGCGGTCCAATCTTTTAAGCTTTCATTTATGGTCGCTTGGGATAAAAGCCACGAAAAAATTTCTCGACTCTATTCATATTCCTTAGGAGATTTTCATGATTTTGATTTTTGTGTTTTTAGCTTTTTAGTCAAACACCATCTGAATAAAAAATATCAACTAGCTGTAGGTAATGTCTATCAGGCGATAGGAACCTTACTCGATTTAGGGATAAAACAATATCATAAAGCAAAACTTTATAAACAACCATTAAAAAATGCAGTGCCTATAATTGCTTCTGTAAGTATGTTGATTCGTGAGAAAGTATCTCAAAGTGGGAAAGACTCATTTTATTCGAAAACGGTTGAATTTCTATCACCTCAAACGATCCAGGAGGCCAGTCGGGTTTTTGAGAATTACTATCATCACCTTGATGGACAGATTAAATTTGCTATCTCCAATAAAGAATTTTGGGATTATATTTTAACAGGAGGTAAATATAAGCTATGGGGAGGACCGGATTCAATCGAAATGGGTGAGGATGGGATTCCAGAGGTTGTTGATTATAAGTATTTTCATAAAGAAAATGGCGAGGATAGATTAGATATGGAAAAGATGCCTAAACTTTATTTGCTTTTAGTAAGTCGCGATTTAATTAAATTAGGTTATAAAAAAGCAAGATTCACTATTAGACTGTGGCAGAAACCTAAAGATAACACATTAAGCTTTGAGTTTGATTTAGCTAACATCTCTCAGCTTGAAGAGTATTTCTACCAACAGATTGAAGAGATAGTTAATCTAAAAATGTTTAGTTTTTGTACTAAACATTTCTGTCAAGTGTGCTCATCTCCACAGAGGAATGAGTGGGTCAATGATCTAAAAATACTTAACATTCATTTAGCTGAAGCGGAACCACAATATCATAGTTAGTAAGTATTCAAGTAACTGTTTAAAACAACTTCGGCTAAAGTATTGTGCTTGTGTAGTCCACCAGATGGGATTGATTCAAATAATTTAAGTGAAGTTATTTTAATAGGCTCAAAATAACGACTAAGGATGATTGCTTGCAAAGATGCTTCTTTTTCTTCGCTTAAGTAAAAATTATGGCTTTTGGCAATTGCTATATGAGGTTCATATCTTCTCTCATCAACTACTAAGTTGAGATCCTTTAGCCCATCTTTAATTCTTTCCCTAATAATCATTAATTTGTCAGTATCTCCTTTGACTCCAATCCACAATACTTTGGAATTATGCAGTGATGGAAAACCATCAATAAGGGCGGGAGTAACTGCAAAAGGAGGTATTTTATCAACTGCATTTAGCATGATATTAACAAGTGTGGTCTTCATTTGTTCAGGCTGTTCACCGATAAAAGCAATCGTCAGATGAAATTTATCAGAATCAGTTAAACGGATTTCGGGAAAGAGTCTTTTGAGTGAAGCCTGTACACTCTCAATTTGTCTGCGACTGTCTTCGGGTATCTCCAAAGCAATGAAAAATCTCATATTATTAAAGTAGTAGATAGAAATTGAATATTCAGTTTCTATCTATCTTAAGAGTTGATCTCGTCTATCTTCAGAGAAGAGATGGCAACTTGGACACCAGTAAAGCCTTGTTCTAACCCAAGTTGGATTGATTGGTCTCATCGTCTGGCTGCAATTGGGACACTGATCTATTGGATTTAATAAAGAGCTAGTTCTTTGAGCATCTTCTAGCGGTTCAGGTATAGGGAGTACAGCTCTAGATTCACTTGAAATATTTCTCTCAACAGTCATAAATTTAAACTAACTCTTTTAAGATTTTTAGTCAACACCTTTTTTGGGATTTTAAGCACTACCTACCAAATATACAGCTTGCCATGGGCGGTAATGAGAAGCCCAGACTTCATTTATTAGTATTTTTCCATTTCTGGTAACTACTCGGTCGAATGACACATCTGCTCCCCATGCAGACCAATCGACCTGTTTTATTGTGCCTTTAGGAAGAGTAGGATCTGGTTCCATAAGACTTGGAGGAGGAGGAGTTTGGTTGGTAACTCTGGGCTGGGTTAAAGTGACGGTCCGCCCATCGTTTGTTCCATACAGGTCAATATATAAGCTGTCTCCGATAACTTTAGATTGAAGTAAAACATAAGCATTTGTATCGTTCCTAAATTTTAAATCGACTGTAGGAACATAAATAGTAGCATCAAGACCAGGGGGAAATCCTTGCTCATAGTAACCTACACGATATGCATGAGCGGTACGATCAGTAATGGGCAATCCAGAGTTTAAAGCTGCTCTAAATACTGTTGTAGAAACTTGGCAAACCCCTCCACCATCACCTAATACTGTTCTTCCGTTTTGAATTACATATGCCTGTTTATATCCAGTGAGGTTAGAGATGTCACCGACAGATTTATCAAATGAAAATGTATCACCTGGAGCTATGATGACTCCATTTATTCTTGAAGCAGCTAAATTGATATTATAGATTCGGCTATCTGCTGACCCTGCAAAATGAGATACCCCTTCTCCTAAAAGATCCTTTATCCCTAAAGAATTACTATCTGCTGTGTCTGTTTTTGGCTGAGTTGTTTTAACTATTAGACTTAAATTAGAGGAAGAGTGGTGAAGAATTGCATCGCTAATTTGAGCAGCTGTTGCTTTTTGATCAACCGCAAGTCCCGTCTCAGATTGTGTAAATTTGCTGACTCTCAAACTTCCATCAGGATTAGTTTCAACTGAGAATCTGGCATCTTGTGCTAGACGATCGACTTCCGAGGCGATATTTGCAATAAATTTATTTAATGCAAAAGTATTTAAGGTCGGCGACTCTCCTATAATAGATGTTTCTCCGACCTGAGCATTAATCAAAACAAACCTTTCCTCAGCGGTGTTAAAGCTTAAAAGTTTAGCCTCAGAGTAATCCATGTTAAGTAAATTATAGGCAGTTTTTTCATCAATCTCCCAACTTTGATTTTTATAATTTACTATTATTGGTTGAGATTTAATTCTTTCTAAAATTTGTTTATCTGAAAACGCTTCTTCTGTTGTGAATGATGGAAGTGATTTCTTAGTTGGAATCTCTTTAGGAAGTGACTGACCTTTTGTTAGAAAATTTATTATTTGCTGATAAAGCAACAAACGATTAAGTGTTAAGCCTTTTTGTGAAGGAGTAATTGTTAAACTTTGATTTAGAGTCAATGTTGCATTTTTAGCTGGTCGAGAAATTTTTTGGCTTATTAGGTCGAATTCTTGATTGAGAATAATGCTTTTGTTAAATGTTAAAGAAGGAGTTAAGTTTATTTGACCAAAGAGAGCTTTAATCTGGTTTAATAAATCGGCGAAAAGATCTCCGGATCTGCCAATCTTTAAAGCTTGATTTATAGATTGGTTTATATTTAGTGAAGGATTAGTTTCATCTAAGTTTAAGGTTAAGATTTTATCTTGAAAAGTCCACGTCAGAGGTTGCTGTATTCGTTGAGAGTTTTCCGAGTTTAAAACGTCTACTGCTTGGGATAAAGAGTAAGTTCCTACGTCAATACCGCCGATCTTAACTCCGGGATAGATTCGACCTTGGTTGTACCATATAAAAAAAGAGTAGAGAAAGACTATTATCACACAAAGCGATAAAATGACAATTAAACCAGGTCTTACTACTTTGAGAATTTTTTTACATGAGATTCTGGTCATTAGTATATGGCTCATTTTAGAATGTTTTAAGCTGTCAGGCAATAAAAACTTATGAAAATATCATTTAAATTTTGGTTATACTAAGTTAGTCAGTTGGATTTAAAGTATATATTTTTTATACTAACCTTAATGAAAAAGCTTATCATCCTCGTCTTTATTTTAGCAGTTGTTTTAGGAATTTTATTTTGGATTTATGGTAATAATTTTTTAGAAAATACTACTAAAACTCCGTCTGGACCAATCACATTAACCTTTTTGGGTCTATCAGAAGATGAGCGAGCCTATAAACCTATATTTGATGCTTATCATAACCTTCACCCGAATGTTTCAATTAAATTTATAAGCCAGGATGCTATCAATTATCGTAGTCGATTACAGGCTCAAATAGAAGCAGGTAAGGCACCGGATATAGTAAAAATACACGATTCGTGGATTCAGATGTTCAAGAACGATTTGGCACCAGCTCCTAATGATGTTTTCACAACAGATGAATTCAATCAAACTTTTTATCCAATTGCTTCAAAAACTTTGATTTTTGATAATAAGATTTTAGCAGTTCCAGAAGACTTAGATGGTATCGTTTTATATATTAACCAAGATATCTTAACCGCTGCAGGTTTAACTCCTCCTACTAACTGGGTAGATTTTATTGATGATGCTAGAAAAACTACAGTCAAAGATACAAGCGGCCAGATTCAGACTGCCGGTGCAGCGTTGGGTACAACAACAAATGTCGATTTTTGGCCAGAGATATTAGGTCTATTGTTTTTGCAGCAGCCAAGCAGTAACTTGGTTAATCCTGCTTCTGATGCAGGAGTTCAAGTACTCCAGTTCTATACAAGTTTTGTAACTAATCCGAATAATAAAGTCTGGGATGTAACTCTACCCTCATCAACTACAATGTTTTCTCAAGGTAAATTGACTTTTTATTTTGCACCTTATTATCAAGCATCACAGATTTTAGCAGCTAACCCTAACCTTCATTTTAAAGCTGTTCCTGTGCCACAGCTTCCTGGAAAGCAAGTGGCTTGGGGAGAGTTTTGGTCTTTTGGAGTATCTGCTACCTCCGCTCATCCCGAAGAGGCTTGGAATTTTTTGAAGTATTTGGATTCGGCTGCTGCTCTTCAACAAATTAGAAGCAATAAGTTCCAATTAGGTATATCGGGGGGACCGTATCCGCGAGTTGATATGTTGAATCAACAATTAAACGATCCGATATATGGGGCGTTTGTCTCTCAAGGAAGTTACTATCAGGATTGGTTTTTAAATTCAAACACATCTGATGCTGGAATAAACGATGAGATGATAGGTTTATTCAAAACTGCTGTAGATCATGTATTGCAAGGTAGCGACCCAATGAACGAGTTAAAAACACTTCAAGATTCAGAACATCAGTTATTAACAAAATATGGAATATCTTATTAATAAAAACGAAGAGATTTTTTTAGGGTTTTTATTTTAAGACTAAGTGCTTTTGCTGGGGAAATATTGGGGGTAAATTAACTAATCGAACTTCGGGTTCCAGTTGAATATTGAACTTGTTTTTTACTTTTTGTGCGTAAGTTTGAGCTAAGCTCCACAGATCCTCGGCTGTACCTCCGCCAGTATTAATAAATAAATTGGCATGAGAAGAAGAGATCTCTATTTTTCCTTTTTTCTGGCCTTTTGCGCCAACTTCTTCCAGAAAAAGCCAAGCAGGAATTTTTCCAAATGTATCTTTTCTCTCTGGAAGTAGTTTTAAAACTTTTTCTGAAACGTCCTCCTCTAAGATATTTTTAAAAAAACTACCTGGGCATTTTATGCCGGGTTTATATTTTAACATCCTAGCTTCTAAAATTGCTTTGGACTCTTCATCTAGAATCTGTTTATTAGCGAGAGGGAATCTGAATTTGGCTTTAAGTATTATTAAATTAGTATCTTTAAAAATACTATGACGATAAGAAAATTTACATTCTTTTTTATTCAGTATTATCTTTTTTTTATCCTTAATACATTCGACTTCTACTAAAAAATCGCTAACAGTTTGGCCGTAAGCTCCAGCATTACCATAAAGCGCTCCGCCTACAGTCCCGGGGATACCGGTAAGCTTATGAATTCCAAACAAGGAGCTATTAATCGAAATATTAACCAAATCTTGTAATAAAATTCCAGAATAAACTTCGATGGTGTTACCTGACACTGTATGTGCTGAAATTTCGTTTTTTATAACCAAAGCATTTAAACCATGGTCGGATATTAATAGGTTACTTCCGCCTCCGATTATAAAATAAGGAGTTTTGTTTTGTTGCGCAAAAATGAGTGCTTCAATAAGATCTTCTTCTGAGAAAACTTGAGTCATGTATTTTGCTGGACCTCCAATAGAAAGAGTGGTGATCGCATCTAGTGGAAAATCGTGTTGAACATTCATCTGATCTTCTGATATCTTACTTAAGTAAGTCGTCTTTGACAACTATCTAGGTCAATTTATATAATTTAAATGTGGCTTTCAAAAGCGAGATAGAGAACACATCGTTTTCTGATTCGTTAGAAATTATAGTTAGGCATCTTCACTATCCAGGATTAAATCTTCCAGATTCGGTATTTAGTGGCCAATTGCCAATCTTTACATCTTCTCAGGAAGTAGATTCTAATCTTATTGACTGGAAAAGTGCGATGTTGTGCCTACCAGATGATATTAGGAGTATAGTAAATAACACATTAAGTCGATTAACTCTTGGAGGTCATTTGATTGGATTGCCGGATACATCATTACGAACAATAAAACTGGTTCCTTTAGGAACACTAGAAGATCTATTGGCAGAAAAAGCCTGGATTATAGATCAGGTTTTTTGCAAAGAGCAGACTCTCAATTTTGATTAATTTCTGCTAGAGAATAAAAGATATCAGCTACTGCTGCTTGATGAATTAGCTCAAAATATAACTGATTGAAGGAGAAAAGATGTGTTGCCCGATGTATTTGTGGGTTATGCCAAAGAGGTAAAGCATAATTTTGAAGTTTTTCTCTAGCTTTTTCGAGTAGGTCTTTTTCCTTTAATATTTTTGCAGCGAAGAAGAGGTCACGAAAAAATATATTAACAAACTCCACCTGGTGTTTTTTATAATGAATACCATCCCAATCAATAATTGATTGGTTAGATATTCCTAATGCATTTTTTCTTGATTCAGTATCACCTGTTTCTAAATAATGGTAAGCATTAGCTATTATGGCTGCACCTTGATTGTAAGTCCATACTTTTCTATTGAGCTGGCAACTGGAGTTGATGTGGTCATAAACTTGCATTGTAGAAGGATCTAAAAATGTAGCATTTGCAAATTTAAGAATTTTTCCCCCTTCTGTTAGATAATATGGATCATTGAGCTGTTGATAAAGCCTAAATCCCAATTCAGCGGTAGGGAAATGGTTGCAGGCGTTCCTGGATTGTTCTAATCCTGTCCGCCAAGGGATTCCTTCTTTTGGATCACAACCAAATCCCACACCCCAACTATTAACTTCAAAATGAAAAATTTTTGAAGCTAGATCTAAATCCTGCTTGTTGTGGCTTATCTGGTAAAGATCTAAAAAATTGATTCCAACCCAGGCGTTATCATCGTAATAAGTTTGACCACTTAATTCAAAAGGAGGGTGGGGATTTTCATTAAAACTGATCTCATCAGTCTTTGAATATATGGGGTTTTGATAATATTGAAGTCCTGCAGTAATTTTTCTAATATCAGATTCAGTAGAATTAGTATTCAATCCTAAAATACGGGAGCGAGTAATAGAAGCTTGCATGAGACGACTGAAACTCCAATTTTTAGCGTAGGGGCTAGGCCAAGGATAAATTTGATAAAAGGTATCATTAGATGCAGAAAAATGTTTAAGCGCAGATAGATAAGCTAACTCACCAAAACGAGAGAAATCAACATCTTCAGTGGATTTGGAGATATAAGGCAGGTAACTAACAGCATCCTTATCTATTTTTCTTGAAGAAAGAGCTGATATCCCCAAACAGAGAGCAAGAGTAAAAGTCCTTCGATTAGTTCTATAGCTTTCTTGTTCATACATTTTTTTAGTATTTCATATCAGTCCACGGTATTATAAAATAACCTTTACAAATGAAAAATAGTAAAGTGTTGATCTTTTTTAAGAGTAAATTTTAGGTAAAGCTCTATTCGAGAAGTGATTACTCTACGCTTTGATAGGCATGAAATAAATCTCCCCCTTGACAAGATTAATTTTTTGTTTTTAAAATAGCAAACAGTTAAACAAACTGCTAAGTAGATCTAAGGGGTGTAGGTTTAACTTAGTTTATTTAGATTTTTAATATGTCAAAAAAGAATGATAATTATTCAATTAAGCCACTTGCAGGATACGTTTTAATAGAACCTGTAGCAGCGGAAACTAGAACAGCTTCAGGTCTTTATCTACCGGAAACTGCTCAAGAAAGACCAGCTATGGGAAGTGTGTTGGCTGTGGGTGCTGAACAAATTTTAGAAAATGGTAAAATAGTTAAAAGTCCTGTTAAAATTGGAGATAAAGTATATTTTAAAAAATGGGGTGGAGATGAAATTAAGGTAGGAGGTAAAGAGCTAAAGTTGGTTAAATTTGATGATTTGATGGCTCTTGTAGAGTAATTATTGAAATAAATTAAACTTTAAAGTATTGTGTAAAATAATTTTATTATGGCTAAATTACTAAAATTTAACGAAGAAGCAAGAAATAAGCTCCTTAAGGGGTTTGAGGTATTATCCCAAGCAGTCAGTTCGACTCTTGGACCAAAGGGAAGGAATGTGGCTTTAGATCAAAAATTTGGACCGCCAAATGTAACCCATGATGGAGTAACCGTTGCAAAACAGATAGATTTGGAAGATCCTTTTGAGAATATGGGAGCTCAACTACTCAAAGAAGCGGCTTCTAAAACAAACGATGTGGCTGGAGATGGAACTACAACAGCAACAATTCTAGCTTATGCTATTTCTGCTGAGAGTATAAAAAATCTTCAAGCAGGTAGTAACCCTCAAGTCTTAAGAAAAGGTATAGAAGCAGCAGTTGATTTTTTAGTTACTGAACTTCGTAAATTAAGCAAGAAGATAGGCCCTGAAGAAATTGAACAAGTTGCATCCATCTCTGCTCAAGACCCTCATATTGGGAAGGTGATAGCTGATGCATTGAAAAAAATCGGTAAAGATGGCGTAGTTACTGTTGAAGAAGGAAGAACAATGGAGATGAGTGTTGACTATGCAGAAGGAATGAAATTTGATCAAGGGTATCTCTCCCCTTATTTTGTTACGGATTCAGAAAAAATGGAAGCTTCTTTAGAAGATCCGTATATATTAATTACTGATAAGAAGATTTCTAATATGCAGGAGCTATTGCCATTTCTGGAAAAATTCGTTGAAGTCTCAAAAACTCTGGTTATTATCGCAGATGAAGTTGAAGGAGAAGCATTGGCTACTTTAGTTCTGAATAAACTGCGTGGCTCGTTTCAAGTTTTGGCAATTAAAGCCCCAGGATTTGGTGATCGTAGAAAGGCTATGTTAGATGATATTGCAATCCTTACACGAGGAACTGTGATCTCAGAAGAGACTGGGAGGAAGTTAGAATCTATCGATTTAACCGACTTAGGGAGATCTGGAAGAGTGACGTCAACTAAAGATTCAACCATTATAGTTGACGGTAAAGGTGCAAAAAATGCAATTGAATCCAGAATTGGACATATTAAGCGAGAGATTACATCCACTGAATCAGAATTTGACAAAGAGAAACTACAAGAAAGGCTTGCAAAATTATCCGGAGGTGTAGCTGTTATTAAAGTTGGAGCTGCCACAGAGATTGAGCTTAAAGAGAAAAAGTACAGAGTTGAAGATGCAGTAAATGCTACTCGAGCTGCTATTGAAGAAGGTATAGTCCCCGGAGGAGAGATTGCTTTGATAAGGGCAGGCAAAGGGTTAGACAGTTTAAAACTTCCTTCAGCTGAAGAAATGATAGGTGTGTCTATTGTTAAAAATGCGATTGATAAACCATTCCGTAAATTAATGGAGAATGCTGGGTTTGACCAAGGAGTCAAACTTGCAGAAGTTCTGGGATCTTCTAACCCAAATGAAGGAATTAACGTGATGACCGGAGATCTAGTAAATTTAGTAGAGGCTGGAATTATTGATCCAGTGAAGGTAACACGTTCCGCTTTGCAAAATGCTGCTTCTATTGCAATAATGGCTACAACAACAGATACTTTAATTACAGATAAGCCAGAACCTGCGCAACCTCCGATGCCTGGTGGCCCTCATATGGGAGAGTATTAAAGACTACTCACAAGACCTCTTCTGTTTTACAATAATACTTATGTCTAAGGTTTATTATAAGGATGTTCCTTCAGAACGAGAGAAAAAAAGATTCTCCAGATATTTAGCAGAGGATGAAGAGCTGATTTTGGCAACAAGTGTTGGAAAGACATATGTTCGTTCAGTTTTTGTTTTAGGGATAATGTGGCCAGGAGGGATGTTTTTTATAACAGCCATAATATTATCTTATCTTGTTCATGTCAATCTAGGCTGGGGGCTTTTAAGTGGTTTAGTCTTGGCAATAATAGTTGCTTTAATTCGTGCATCAATTACGTATCATTCTAATAGATACCTTTTGACTACAAGAAGAATTATTATTAAAAAAGGAATCTTTGCAGTTGTTGTTACAGCTGCTCTTTTTGATAAAGTGACGCATATAGAAGTAATACAGTCTTTTTTTGACAAAATTTTGATGCATCATGGAACAATCATTATCAATACTGCCGGATTGAACAAAGGTGAGATAACTTTAAAATTTGTTGAGCATCCAATTGAATTTAAAAATATCCTAGAAAGGCTAATAAACAGGGAGAGGGAGTTATATAGTGGTCATGGATCAACAGTAACTTTAGAGGGAGAAGTTGTTGACGAGTAGTTCCTCCTCAGAAAGTTATTTCTCTTTAGGTAATCCAGGTAATGGTGGAAGGATAGTCTCAGGATCTATATATATACCATCTTTTTTGATCTCTAGATGTGTATGCGGACCGCTTGTATTGCCGGTAAGTCCCACTAAACCTAGAACAGTATTTTCAGTAACATTTTCTCCTACTTTGACAAAGATCTCTCCCATGTGTCCATAAGTTGACTGATATCCTCCAGGATGAGCGATAATAACATGATGGCCAAGCCAAATAGTATCATAGATTACAGCTATTACTTTCCCGTCATTTATTGGATGAATTGGAGTACCTAAAGGGGTGGCAATATCAATTCCAGGATGCCAGGAGGAAAAGTATGTAGATATATAGCCTGCATGAGGCAGAATAAAAGGATGATTTAGCTTCTGAGAGCCAATCTCTTCTTCTTGAGAAAAATTAGCATAAGCGATAGATTTTTTTAATGGAGGTATTGCCAATACCGGTTGATATCCCGCTACATTTAGCAAAATTGGAAATAGAAGGGAAAGCTTTATTAAGCGCACTGAATAATATCTGGCAACTCTCTCTCCTAGTTTTAATAACTGTTTGAGCTTAAATGAGGCAGAATAATGTTTCGTTTTGGGCAGAAGGATTTTGGAACTCCTTCTTAACATAGAGCTTAAGAGTAGACTGGACAGGCTCTAAAGCTTAAGAATTATACCAAACAATTAATTTTAAGACAAACATACGAAAAATTAAAGTTAAATATCCGCCATTGTCAGGAGTACAATGATGGAGATGAAACAAATGGCAAAAATTGTATTAGCATGGGATTTGTATCAACAGGATGTTCCGAAGGGACATATTGCTGATAGATTGGCAGTTAATCGTGAAACTGTGTGAATTTGGATTCGTGAAATTGAGGAACATCCTGAAGGTCTTTTAGGATTTTTACAAAGCTATGCAGAGGCAAAGAAAGGGATACGCACAAAACGCAAAATTGATGGGTTGCTGAAATCCAGAATCTATCGACTTCGTGAAGAGAATAGACAGTGTTGTGGACAAAAGATTCAAGAATACCTGTTTGATGACTATGGCATATATCTTTCAGTGCCCACAATCTATGTCGTTCTTGCTGAGAAATACAAACTAAGGAGTAAATGGAAGAAAAACCAACACAGAGGTGAACTCACGAAGGCTTCTAAGCCTCGTGAGGTCATCCAAATGGATACTATTCACTTTGGAATGGTCTTTGCTTTCACTGGGATTGATACTTTTACTAAGGATGTGTCAGTGAGATTGTATCCAACCTTAACCAGTACTGAGGGTAGGGACTTCCTAGAGAGGTCTTTTGAAGACAGGTTTCATCATGCTGAACTTTTACAGACAGATGGGGGTCCTGAGTTTAAAGGAGAATTTAAACAACATGTCTTTGAGCTTGCATACAGATTCAGAGTTGCCAGACCATACAAAAAGAATGAACAATCATATATTGAGAGTTTTAACAGGAGCTTACGGAAAGAGTGTTTGGGCTGGGGGAATTTTCATCCTCAACAGATTCCAACACTCGAGAAAGAACTTACTGAGTATTTGCACTACTATCATACCAAGAGGGTACATATGGGACTAAAGATGAAGACACCAAATCAAGTATTACAAGAATACCAAATGGCGGATATTTAACTTAACATACCGACATAAAGATATAATAGTCTATTGTATATTGAGGAGATTAGCCCGAGGAACTCTCGGGCTAATTAATTATTTTTGGCTATCAGCTGTTTTTTTACTACGGACAACTTTTATTTTTTTAGGTGGATGAGATGCTATTTTAGAGAATTTTAGAGTTAGGACTCCATCCTCTAAGGAAGCTTCTGGTTCTTTATCAGTCATAATATCTTTAGGAAGTTTAAAAGAATAATTATAGCTTGAAGACAGGCTGGTCATGATATTCTTCTGTTTGGTTTTTTCCTCATTTGACTGCGACTTAGAAGCAATTACTCTGACTATTCCACCATCAACGTTGATATCAATATTATCTTCGACGATTCCAGGTATGGCTATCTCAGCAACGAATAAATCGTCTGTTTCGTAGAGGTTTAATCCTGAAGATAATGAACTTAATCCAGGAATGGTCGGTAAAACAAGATCTTCTTCCCAGAGGGAAGATATACTCCATGGATTCCAACGTACTATCGGCATATTTATCACCTCCCATCAAGTTAATTGTAGGTGCGCTAATACTTTGAATTCTAATAGTAGGATATTCATATTATTTCTAAGTTTCGAAAGTAGAAAAAATATAAATGATAAGAGATTTGTATTAATTTTTTTATTTTTTAAGTAATTGTGGATTACTTATTATTTAGAAGAGAGGTGTATCTTCTGACCAAAAAATTAAAAATCTAGGTTATAATTAATTTAATGAGAAATATTTTTTATTCACTTTTGATTTTTTTGGGTTTTTTAATTTTTTTTATTAAACTAACCTATGTTCCCATTGCGCATGTTCTAGGTGTTTTTAATATTGCTGGAATTAAGGTAACCTCACTTCCAAACTCAGCAGTCTATCTGAATGGGAAATCGTTAGGAAGAACTCCAATAGAAAGTGATAGTCTTCAACCGGGTGAATACGACTTAAGATTAGATTCGTCACAAGGAGGATGGGAAGGAAAGGTTAGACTTAATCAAGGTACAGTTACGCTTGTAAATCGAGATCTAAGCGAAAACATTGCTTCATCTTCTGGCGAAGTCTTAACTTTAATGCCAGGAACAGGAGTAGTAATTACTTCTAATCCTGACAAGGCAGACCTTAAAATAGATGGTAAAGATTATGGTACTACTCCGAGATTTATCTCCAATATTTTAGCAGGAGAACATGATTTCGTCTTAAGCAAAGAGAGTTTTTTAAAACGTGATGTAAGAGCTAAAATACCTCCGGGTAAAATTCTCGATTTAAATGTTGATTTAGCTATCACCGAAACTAATTTTGGGGAAGATGTACATTCTAGTATCATAAAGTCAGTATCTCAGCAAGCGATTGTGAATAATACTCCTCTCGGTTATGTCAGGTTAAGAAGTACCCCTAGCATTTATGCTAAAGAAATAACTACAGTTTCGAGTGGTAAGACAGTGACTGTACTCTCTCAAAATGGAAGTTGGACGAAAGTAGGGCTGAACGATGGAACGGTTGGATTTATTGATTCATCTTATCTTAGTCAGAAGTAGGCTGTGATCTTTTTTGAAAAAATAACAAATAAATAATAGGTAATACACCAAGTGTATTTAGAATAAGCATCGCTATAAACCAATAAAGCTGATTAGATCTCCCTGCTTTCCACAAAGCTATGCCTTTAAATATTAATTCAAAAATTAGAAGGGGGACTAACCAATATAATACTTTGGGAAATATATAATTTCCTGTGATCATGAGCTTATAATATATATTATAACTTTAATATTTTAGTTTTTAATTAGTAAGAATTTGTACCCAGATAGTAAATTATGAACATAACAAGGAAAAGCCATAATAAAATCGAAGCAAGAAGTGGAGTATCGGTAAGAAGAACTCTCTCGGGAGATTCACCTTCTTTTTTTTCATAAATTATATATAAGTATCGCATAACGGCATATATTACGATTGGGACAGTAATCATTAAATATTTTGCATTAGACTCATTAAACGGCAGATTAATTAGGTTCATATATTTTGAGAGTGATAAGCGTAGAGGAATTTGTAGCTGGAAGGCAAATAGCGCGTAAGTTAACCAGGTGGAATTAGCAAACATTGAAGTTAGAATGTCGAGTAGATTCTCGGGATAGTGAAGTAGTGTCTCTCTGTGCTTTCCTGCGTTGCTGGCTGTAAGTAAAGTTAACTCCGATCTCCGTTTGCCGATAGCTAAAAAAAGAGCGAATGAAGTAATGCATAAAAGGAACCACACGTTTAAGCTAGTGTTGATTATCCAAATTCCGCTATAAACTCGTAAAACAAATCCTGTAGCAATCACGATGACATCCAGGAGAATTATTGATTTAAAATATGCTGAATAAAATAGCTGCAGGATTATGTATGCAAGTCCAGTATAAAATAATGGAGGAGATGTAATGTATGAAACATAAAGCAGGAGTGTGATAACAGATAGCGATATTACCAGAGCCAAAGGGATAGGGAGTATCCCAGATGCGATCGGTCGTTTGCTTTTAAACGGGTGCTGTTTATCTCTTTCAACGTCAAAGATATCATTTAGATAATATATTGCAGAGCTTAATCCGCAAAACACAATGAATGCAAACAGTACTTGTATTAATGCAGAAGGATTAGTAAATTGACCTGAAAAAATAAGCCCTGCGAAGAGAGCAAAATTTTTTATCCATTGTCTGGGCCGTGCCGTTTTGATAATTCCCCAAATGAGTTTATCCATAAGACAAATCCAAGGAACAAAGTTGCCACTATTAATACTGTAAACAACTTACTCTCTGTATTGGTAAGAAGAGCAACTGATCCCAACATAGCAGATCCTAAGATATAAAACAAGCTGATTTGTTGGTGAGACCAACCGAGATCAAGGAGTTTATGATGGAGATGACCTCTGTCGCCCCAAACTGGTGATTTCCCTTGTATAATGCGTCTTAAAAAAGTATAGACAAAATCAACGATTGGGATAGCAAGTGTGACCATCGCTGTGGCTAATTTTGCACCAGAGAGGATAGCTAAAATCGCAAGAAGGTAGGCTAGAATTGTTGATCCTGAAAATGCAGGAAGAATTTTTGCCGGATGCCAATTAAAAACAAGCATTCCTAAAGATGCCGCTGCTACTATAAATGCAAGTTTAGCGACATCGAGTTGATGGGGATCTCCACCATGGTAAAGCTTAAGAGAAAAAAGGCCTAATATGAGTGCTGCGACAAACGTAATTCCAGGCATCTGTCCATCGACTCCTTTGGCCCAGTTGATTACCTGAGTTAGAGTTACTATCCAAAAAAAAGCCATTAGATCAGCGATTAAGATAATTTTATGTGGACCTAAGAGGTTAAATGTTAATATGATTTGATCAAGATGTAATACAGGAGAAGTTCTGAAAGCGGTGAATATAAATGAATTATAAAAAGGATTGGTTATAAATGAAATTCCTATACCTGAAAAAACAGCAATACCGGCTGCGATGAAGAGTAGACCCAAACGAAGGTATGGATTAAAGTATGAAACTTTATCATCTATTAGTCCCATAACCAAAAGTATGGTTAACCCTAATACTATTCCGATCAAATTTTTATCTATGGGGAGGAAGATCAGTGAGGCAATAACAATGGGGATATATACTCCTAAACCTCCAGCACGAGGAATAATCCTTATTTGGACATGCGCGGGGTGGGGACGTCGAGTAGGATCATCTACTAGTCCATATTTTTTTGCGAATTTTATCGTAAATGGAAACGAAACAAATGATAATAAAAAAACAAAAACAGACGGAAATATCAAATTCATTTTAAATAAAAATTAATATAATCCGAACGGCTGAAATAAACAAAATTAAGTTTAATACAATTAAGCTTCCAGTGAGTATTCGTTTAATTACAAAACGAGATGAGTGGATTTGAGATGAGATAAAAAGGTTAACTATGGTTATAAGTATGGAAAGTGTAGGTAAAATAAAAAACTGCTGTTTGCTTACCAGCTGTGATTGGCCCCATGATAGTGAATAAAGCAAAGGAAGTCTTAAAGGAAGTAGAGGATAGTAGTAAACAAAGTATCCTGCACTTGTGAGGGTAATAATAACTGAAAAAATTAATGGTATTATTGTATATTTATCAGTATTTTTAAAAAATTGACCCATAACTATGCACTAACACGTACTTTATTAGTTGTTCTATATTCAAGATATTTACCTATCATGAGAGATGTTTGAGCATCAATTGCAGGAATTGTAGAGATTGAAATTATAATTAATGGTATTAAAACCCATTGGAGATATGACCAGAATCGTTTAATAATAGACCAGTTTTTGGGTCTTGGTGGAACTGTTCTTTCGTGAACATAAATTGTCGCAAACATACCTAGAAAAGCTGTAGTTAAAATCCAAGAAGATATGACTGGTAAATTATAAGAAACAACTGATTCAGTATAATGTGGATTTACCAAGGGAATAAGTAGAGCTGCAAATGTAACAAAAAGAGCTAAAGTTCCCCATTTCAAATAACCCCAAAAAGAGAAGAGGAGCTTGTCTGTTTTATCCCAAAAATCCATTCCTGAAGTAGTAAAGTATTTTTCAACAATGAATGGAATGTGTTCTACTCCATATGCCCATCTCTTAAGTTGTAAATATTGATTCTGGAATGTTTTTATTAAATTTTCATCCATTACTGTGTCAGCTGTAATCGGAAGAAAATGGGGAATGACTTTATAATCACCTTTAAAGTGATAATATGCTTTCCAAAAGAATCCAGAATCGTCGTTAACTTTATCAGGAATCCAAAGTCCTATATCAAGAAGAGATTGAAGGTTTATTGACATTGAGGAAAAGTTCATATATTTATCGCTTCCAACCATTTCTGCGAGTTGCCAAAAAGCTGTCCCCCCAGCAATTAATCGCATTGGAGTTGGAGATTGCCAATAATTGTTGTAGTATAAAAATACTCCTGTATAGCTTCGTTTGTTACGGATTTTAAGATCTGTAGATAGATATTTATGTAAAGCTCCTGAAAGAAATTGCGGATGCAAGACGAAATCTGCATCTACGGTTGTTGCTATAACTCGATTTGCTGATATTCCTTTTTTCTCAAGATCTTCTACTGCATTTTTTACCATCCAATTTCGATTAGTTCCTGGTCCAGGGACTTCTCCAGGAAGACCATATGGGTGAACAGAAACGAATACCCCACCTATCTTCTTTGCAATTGTCTCTTTTAGGTAACGGGAAGCTTCCTCAACAATCTTTGGGTTGCTTCTTGATTCAAATCCAACTGCCAAAAAAATTTTTTTTAGTGGATACCTTGAAGTAGTAACCGAATTAAATGCCGGAATTAAAACCTCAAGCCCTTCCTTATAAGTTGGTAAAAGGACTAAATGGTAATAATCTTCCCATTCATCTGGAAATTCTTTTTCTATTTTTTCTTGCCAATTCTGATTTTTAGCATAAATCATTCTTCGGTATCCTATATAAATACTGACAGCTATTTTTAGAGAGTTGATTAACCAATACGTATCAGCGAGAATGATGAGATAGGCTACGGCAAAAGGTAAAGCAAATGATAGCCAAATTGGTGAAGTGAGCGCGATCCAGGTAAGAGCTCCTGGAAGGATCTCTAAAGATCTTTCTGCGAGTCTTCTGTGCCTTTTGATAAATCCCTGCTCCTCTGATTTAAATAGAATGTATCCTTGAGAGAATAAGTGATGAGTAATTACTCCCAGTCCGCTACCGAAAACAAAAAGTGAGATTAATGTAGAGAGTGGAGTTTGAGAGGTAAAAAGAACAGCATATAAAGCTGAGAGTATGAATATTAAACCTAAGATACTGTGATTAAATGGAAGAGGTATATCTTTATGTTTGATTTTAGTCCAAGCCCAAGTAATATTTTGTGATAGGTAAAAAAATAATATAAAGCCAACAATGAATACTGCTAGTATGCGCATAGCTTACATATATTATACCCTTTTTTGAGCCATAAAGCCAAAGTAGAGGAAAAGTTTTACTTATATTAAAATACAGCAATGATAATTCGAAATATCATCGTTGTTGGTGATATAGGTACTGGTTCGACGACTCTTGCTAAAAGCATCTCCCAAAAGATTGGATGGAAGTATCTTTCTTCAGGCGACTTTTTTCGTAAATGGCATCAAGATCATGGGGTTCCATTAATAGATACTTTAAAAATTCCTCCTGAGCTCGATCGTCAAGTAGATTTTGGACTCCAAAAAAAATTACAGACAGAATCATTTTTGGTTGTTGACTCTAGACTAGGAGGATGGCTGGCCAGAGATATTAAAGACAGTTTTAAAATTTTATGTATAGCAGATGAGAGCGAGAGAGCAAGTAGAGTAGCGAGAAGAGAATCTATAAGTGAAAAAGATGCCTATCTTTCAATGAAGACAAGAGCTGAAAATTTGGCTTTAAAGTTTTTGAATTTATATAATGTTGTTGATGCTTTAGACCCCAAGTTTTTTGATTTAGTAGTAGATACGACGCATAAAAGCAGCGCTGAAGTACTTAATTTTTGCTGGGAAAAGATAAAATTAGAAAATACAAGTAAATAGATTAGTTAATAAGTCAGAAATTAGGGGAAATGGTTACCAACAGGCGGTGTTCCATAATTATTATTACTAATCGAACCTCTCTTAAAAAATAAGAAAATCAATAATCCAAGGTTTATAAGTGGGACAAGCATTAAAAGAGTCAACCATCCCGACAGGTTCATATCATGAAGGCGTCTAATATAAAGTGATATAAGATAAACTACTCCAATGAGGTAAACTATTACCGAAATAATAGCAAATGGAACTTGAAGAGATCTATTCTGCGTGATGACCATATATAAAACGATCTCCAAGATTATCAGAAGAATGATATAAGCTAACCAGTTAATGAAAAAGTTTAAGCGGGATATACGT
The DNA here is from genome assembly GCA_027451625.1 of Candidatus Daviesbacteria bacterium. GTDB lineage: Bacteria > Patescibacteriota > Microgenomatia > Daviesbacterales > UBA10151 > DAIDIY01. Next base: position 25,408 of record DAIDIY010000005.1, on the reverse strand, counting down.
CCTGAAAAAAAGACTGACATATTAATCTAATCATGGCAAGTTTGTTTTTACTTGTCAATAAATAATTTTTGAGCGTTAGTAAAAGTCTGTTTAGATGCTTGCTCATAGCTTATTCCTTTTAACTCAGCGATGACTCTTACCACCTCTGAAACATAGAAAGGCTCATTCCTTTGTCCTCTGATCTGCTGTGGAGGCAAAAAAGGGCAATCTGTCTCTGTCACAATTTTATCTATAGGTAACTGTCTAATTAACTCTCTTAGATGATCGTTTTTGGGGTAAGTTACAACACAGGAGAAAGACAAATAAAACCCTAAATCTAAAGCTTTTTGGGCATCTCCTAGGTTACTACTAAAGTTATGAAACACACCTGTTGTTCCTTTGAGCTCAGTAATAAATATATCATTCCAAGCCAAGGGTAAATCATTTTCTGTTTTAGAATTACGACAGTGAATAATAAGAGGTAGTTGGAGATTTGAAGCTAATCTAGCCTGAGATTTAAAAAGTTTTTTTTGCAGATTTATTATTTTGTCTAAATTTTGAGGGGTGGAATCAAAAGAAAGATCTTCAGAAAAATTATAATCTAAGCCGCACTCGCCTATGGCTACTATTTTTTTTGAATAATTTTTATATAAAGACTTAAGTTCTAGAATATCTTGATCAAGTAACTGCTCATTTGAGTATTTTTGAGCTTCATGTGGATGAATTCCGATAGCCGCAAAAAGTGGAATTTGATTTATTGTTCTTGATTGCGCACTGACCTCTTTGGAGGTAAGAATATCGACCCCCACATCAATAATTAGTCCTACGCTGCTATCTTTAGCTCTTGATAATATTTGGTCTAAATTATCTTGGAAATTTTCCCAATTAAGATGAGAGTGAGTATCTGCTATCATGTGGGTAGTATATAATTTTTCGTTGTAACTTTTAATCTCTAATTAATTATCTTTCTTTAAAAAATATAATAAATGGTAAAACAAACAAAATAGATTATTAGCTGGAAATTAAACTATTTCAATCAGTTAAGAGTTTTTAATCCGGGGGAAAAGTGGAGACTGATACTCAATATGCCCGGAAAATTGATTTAATATTTTAGCTGCTGTCTGCGGTAAGAATGGCTGGAGATTAAATGCTATATATTGGATCTCTTTGATTAAATTAAGGATTGTTAATTTTGCTTCATTACCAGAGAGTTCCCAAGGTTTTCTTTGATTAATCTCTCGATTCACCTCAGCTACTTTCGTCCAAAGATAAGCCAGAGCTTCACTAAATTGATAATTTTTAAAGTATTCTTTTAGTTTGTTATCAAATACCTGTTCAGGGTTAGGAGCTTTAATTTTATTGTTTTGAGAAAGTTTGGCGACTCTGGCGGCTAAGTTACCAAGACCATTTGTTAAATCTGCTGTATAGATTTCTAAAAATCTATCAATTGTAAAATCGCCATCTTCACTAAGAGGAATTTGCGAGAGTAAATAATAGCGCAATGCTTCAACTCCGTATTTATTGGCTATTTCAAAAGGATCTATAACATTTCCCAATGTTTTGCTCATCTTTTGACCTCCAGAGTTAATAAAACTATGAATTAAAATCTCTTTAGGCAAAGGTAATCCAGCGGAGAGCAGCATAGCTGGCCAATAAACAGTATGGAAACGGTTAATATCTTTACCGATTATATGTAAATCAGCAGGCCACCATTTATTCCATTCTTTTTCATTTATGCCAAAACCTATACCCGTCATATAAATATCTAGTGCATCAAACCAAACGTAAATAATTTGAGTTTTATCTCCTGGTACTGGAACCCCTATTCCATGCGCTCTTTGATATGATCTAGAGATACTAAAATCTTCTAGTCCAGACTTAATAAAAGATAATGTTTCGGCTCGTTTGTTTTCAGGAATTATTTTTAGTTCATTTGTTTCTATTAGATTGGTTAATTGATTTTGATATTTTGATAGTCTAAAAAAGTAGTTTTCTTCTCTTACAAGCTCTGGTTTTTTTTGATGTTCAGGACAAAGACCATTTACTAATTCTTTTTCTGTTTTAAAGCTTTCACAACCGACACAGTAATACCCCCCATACGTTTTTTTATAAATATCCCCATTTTTGAAGCAGAGTTGCCACAGCTTTTGTACTCCTGGCCAATGACGAATTTTGTCTGATCCACGTTGGAAAACATCCAGTTTTATCCCTAAGTCAGAGAAAGCTTTCTCAAAGACTTTCGAGTTACGGTTAAGAAATTCTTCAACCTTAATGCCTTCTTCTTCTGCTTTTTGAACGTTTTTTAAAGCATTTTCATCTGCTCCTGAAAGTAATAATGTCTCCTCTCCTAAAAGACGGTGATAGTTTCTTACAGTATCAGCCTGGAAATATTCTAGTGCATGACCAATATGAGGCTTACCATTAACATATGGAATTGCCGTAGTTAAGTAAAATTTATTCATAATAAATATATTTTAACATTTGTAGGCTCGTTTTTCATCGTCCAGACTTAATAAATTTAGAATTTTTTTAAATAATTTTACTAGTCTAAGTTCGAGAGCCGATGGAGTGCTGGATTTTGTTGGTGATCTTTCCGTCTGCGGAACATGCCCAGTAAAATAATGGTTATAATTAAAGTTGAAATTCCTGTTATTAAATTAAGTTGGGATAAACCCTTAAGAATTGCAATTAATATTGCAGCCGATGATAGTATTAGGCTTGATTTAAAAGAATTTAAAAGTAGAAAAAAAAGTGAGGTTAAAAATAAGTACAATGGAACGAAAAATAAGCTGAATTGTTTAAGAGAGATAGATGCAAATGAAGCTGGAGGGGGTGTATTTGAGATTATACTGATAAATATTCCTAAGAAAAGCAGAGGGGATAAAGATTTGAAGATAATAAATATTCTTTTTGACAGTTTTTTTATTAATCGATCTTTTTTAATATCAGCTTTTGCCTCTTTCTTTTTGCCTTTAATCTCTTTTGAATCAGGAATTTTTTTTACAGGGTGAGTTGAAGATTTTTTAATAATGATTTTTTTAAAGATTAAAAATAATGGCTGTAATCCTTTTTTATTAGGAAGTTCTTCAGTCTCTGAGTCAATGGTTTGCTTCAAGTTTTTTAAACGACGAAGCCGTGAAGGTCTTTTTAATCTTTTTAATGGGACAGATTTTGTCATAATTTATTCTAAAGATATTGATTAAATAATTCTACGATTAATTTGGGTGTTTTTAAGATTTTATTTACCTCTGTTACTCCTTGAATCGCTTTGTTAAAATACCAGGAAGTAAATATTTAAACTTAATCTGAGTTTAATATTTTCATTATGAAACTAGTTACAATCCTTTGCCCTAATTGCCACCAAGAAGTCTCAATAAGTGAAGCTGTCTCTCATCAAATTGAAGAAGATATCGAAAAAAAGATAGCTTTAAAGTACGAAAAACAACAGATGGAGATTCAATCTAAATGGGAACATGAACAAAAAGAAAAAATGTGGATGAAAGCACAGGAAGAAGCTTTTAAGAAGGTTAAGGAGGAAAACCAGAAAGAATTAAAAATTTTAAAAGAAGAAGCAGAGTTAAAAGATAAAGAGTTAGCTAAGGCTCAAGAAGCAGAGCTGGAATTTAGAAAAAAAGCTGCGCAGCTGGAAAGTGATAAGAAAACTTTAAAACTGGAGATTCAAAGACAAATTGATGCTGAAAAAGAAGGAATTATAAAAAAAGTTGAAGCTGAAGAATTTCAGAAATATAAGTTAAGGGAAGCGGAACTTCAAAAAAAACTAGATGATGCTCAAAAAACTGCACAGGAATTACAGCAAAGAGTTAATCAGACTTCGCAACAATTGCAGGGAGAGGTAATGGAGCTTGCTTTGGAGGAGGCCTTAAGAAGTGAATTTCCTCTGGATGAAGTATCTGCTGTTGGTAAAGGGATAAATGGAGCAGATCTAATACATAAAGTTAGAAATAAAAATGGAGTAGTTTGCGGCACAATTGTTTGGGAGTCTAAGCGAACTAAAAATTGGGATAAGACTTGGAGTATAAAACTAAAAGATGACATGCTTAGAGTCAAAGGAGATCATGCAATTTTAGTAACTCAAGTTCTACCTGATGATATGAAGAATTTTGGTTTTAGAGATGGAATATATATTGCTTCTTTTGAAAACTATATATCACTTGCCTTTGTTTTGAGACGAACTCTAATTGAACAACAGATTATAAAATCTGGATTTGTTGGAAAAAACGAGAAGATGGAGGTCGTTTATAACTATATTATGTCAAGTGAGTTTCGACAGAGAATTGAAGCTATCGCTGAGGCATTTACTTCAATGAAGTCAGATTTAGATGCAGAAAAAAGAGTTTTTGCAAAAATTTGGGCTAAACGAGAAAAGGAGATCGAGCGCGTAATTCATAACACTGTAACAATGCATGGTGATTTACAAGGCCTTATAGGCTCATCTATGCCTGAAGTTGAGATGCTAGATTTAGAGAATTTGGTTGAAGATACTCAATTAAAAGTAAAGGGTAGTGAGCCGGTTGAGGCTGAAATAACAGAAGAGATACGTTCTCAAAGAGTATTGTTTGAAGAGGAAATAGATAAAAGCATAGACTAGTGTTAATTATTAAAATTGCGTAGAAATATGATTACTACAAAGTTTCAAGAAGAATATACCAAGCTTAATCCATCTCAAAAAAGAGCTGTAGATTCGATTGAAGGACCTGTTATGGTTATAGCTGGTCCCGGAACCGGAAAAACTCAAATTCTTACATTAAGAATTGCGAATATCTTACTTAATTCCCAGATTAATCCGGAAAATATTTTAGCTCTAACATTTACTGAGACTGGAGCGTTGGCGATGCGCAAAAGACTGGTTGAAATGATAGGAGAAGCTGGATTTAGGGTTGAAATCAATACATTTCATGGACTTTGTAATCAAATTATTCAAAAAAACCCAGAAGATTTTACCGATTTAATCTCTTCAGAAAATATTACTGAAGTAGAGCAGATTGAGCTACTAGAAAAGATTTTAATAAATTCTGAGCTTAATTTATTAAAACCAATGGGAGATGTACTTTATTATGTTCAGCTAATTATGTCTGCTATCAATGATTTAAAAAAAGAGGATATCTTGCCTGAAGCGTTCGTTAAAGGACTAGAAAAGCAAAAAGATGACTTTGAAAGATTGTCAGATTTATACCATACAACTGGAAAATACAAAGGAGAGATGAAAGGTAAATATAAAGATTTAGAACGCCAGATTAATAAAAATTTTGAGTTAGGTAAACTGTATACAGTTTATCAACAAGAGTTAGTCAAAAAGAAGCTCTACGATTTTAATGACATGTTAATAAGAGTCGTCAGTACTTTGAAAAAAAACAAAAATCTTCTGCAAAGACTTCAAGAATTCTATCAATATATACTAGTAGATGAACATCAAGATACAAATACCGCCCAAAATGAATTAGTTCAGCTACTAGGAAGTTTTTATGATAATCCTAATCTGTTTGTAGTCGGAGACGAAAAACAGTCAATCTATCGTTTCCAAGGAGCCTCGCTGGAGAATTTTTTATATTTTAAAACACTTTACCCTGATGCTTTAATTGTGAGTCTAGAAGAAAACTATCGTTCGACGCAATCTATCTTAGATGCCGGAGGAAGTTTAATCTCTCAAAATACGACTGCTAAACTTTTACCGACACAAAATATTTTAAGATCCCAAGGAATTTATTCTGAAGAAAAAATAAAAGTTGCTAAATTTTTGGGTTATCATAGCGAATATTATTTTTTAGCCGCTGATTTAAAATTAAAAGCATCTTTGGGAGTTAGTCTTTCTGAGATAGCGATATTATGTCGAAATAATCGAGATATTCTTCAGGTAATTGAAGTTTTGGAACAGCAAGGAATACCTTACGTTATTGAGTCTGAACAAAATGTTTTGAATGACCTGAATATAAGAAAATTATTAATTTTATTTGCTGCAATTTCAGATTTGGGGTCTGATGAAAAGACAATAAAAGCTCTTCATTTAGATTTTTTAGGTCTTGAACCATTTGATATCTATCTTTTGCTTAAACAGGCAAAAATATTAAAAAAAAGTATTGTTGAGTTAATATCATCTGAGGAAGATATCCTAAACATTCAGTTTAAGAGTGGCTCTAGGTTAGTCTGGATCGGAAAATGTTTAAGCAGATGGAATAGATTAAGTTTTAATTCAAGGCTAGAAAAAGTATTCAAAGATATTATAAACGAATCTGGGTTTTTGAATTATATATTAAAACAAGCGAGTTACCTTCAAACGTTAGATAAAGTTAATTCTCTGTTTGAAAAGATAAAACTTCAGACTGAAAAAGATCCTTTATTCTCTCTAGTTGACTTTTTAGCATATCTTCAAACACTAGAGAGGTATCATTTATCGATATCTCAATCTAAAACAGTTTTTCAAAATGGGGTAAGGGTTATGACAGGGCATAAATCTAAAGGATTAGAATTTGATTACGTATATATTATTAATGCATATGACGGCCATTGGAGTAATTTAAGAAAAAGAACAAATGGCTTCCAGATCCCTTGGGATTATTTAGGAGTAAAAATTAAGGATTTAAATATAGATGAAGTAGAAGATGAACGTCGTCTGTTTTATGTTGCTTTGACGAGAGCTAGAAAAGGAGTAGTAATTTCTTTTTCAGAGAGCTCTTTAGATGGGAAATCTCAGATTGGATCCCAATTTATCTCCGAGATCGGCTCGAACCTTATTGAATATATAAATACAGAAGAGTTTGAGGCTGAATTTCTCAATAAAAAAGAGGTGTTACTTCTTCCAGATTATGATTTAGAAGGAGATAAAATAGAAGATAACAACAAAAATTTTTTACAATCTCTATTTTTGCAACAAGGTCTGTCTGTTACTGGACTTAATAACTTTTTAGAGTGTCCGTGGAGATATTTTTACCGTAATTTAGTAGTCTTACCTGAAGAGAAAAGTAACAGTTTGCTGTTTGGATCAGCAATTCACTCAGCTATTAATTCATATATAAAAGCTCTTAAAATCTCCAGCTCAAATGTTAGTTTTATAGTTCGAGAATTTAAAAGAGTCCTTTATCATGATATGGGTGAAACAGAAGATTTTAATAGATTTTTTGAAAGAGGCGAGAAATCTTTGACTTTCTTTTTCGACAATGAAGCAATAAATTGGACAAAAAGAGCTATGAGTGAACTTAATATTCGGGGAGTTAAGATCTCAGATAAAGTTGTCTTAAATGGTAAGATTGACATGATTTTGCCCCTTAAAAAAAACGATGTTACTGTATACGATTTTAAAACGGGAATTCCTAAAACAAGAAATGAAATCGAAGGTGAAACAAAATCTGCAGATGGTAATTATAAACGCCAGCTCGTCTTTTACAAAATTTTACTTGATCAGTATCAACAAGGAAGGTTCAATATGACCGAAGGAGTGATTAGTTTTATAGAACCAGATCAGAAAGGCAGATATCATAAAGAATCTTTTTACATAACAAAAGAAGAAGTTGCAGCTCTTAAAGATGTAATCCTTAATGTTTCAGAAGAGATTTTTAATTTAAGTTTTTGGAATAAATTTTGTGATGATCCTCAGTGTGAATATTGTGCTCTAAGAAAAGTAATGTAAAGGTAAAATAAGAAATTATCAGGATGATTTAGGTGAATAAAAATCTATAGTCTTTTTGACTCCTGACTTGAAGTCAACCTCTGCTTTCCAATTAAGAAGGTCTGCTGCTTTTTGTGAATTTAAAGATACTCTTTTTGCATCTCCAGTTCTTTCTGGACCAAACTGTGGAGTCATGTTTTTTCCTACAAGCTCATTTATCGTATCAAAAACAGCTCGATTTGAGGTTTCGATCCCAGTTGATATATTAAAATAATCAGATTTTTCGTAGCTCATGGCTTTGATATTTGCTCTGACAACATCTTCTATATAGACATAATCACGAGTGTGTGATCCATCACCATTAATAGTGGGAGTTTTACCTTCCAGCATCAGTGTGATAAAAATAGCAACAACGCCTACTTCTTTACTCTTTGCCTGTCTTGGACCGAAAACATTAGCATAACGTAGTGTAACCCAAGGAAGATTGTAGATATGGCCATAGAGTTTTACATAATATTCTGCACAAAGTTTCGAGACTCCATAAAAGCTAGTTGGAGAAGATATTATATGGTCTTCTCTGATCGGTAAATCTGAAGGTGGAACATCTCCATATAATGCGCCTCCTGTATTAGAATAGATAAATTTTTTAACTCCGACTTTTCTTGCAGCTTCTAAAACATTCATAGTTCCAATAATATTTATTTTATTATCTTCAGTTGGATGAGACATGGAAAATGGGACTGCAGCTTGAGCAGCCAAGTGAAAAACGACTTCAGGAAAAAAATCTTGAAAAGTTTTATCTAGTTTATCAAACTCCGTAGTATCCTGTTTGAATAAATGAGATTTGGCATTAATAAAATTTTGATCACCTGTTGAGAGGTTATCAACAACAGCAACCTGATGGCCTTGTTCTATTAATTCGTCTTGAATGTGAGATCCTATAAATCCAGCACGTCCTGTAATTAGAATTTTCATCGTTTTTTAATTCAAACAGTATTTAATATCTAAGTCAAGTGGTTCTAGATTAATTAGGTGTTCCTGATATAGGAGCATAATTTACCGCACCATTATTATAAAGAGTTTGAACTTGGGGAGCGGTAAGCGCATAGTTATAAACTCTCACATCGTCAACTTGTCCGTAAAAATAATTAATATTTGCATCAGGACTACCGATAATAAAGGGGGCAGAAGTTAGTGACTGTATACTAGATGGCGCACTGCCTGACTTTGCTAAAACGCCATTGATATAGAGTTTTTCTGTGGAGCCGTCAGAGGTAGCAACAATATGCGTCCAAACTCCTGTGGAAGGCATCGGAGTATATACACCAGGACAAGAAGAGCTGCTACAGGCCCAAAAGGTTAGATCTGCATTATCTGTTGATATTAGGTATTGTGTGTCTGAAGGAGAAGTCGTACAACCAGTGTTTAGACATTTTGAGATTAGAGTTTGATATGTATTCTGAGAGAACTTGAACCAGCCGGACAGTGTCAAACCAGTGGATGGATCAAGGACAGCTGAATCAGGAATAGAAACGTAATCTCCGCTGCCATCCAAAAACCCGGAATGATTAATCTTCCCTACCTTACCTGTATACCAAAACGATGAGTAACTAGGAACAGCGTTACAGCTGCCAATGCCCTGATTATTACCTGTATTATTGTTGCTGCCAAATCCTCCAATAACAATAGTCCCATTGTTTCCATTCCCAGATGAATCATGTGCTATTGATCCCTGGCATTCATCAAATTTCCACCACCCAACAGGAGCTCCTCGGTTATATTCCCATGCTACTTGAGCAGGTGTGCGAGCGTAATCATATATTCTGACATCATCGAGCTTGCCCTCGAAGTACGTATTGCCTCCTCTGCCAATGGACATGAATGTGGTTGTAGAACCGTATGAACCTATTGAGGTACTAGTAACATCTCTTCCATTAACAAAGAACCTGTAGCTTCCACTTCCATTGTGAGTAACAGTAACATACTGCCACTTATTTGTTATTACAGCTCCGGCAGCTGAAAAAGCTGGCGATGAACAAGTTCCTGAATTTTCATTACATAACCACAAACTACCATTAGTTTGGATATTAAAGTAGAAGTTACTTCCAGAATATTCTCCATAGATTGTTCTGTCGGATGACAAATCAGTAGGATATATCCAAGCAGAAATTGTAAAGGCTCCATTCCCGTTTGGTACCGTCCCATTTGCATTCCCTAAATCAACATAGTCGTTACTGCCATTGAAGTTGCCAGCTTTTCCGTCTTTACCGGGAAGCCAATGTTGAGTTCCAGAACCACTCCATGTTCCTGAGTGTCCATTGCCTGAGGTGTCGTTGACAGCAGTTCCCGAACCTTCTTCAAAGTTCCACTCACCAACAGGAGGGCGGCAGGTAGGGGCAGAGGTGTCTCCTGGGATGCAGTACTGCTGAGAGGTGGCTTGGTTGGAGTCAGAATTGGTGTTGTTTGAGGAGAGAGACCCTAAGACTTGGGAGGAGTTGTGGTTGTAGTCAATCAGGATCTGGGCAGGGGAGAGGACACCGGCGTAGACTTTGACCTCGTCAATGATGCCGTTCATCAAGTTGGTCGTGCCGCCATTCTCGGAGCCGAATTCGAGATTGGCTGTGGTGTTGTAGATTGATGATGGGACTGATGCGGTGTTCTGTCCCACCTGGATGCCGTTTATATAGACTGTAAGTGAAGTGGACGGGTTGTAGACACCAATAACATGATACCATTTGCCGGTTGATAGGACTGTTCCCGTGGCGGCAACTGTCGTACTCCCATCCCCCGAAACCTCCATATTCAGCTTGCCGTTCGCATTAGTGAAAAGCCTGTACCCGTAGTTGCCCGAGGCACCCTTTTTGGCGATGATGTCATGTACTGCGTTGTTAGTACTCAGATTAACCCAGGCAGATAAAGTGAGAGGTCCCGTGATCTGTAGGGGGGTAGGATTGAGAGCCGTGACATAAGCACTCGTTCCGTTAAACGAAAGCGCCCTCCCAAACTTTCCTGAATCAGTCCAAGAAGGTTTAGTGGAACCTGAAAGGGTACCGTTGTCTTCGTTTACTGTTGAATCGTGGGCTGTGGTGCCATACCCCTCATCGAACTTCCAATATCCAATTTGAGTTCCAAGAGGTGATCCTCCTGTTGGATGGCCTGCATTCATGTCCTCTACGATCTGCTGCTGCGTACGAGGATAATTGTATGCGCGTACTTCATCTATTAAACCATTAAACCAGTTTCCATCAACATACTCACCTCCAATTTGCATTGAACCCGTGCCGGTTTGCGCATTAATAGTCTGAGAAGTGGACCCAACGAGAGCACCATTTAAATATAGTTTAACTGTAGACCCGTCCCAAGTAAGTGTTCCATAATTCCAGCTATTTAAACTAAGATTTGATCCGGTTATTTCATTACTGGTCGAGCCATTAGCAATAGATCCATTGAAAGTTCCAGTGTAACCACTTCCTCCGCCGCTAGTATAACCAACACTCATCTCATATGGATTTATGTTTGAAGAGTTCCGCTTTTTAGCTATGATACGAAGATCGCTGTATTGGCTGTTAGCATAAGCACTTAAGTTAAACCAAGCCTCTATAGAACCTTGAGTGTTTAGGTCTAATGAAGTCGAGCTGCTAGGGGCCATAAGAACAGATGTGTTACTGGTATTAAATTGTCCAGCTTTACCATACTTGCCTAGACTACCAGCAATAGCACCTGCACCGCTATTGCTAGTGCAATCAATGGCATCATTGCCATATCCTGAAGAATCATGAGCTGAAAGAGTAGAACAGTTGTTAACCCAAGCAGACTCATCCATTTTCCAGTATCCAACTGGACCAGGGGCAAAGTTATATAGCTGTTGAACCTGGGAGGGCGTGAGGCCCCGGTTATATACACGAACTTCGTCCATTTGTCCCGAAAAATTTACACCTCCAAGCTTCAAACTGGAATTGTGATACCAAATTCCACTAACAGGAGAACTAGTAGCTACCTGGACACCGTCTATATATAATCTGACGATTGTCCCATCATATACCCACGTAAATAGCTTCCAGCCGCTTCCGGTTAAGCTTGGTGTCCGTACTGTTGCGGAATTACTTGTGCTTCCGATATTAAAATAACCACCGGCGTCGCTGTTTTGTGCTGAGACTTTATCTATATAGTTATTGCCAAAGTCCATAACTATATGATTTGAGCTGTTAGACCAGTCACTGCTTTGAGCCCATGTGGAAATTGTGAATGAAGACAAGTTTTGTAAGTACGCAGCATTAGAATCATAGACCAGATAATTTGCACTCGGAATGAAATTGCCACCATTACCGAATTTTCCGGCCACCGTATTAGGAGTGATCCTGTATGTACTAGTGGTATCGGGTGTCGTTGCCCAGGCCGAAGTAACTGTTACTTGGGTGACGGTATTTGAAGCAATAGTTTTTGACTGACCTGAGCCTGTGCCTCCGGTAATTGTTATCGATTCGTTAGTAAATAGATTAGCAGCCCAACTTTGGGAGGTATCATTCAAGGTAGTTGAGGTATTGGACCCAGAAGATGTACCGCTTAGACCTGTGGCTGTAGCATTGTTGTTGTTTCCTGAGGAGTCTTTGACCTCACTTGATGTTCCATTCCAAGAAGACTCATCCATTCTAAAATATGCAACCAATCCATCAGAGAGAGCGGGGTATGCATTATTAGGAGGCTGTCCTGTTGTGGATGAAGTTCCAGCTCCCGCCTGAGAAAACTCATTGTAATCAGAGAGAACCTGGGATGAGGATCTCTGGAAGTCGAAAAGTTTTACCTCATCAATGAACCCATGCAAGTAAGCAGATCCTGACTTTCCGATTGTCATCGATGAAGTAGTGTTGAATCCGGTACCTGTGGTCACCTCAACGTACTGCCAGCGGTTGGCAACGAGTGTGGATGAGACTGCGCCGTTGACGTAGATGGTAGTAGAGGGAGAGGAAGGAAAACCATTGGCAGATATGGTTCCGTTTGAAACGGTTATGGTGTGAGTACCTCCGTCTAAATCAACCAGAGCTCCGCTTGTGACCGAGCTGGGTCTGACCCACATTGCAACTGTCTGAACACCGCTTATTGTTTTAGAGACTGTGAGGTAGGACGTTGTCCCGTTGAAGTATAGACACTTTCCAGAAACACATAAATCGTCCGTCTGCCAGGTTGGCTGAGTTGTTCCAGCAAAAGTAGCAGTGGCCCCTGTCGAGCTCGAATCAGACGTTGTTGTACCGTACCCCTCATTGAATTTCCAGTAAGCAATAGGTCCTGGAGCTTGTTCCTCGGCCGCAAATGAGGTGGTTGGCTGAGAGGTGGCAGGTATAGTTGTTGTGATAGATCCAGGATTTGAGTAAAGCTGAGAAACTTCTAATGCAGTCAAGGATCGATTATATATACGCACATCATCTACATATCCATTGAAGTACTGAGTATTATTGCCTTCTTTTCCCAATTGGAATGTTGTAGATGTGCCGTTAATATTACTCGTCCATGTGTATCCTAGATGCCCATCTACATAGCAGTAAACGTTATTGGAGTTGTTTAAAACAAATGTGATGTTGTGCCACTGGCCGGTCCAGTTCCCAACTCCGAACCGAGGATCGTTTGTGCCAGCACCTCCAATCGAACAGTCTATAGCACCTGCATTCCCAATAATACGCATATCTCCATCACCACTTGTAACAGTGCTGTATAGAACTGTTCCGGAGTTCCCGAAATCCGTATTTGGTTTCAGCCATACCGAAATTGTCGCATTTGATCCAATCGAAGGATTGCCCATTGTAACAGAATCATCAGTTCCATCTAAAGATAAACAGTTGTCGTATTGGCAGTTACTGGTCTGCCATGTAGGAAGGTCGGTAGCTCCTGCCAGAGTACCGTTATTTCCACTTACTGATGAGTCTATAGCCGTTGTTCCTGAACCGTCATTTAAAGTCCAATAACCAACTAGTCCATTGTATAGATTAAAGAGGGTAGAGTTAGATCCAGGGCCGGCAGCAGGATTACCATAATACATATACGTTGTGTAAATTGTAGTGTTTTTTGGCACGAGGTCTACTCGTACCCATATTTTGGTAGCTGTCGTGTTGCAACCAGAATCTATATAGTAGGGAAGTAGATTCCCCGTCTGATTGGTAAAACGTAGATCTTGGCAAGAGGACTGCAGCTTTCCAGCAGAGATTAGGGTGGAGGTGTTGACGGTAATTAAGGTATCAAGACTTGTAATGTCAGAGGATGCTGATGATACGGTTATGGTTATCGCTTGGCGATAAGCCCAGTTATCATCAAACCATGCGGCTTCAACACTCTTAGGGTTTATAAACCAAACACAAAATGCCAATATTCCAATAAAAAATAGTAAGACTATATATACTAAAAAGCGTTGTTTGTTCTTTTTTATAAAGTGATTTTGAGCCTTTGTATGCATAGAATAATAAGTGGAATTAAATTGTGGCCTTAGAGTTTATGGTAAAAAATTAGAGGCTGAAAATCAAGCACGAAAGAATTAATCTTTCAATAATAAAAATTCGAGTTAATTATTAATAGCCGTTTTATAATTGTGTTTGTTAAATAAAGCTTATCTTCTTGCCTGAGCTAGAATCACACTATTTTTGTAACGATTTGAATCTTCTATATAAACAATTTCCGTTATTTGAAACAGAATCTTTAATTGTTCCATAATTTTTAAGTTTACATCATGCATATCACAATTTACATTTGGACGATTAAAGATAATTGTCCCTGATGGTTTTAAGTACGTGATAATTTGATTGATAAAATTTGTATCTGAGCTCTGAGGAGAAACATTATCTATAGTTCCTATAAAAAGATCTACAATGACCACATCAAATGTTTTCTTATTAAGTGGATTGTATTGATATTTATCATCCATTAATTTATAAACGTCAGCTTGAATTAGTTGATAATTTGGTAGTTTATCTAGGTCAAAAAAATTACGAGCTGCTTTGATGATATATTTATCAATTTCGACTATAGTTTGTCTGATTCTTGGATTACTAGATAAGATAGCGGGAATAGTATTTCCACCGAGTCCTAAGATTAGTACGTTGAATGAATTTTTATTTAAGGCAAGATTTAATACTTTTTGGCTTATAAACTCCCAATAAGTGTTTTTTGCTTTAGAAAGTCTTGGGTCAACGCTTTGAACAAATCCGTTTAATGCAAGAAAGACTTCTCCCGATGAATTTTTATAAACGGTGATTTTTCCAGATATCTTAGATTGATAACAGACTAAAATTTTTCGATAGAGTGATCTTATTATTATCAGTAATGAAGAAAGTAATAATAAAAGGAATATTATTTGGAGAATATAGTTGTGCATAGATAAAAAATATTAAATGGCAAATTATAAATTTTTATCCAAGGATGAGGAAATTCCACGATTTCGCCATGGAAGCGGTGCTTAAACTGGCTAAAGTTATACCACCTGGGGCGTTCAGAGGGGAACCTCGGATCATAGATACCTTCAAAGTCAAAATAGTCTAGTTTGTTTTTCTGACCAAACTTTAATGCCTCCCAGACGAGCAAATAGTTTGCTAAAAGTTGATATCCTTTTTCAGTAATTCCTGTTTGGAAATAATAAAGAGTTTTATCAAAATGAGCTGTCCAAACAGCAGCTATCGGACTTTGAGTTCCTTTTTCAAAGGCAAAAAATAATTGAGATGTGTTTTTAAATGCAATCATTCTGGAATAAGTTTCGTTATATCCAGGAACATAAAAATGTTTCATTTTGGTTAAATTTTGCAAGAGGGAATAAAACTGACGGAATTTTTTATCGTCTTTTTCATCTTTTAAAGACACAATCTCTACTTTTAAATTATTATTTTGAGCTTTTTTTATATTTCTTCTAGCGTTTTCGGAAAATGATTTTAATAACTGATCGCTGTTTTGTTTGAGATTTAATCTAATAGTAGCAGTGTGGGCTAAAATTATATTCGATTTTCGATACCCATTTTTTTTAAATAAAGCTGGATCATAATTTTGATAATGAGGTTCAAGGATGATACATAAAGCTTTATACTGTTTGGCGATGTTATCTAACTCTTTAAAATTTAAAGGATTTTTGGGCCTTTGAATTTTAATTAAAGAAAAGGGAAATAAAGGAACTTTACGGATCAAAACCAATCGCCCCTCAATTCTTTCAGTTGTCCATTTTATCGCCGATAAATATTTCTCCCACCCTGGAGATTGTCTCAAATCAGTCATAAATAAAAATAAAGCTCAAGATTTGAATGTTTTCAAAAGAAGTATTTTTAAAAACATAAATTTATCTACTTGATTAAAAGTGTGATAAACCAGAGGATTAAAGATTAAATCATAGCTTCCCATATATTCAACAAGTTCTCCACCTAGACCTTCTTTAAAACGATGGAAACCTTGCCATGGGTGATGAATATCGGCATTAGGTGGAAGTGCTCCCCAAAGATCGAATGTTTTTAGTTTTAGTCTTTTACCAAGGCGTATTGCCTCCCAAGCAACTAGAGTGGAGGACATAACATTTCGATATTTTATTGAAGAACCTCCATATGGATAATACAAGGTGTCTTGAAAATTAAACAACATCCAGGCGGTAAGAGGAATCCTTTCATTTGAATTAGAGGGAGTATAAAAAGCGATCAAGATCCGTGCCATTCCGTCCTTTTTTAAAGTCTGCCAGACTTTTTGATGATATGATTTATTATGGCCATGATATTTTTGTCTTAAGGTAGTCTCAAAATATAATTTTAAATAAATATTAAAAGACTCTTCATCAGTTCTCTCTTCGACTACCACATTATGTTTTTGAGCAACTTTAATATTGTACCGAGTCTTAGGATGCATATTCTTAAGTATCTCGTCCTCGGTGGGAGTGATATCCAATAAAAAATTATTCTTTGTGAATAGTGATTTGGATGCTTTTTTTAATCTGGGATCAATTATTTTATCAGCTGTATCTTTAATTAAGATATTGGGTTCAAGTTTTATGGCAACACAATTATATTTCTTTCCAAGTTCGACTAATCCATCGATCAAATCTTTACTAGGAAACGGCCCTTTAGGAAAATAACCGATAAACTTATTCGTAGCTGGAATTTTATGTAAAGTCATTTGGATAGGATAAATAAGATCACTTCGACTAAAGATTCCGTAGCGAAGAACTGGAACAAAATTTTGACGAAACTCTCCCCACTCCCAAGACTGCATTATGTGTCTGACTTGTTGATTATATGTTTCTTTTTGATCTTTATCTATCTGTTTTAACTGCATATTTATATTATATCTTAATTGAGTTGGGTTACTAAGTCTAAGAAGTAGATTCTATTTTTATTTTAAGTTGATATTTTTCAACTCAATTTTTAATCTATATCTTAAACTAGTACGGCCTACACAATCGTTTGCAATTATTTTAATATTGTGATAAAAAGTGTGGAATGGAACCTCGCACAAAAGCAATAGTTTTGGGAGCAATAGGGCTTTTTATTATCATACTAGCTGGGGCGATATTTTATTATCTATCGCAGATTGCCAAAGTTAACATCGGTACCAATTCTATCTCAACTGGCGGGACTGCAAGCTTGAGGTTAACCCCTGAACCCTTTTCTTCACCTGCGACAACACTTACTCCTACTAAGGAAGAGTCGACTAAACTTTATCAAGGTAATGGATTCTATCTTCGTTATCCGGCAAATTGGGGACTCTTAACTTGCTCTAATTCTAAAAATTTCGAGTTGGATCCTACTTCATCAGTAGATCAGAAAAACGTGACTTGTAATTATGCTGTTAAACCAGTAACTTTCCTAGTTAATCCTCCAACAGAGTGTCGAGGTGATACAACTATAACTTTGGGTGGAAACCAAGTAGTAAAATCTAAGTCTGTGAATAGAGATGGAACAACTCAGTATCAATGGTGTCTTAGTGTAAATGGAACCTCTTTTTCTATAACTCATCGAGTCTCTGTAAACGGAAATCCTGCTAGTAGTAAAGAAGACTTTTCCTCTCAAGTGGAACGGATAATCTCAACTATGAATAGATCTCCAGCAGGTTCCTGATTTAAGCAAAGTTTTTCTATAGCTACTAATTGTAAAATGTTTATTTTATACTAGTTTTATGAGTATGAATAGTAAATTTTTACTATATTTGGCCTGGGCCCAAGCTCTTATTGCAACATCCTTAAGTTTGTATTTTAGTGAAATTTTACACTTTGTTCCTTGTGTGCTTTGTTGGTATCAACGAATTCTTCTATATCCCTTGGTGATATTAATAGCTGTGGGGATCTTAAGAAAAGATAGAAATCTACCTTACTATATTTTGCCTATGACTCTCTTGGGAATGCTAATTGCTCTATACCATAATCTATTACAGTGGAGTATAATTCCCGAATCATTGTCACCCTGTACTGTTGGAGTATCTTGTACAACAAGATATGGTAATTGGTTTGGTTTTATTACTATTCCGCTTTTGTCATTTACAGCTTTTCTAATAATTAGCGGATGTATGATAATATATCTTAAAATTAGTAGAGATAAAAATAGATTATGAACCAGGACATTAAGATCTTAATCGGTATTGGAAGTGTAACCTTAATAGTACTGTTGGCTGCCGTCTTTCTTTTAGGAAAGAGTGGAAACAATCTTCAAAACCCTTCGAACCCGCCTACTGTTAGTAGTAGCATTTTAGTAAGAAAAGATAGTCACGAGGTAGCAACTCCGTCAGCAAAAGTAACACTGGTAGAGTTTGGAGACTATGAGTGTCCAGCATGCGATGCTGCATATCCTATGGTCAAACAATTACAAAAAGATTTTCAAGGAAAGTTAAACTTTGTTTTTAGAAATTTCCCCTTATATCCAATTCCTCATAAGAATGCGATGATAGCAGCGGAAGCCGCAGAATCTGCAGGAGCGCAAGGGAAGTATTGGCAGATGCATGATAAACTTTATGAAAATCAGGGTGAATGGGGAGAGTCTAATGATCCAATGAGCTTTTTTTTGACATATGCTAAAGAGATAAATTTAAATATAGATCAGTTTAAAAGTGATGTTCAGGCTAATAAGTTTCAAGGGAGGATTAATCAAGATATAGCAGATGGTAATAAGGCAGGAGTTGACTCTACACCCACATTTTTCATTAATAATGTAAGATATATGGGTGGACTGGACTATAATAGTCTTAAAGATGCTGTGCAATCTGCGGAAAGTAAATAATCCTGAAAGGTACAGACAGTTACAGAGAAAAATACGCGGATCAAAAGATCTTGTCTTCTAGTATTTTAAAATTATTTAAAAGTTATCCGAGATTAGTTAACAGTAGAGTAAAAATAGTCTATTACTTAGTTTATAAATTGCTACAGGGAAAGACAGATGGTTTAATAAGTTACTACCTTAGATGCTTGTTTTAACTCTTGAAATTTTTGAGGAAAGATCTGATTAAAAATTTTCTGTTGTTTTATCTGCTCAGTAGCGAATTTGACCTGTTCAGCAGAATTGGATGAAGGCATCTGATTTTTATTTTGATTAATAAACTGTTTCACTTCAGCTGCAGATACTGAAGCTTCAGGAGAGTATAATTTTTCTATAGTTAACTTTATTTTTGTCTGAGATCTTAAATAATTCATATCTTCTCCCTGCTGTGCTAATAACATATTTAGCTGTGCTTCTCCACCAAACTGTTTTTCCAAATCACTAATGGCTTGATTCACTTCAGCATCAGAGACTGTTATGCCATTTCTGGATGCTTCTTGGGTAATAATCTGTTCATTAATCATATCATTAAGCGTTTTTTGACGATAAAGTTGGCTCTCTCTAGACAACAGTTCTAAATTGGTAATAGGCACACCGTTGACGGTTGCTGCGATAAAAAGATTTTTTTTGTAATAAGCCAAGAGGAGAATAATTAAGATAATACCTACTGCCCAAGCTCTCTTTGATGGATGAAGATTTTTTAATCTTGTTTTTGCTGTCTTGAGGTATCGACTATTTGTTATTGAGTTTAAAGAAAGTTCCGTGTTTACTGCGGCATCTTTTTTTGTAGATGTATAAGATGGAATATCTTGTTTCTTAATATTAGTTTTTTGGGGTCTTTTTGTATTAGTATGAGTCAATTTTGTTTTTTTAGCTCCAGCCATGCGACGATAGTAACAGATGGTTATATTTTTGGCAATAGGAAGTTTTTTATAGGTTAGACTGTTTTGATCTTCACATAAAGTATGGTTTAAGTTATCATAAAAAGTATAAAATTTTTATGATTGGAAAAAACTTAAATCAATTTTTGAAAAACTGTTTTGACTTTTTGGGGTCCTTAATAATTTTGCTAATAATATCACCAGTAATTTTAGTCTCTTGTATTGCCCTCTATATTGAGTCAGGATGGCCTATTTTTTATTCACATAAGAGAGTTGGTAAAGAGAATAAGGAATTTTCTTTATTTAAAATCCGTTCAATGGTACAAAATGCAGATGAAATTCTTTGGAAACAGAATCCAACTCTTTTAGAAGAATACCGAAGGAATGGATATAAATTGAAAAATGATCCGCGTATTACTGTAGTAGGAAAAATTTTAAGAAGGTTTGATGTTGATGAAATGCCGCAGTTTCTAAATGTTCTAAAAGGCCAAATGAGCATTGTTGGACCCAGAGCATATAAACCTAACGAACTAGACGACCAGCGGAAAAAATATCCAGATAGCAAGAAATATATAGAGCAAGCACTTAAAGTCAAGCCAGGAATTACTGGACTATGGCAGATCTCTGGACGAAATAATGTAAACTTTGAAGAGAGGATTAAACTAGATGCACATTACGCAAGTAATTGGAATTTTTTTTCAGATCTATTAATTTTGATACAAACTCCTTTGGCTGTTTTTCGAACTCATGGAGATTGATTTGATACTTCTTAAAGAAGATAGATATCTACATAGTGAGAATACCATCCAGAAGTTCTAGTATCTTCAAAACCGACATCTATTCGATTCCCTATAACCGCACCTCCTGTATCTCCTGCTATAGCCAATCCGTATCCTGGGATATAGACATGGGTTCCAAGTTTAATAACGCTTGGATCTACAGCAATAACTCCTTTCCCTTGTCTTAACCCTGTGGCAGTCCATTCATCGCAACCTAAACAATGAGAATCATACTGTGTTGCCCATACGTGTATTTTCCGCCAATATCGTATCTGTCCCTGTGGAGTATTAATAGCCCTCCAGACAATTTTTGTTCCTTCTGCAATAATTTCATCTTCTGGAGATGATATTATCTGGCTAGAAGTATCCGTTGAGTATTCTTGTCCATCATATAAGGTAGTAGTTGTTGTAATTTTTTTTTCTCCGTTTCTTCCTGAATTTATTATTGTTTCTGTTCCTATCTCGCTGTTTGGATCATCTTTTTTGATAACATTTTTAGGAATTGAAACAGTATATGTTCTAATTTTTGTAGTAAAACGACTCAGTGTTTTTATGGGAGAGAGATTAACTTGGGTTTGTAACCCTAAAACTTGAGGTTTACTAATTACTGGCTGAGGATTAGGAAGTATTGGCTTGGCGGCGATAAAAGAAAAAGCAAATAGCCCTGCTCCGAGTAAAGTCTGCGAAAAGTAATTTTTATTCATAATAATGAGCTAGATTTATTCATTAATCCAGTCATCTTCATCCCGATATCTAGGTTTTTTTGGAGTGTAACCCTCATGATCTGTATATTCTATGATATTTTCAACTAACTCTGAGGGTATTTCTATAATAAATCGGGAAATTAAATTATTGCTTCGGGAGCCAAAAAATAGACGCTGTCTAGCATATGTTAATATCAGCTGCTTTTGAGCTCTAGTAATACCAACATAGCAAAGACGTCTTTCTTCTTCAAGTTCAGAAGGGTCAAGAAAAGTTCTAGAGTGAGGGAGTAGTCCTTCCTCCATTCCTACAATAAAAACTACCGGCCATTCTAGTCCTTTAGCTTGGTGTAAGGTCATAAGTGTTATTGCATCTTTTGGATTGTCTTTTTTCTTCTCATCGTTGGAATATTCACTTTGAACCAAAGCAACATTTTCTAAAAACTCAATTAAATTTGGAAACTGTTCAGCAACTGATCGTAGTTCTTTAACGTTTTCTATGCGGGATTTACCAGCTTCAGTGCCATCGTCAATGTAATCTAGATAGTTTGTTGTTTCTATAACACCATCCATCAATTCTAACGTCTGGTAATCAGCTGTATTGGAGGTGTAATTTTGACTCCATTCATAGAATTTTTGAGCTCTTATTTTACCAATCTTTTCAATCCGTAATTTAGCAATAGAATCATCACTGTTTATTAAAAGTTTGAGATATGAAAGTATATCTTTAATCTCCTTCCTTTCATAAAAACGAATCCCACCTATTAGAACATAAGGAATTTTAGATTTTAAGAATACTTCTTCTAAACTGCGAGATTGAGCATTTGTTCTATATAAAATAGCAAATGAGGAAAGAGGCAAGTTAATTTCATGTATTTTTTTAACTATAAATGTAGCTTCTTCCACTTCGTCTCTAACTTCAGCAATACCTATTTTAGGTCCTGTAGGATTATCTGTCCAAAGCTTGAGTACTGGGTGAGATTTATTTTTATGAATTATTGAGTAAGCTGCATCAAGAATGTTTTGAGTTGAACGATAATTTTGTTCCAGATTAAAGATTTTTGCATCAGGGTAATCAACATTAAAATTAACTATATTGCGAAAATCCGCTCCTCTGAATCTGTAGATACTTTGTGAGGCATCGCCAACAACACATAGATTACGAAATCTTTTAGCAAGAAATTTTGTGAGTAAATATTGAACGCTGTTTGTATCTTGATATTCGTCGATTAGAATGTACCTCCATGCTTGATGATATTTAGATAAAATTTGGGGGTGAAGCTGGAATAATTTTACTGTTAAAAGTAGTAAATCATCGAAATCAGCTGCATGGTTTTTTTCTAAAATTTTTTGGTATTCTAAATACACCTTTGCAACAGTTTCTTGAAAATACCCTCGAGCATATTGTGGATACTCTAGCGAACCAATCATTTCATTCTTAGCCGAAGATATTATTGATTTAATACTCCCAGGAGAAGTTTTTTGGGGAGATATACCTAAACCTTTCATGGCTTCTTTAATTGCATCTAGTGCATCATTTTCATCGTAGATTGTAAAAGAGATAGGTAGTCCGATTAAGTGACCATCTTTTCTTAAGATTTTAGCTGCTAAAGAGTGAAAGGTTCCCATAATGGGTAATGAGTGATTATCCGAGCTAGGCTTTTGAAGGAGAGAGAGGATCCGCTGTTTCATCTCGTTTGCAGCTTTGTTAGTAAATGTAATACATAGAATATTCTCAGGAGGTATTTTTTTCTCTTCAATTAAGTAAGCTACTCTAAAAGTTAGTACTCTGGTTTTACCAGATCCAGCACCAGCTAAGATAAGAGAAGGTCCTTCGGTCGCTTTAACAGCTTGTTTTTGAATAAGGTTAAGGCTTTCTAGCAGATCGGGCATGGAGGTATATTACCTTATATTGAGCAAAAGTTCAAAAACAAATGGAAGCAATTCTTGCAGTCTGTGTACGAATAAAAAATTTTGTTTCGAAGTGAGTTTAAAAGATTATCTTCAGTTGAAAAAAAACCAATAAATCTATTAACCTAAGATTAGAAGGTTTAAAATAGATATTTTTTTTCATAGAAAGGTATGATAAAATCTTTTTTATCTATGATTAAATTTATTGATTTTTGGGCTCCTTGGTGTGGACCGTGTTTACAGATGAAGCCTGTTGTAGAAGAATTAAGAAAAGAATTGGAAGGTAAGGTTGAAGTAGAAGAGATTAACGTTGACGAAAACCAAGAGTTGGGTCAAAAGTATAATGTGATGAGTATACCGACATTTGTGGTAGAAAAGGATGGTAAAGAGATCGGACGAAAGATAGGCGTTACTAGTAAACAAGACCTTCTAAATTTAATTGGTGATTAAGTTTTAGTATTTTCAATATTTTCGCAGTCATTTTACTATATTACCCCGGGATTTACGATTTAGACTTTAAGATTTATCATTTAAGGTGACTGTTAATATAAATACATATGAAATGGGTTGTTGCTAATTTTAAATCAAATAAGACAGTTCCTGAAACTTTACAATGGATAGAAAAAGTAGGCATGGCTGTGGATAGGTTAAGGAATATCAAAATTGTCCTTTGTCCGACACTACTGTCCTTATATGAAGCTAAAAGATTTATTGTCGAAAATGATTATAATCTTCTGTTAGGCGCTCAAAATGTCTCACCTTATCTTCCGGGAGCCCATACCGGTGAGGTGGCAGCAAAACTTCTAGGTAAATTGGTAGATTTAACTCTAGTTGGACATTCGGAAAGAAGGACAGAATTCGGTGAAAGCTTTGAGATGGTTGATGATAAAGTAAAAAGATTAATAGAGTGTCAAATAACACCACTGGTGTGCGTTCAAGGAACAAAAACACCAATTCCACAGGGGGTATCCCTTATTGCATTTGAACCAGTTTCTGCCATAGGTAGTGGTAATCCTGATACTCCTGAAAATGCTGCAAAAGTAGCTTTATTTTTTAAAGAAAAATATAAGAGATTGACTGGTGTACTTTATGGAGGAAGTGTTAATCCAGATAATGCTAAATCTTTTTTAGATCAAGAATCACTGGATGGAGTTTTAGTAGGTGGAGCTTCACTTGAAGCAGAAGAGTTTATTAAAATTGTCGAATCTTTGATCTAATAGGCGTGATAATAAGTTGAAAAATTAGATTCGGTGGATTCTGTAAGTTTATAGAATAAATTTCACCTCGATGAATCAATATAAAGCCGAGGAAGTAAAATGAAAGTTTTAATTTTTAAAGGATTGGGTGAAGTTTCTAAGCGTGATGCAGTACTCAATCTAAAAAAACAATACAAACCAGAAGATCTAATTATTCTAGACGGCAAACAAACTGATTTAGCTAAAATAAAAGATGCACTCACTCTAAACTCATTATTTTCTGAAGGAGATAGACTTATAATTGTAGAAAATCCCCTAGAATCTTTAGACCTTACTAAAATTCAATTAGAAGGTAATTTGTTATTAGTTTGTCAAAATCTAAAAGTAGAGTCATCTCTTTATAAATCTGCTATCAAACTAGGAGCTAAAATTACTTCTTTTGATGGGGAAAAAGAAATCTCTGTTTTCCCATTTTTGGACTCGTTGATTGAACGTAAAAAAGTAGCAATAATAGAGCTCCAAAAACTACTTTATGAATATGGTGGCATTTATGTTTTAAGTATGATCTATTATCTGCTTAGGCGTAATTTGCTTCCTTTACCAAATTCTTCTTTTATGAGTAAAAAAATAAAAAAGCAGAAGGGTGATTTTTTAATAGGAGATTGGAGATCACTATATAAAGAAACTCTATCAACAGAATTCAAGATTAAATCAGGAGCAATAAAAGAAGATATGGGCTTAGAATTATTGGTTATTAAATTTATTGAGAGATAGAATTAGCGATTACTCCGTTTATGATATTTAAATCTTTTTGATCAACTACTCCATCTCCATCAAAATCAAGCCGTTTGTCTTTTTTCCCAAAACTGTGAGCAACAATTAGAGCATCAAGGATGTTTACTTTTCCATCTCCATTGAGGTCATATTTGCTAAGAGGAGAAACTGTTGGACTAAGTGAAGGAGTAGGGGTGGGAGTGGGAATATTTATATTATAGTTTTTTCCTAAAGTTATAACTGGTAAATTACTTTCAAATAGAGGTAAATGAAGTGAAACGGTTGACAATTGGTGAAGATCAGTAATGGTTAAT
>DAIDIY010000004.1 GCA_027451625.1 Candidatus Daviesbacteria bacterium | reverse complement strand
AAAGAGCCAATATCGTATCCTCCATATTGAAGAACAGCAAGATCGTAACCAGTACCACTGCATCCCCAAGCATAAGCTGCTACAGCTGCTAATGGGTCAAATCTGTTTAACCTTGTTATTCCTAGATATCCTGGACCTGGAATTTTGGAAGCCTCCCAAACAGTAGTTCCTCTTTTTAGGGCAAGAATAGTATGACAAGCCTCGTGAAAAGCTGTTTTCCCTGGAGTTACTCCTTTAAATTCTTGGATAGTCACATCTGCACTCCACCCAGGAGATATTTCATTTCTACCAAGACTGAGTGTTATCTCCACCCCCATAGATAAATTATAGTTTATTTAGTCTTTATGTACAATTTATAAATAACTCTGTTAGAATAAAACTTCATGGTTAAAAATAATAGAAATATACTCATAATTGCACTCATTGCTTTAGTAAATATGCTTGGCTATGGAATTATCATTCCTATCTTATATGCATATTCAAAAAAGTACGGTTTATCCGATTTCCAAAATGGTTTGCTCTTTGCTATTTATTCAATTTGTCAATTTATCTCAACTCCAATAATAGGCCGTCTCTCTGACAAGTATGGAAGACGTCCTATGCTTATAATTTCAATAATTGGCACGGCTATCTCTTTTTTTGTAATGGCTTTCGCTCCAAGTGCAATCTTTCTTTTCATAGCCCGAGCATTAGACGGATTAACTGCAGGAAATATTCCTGTCGCTTTCGCGGTTATCTCTGATTCAACAAATATGGAGGAGAGACCCAAAGCATTTGGGCTAATCGGAGCCGCTTTTAGTTTTGGTTTCGTTTTCGGTCCGGCGATTTCTGCTCTGACTGTGAGTTTAGGCTCGGGAATTCCCTTTATCATAGCTGGAATAATAACTATTATTGCAGTTGTAATGACGATTCTTTACCTTCCTGAAACGAATAAACACACAGGAGAAGTGAAGCAAGGTAAATTATTTGATCTTTCCCGACTTTGGCATACACTCTTTGATCCTAATGTAGGGATTACTTTTTTAATATCTTTAATCTTCTTCTTGGCTTTTTCCTGTGCAATTATATATGGATTTCAACCATTTACTCTAAATATTTTACATATAAACCAATCTCAAAATGCGATAATATTTACTCTATTCGGAATAGTAGGACTTATTTCCCAAACATTTCTCGTAGGGTATTTTTCAAAAAAGCTCGGGGTAAAAAAATCATTCAGCATCGCATTACTTTGTACTGCGTTTTCACTGGTATTAATGTTTTTTGCTAATTCTTTATTCTTCTTTATTGGAGCATCTCTTATTTTAGGAGTATTTAATAGCATAGTTCAAACCTTAATTCCAACTATTATATCTGAGGAATCAGATGCAAAATCACAAGGGTCTATTATGGGACTTAATGCTTCCTATCAAAGCATAGGTATGATCATTGGTCCAATTTTAGGAGGTATTATTGCCACTCTTTCAATCCCTGCTCCCTTTATTGTTGGAAGTTTTCTAGTTTTTATATGTTTTATTTTTTCTTTCCAAGTTCTACAAAAAGGTATAAAGAGGGAGACGGCATTCTAATATAACGTATTTTTATTATATATAGCTGATTTTATATTCGCCTCAGATATGCTATAAAGATTAATATGAATGATTCATTTATATCGCATCCTTGGATTAAACAAAGAAAAGAAGAAGGTCCTCATCTTACAAAGCATGAGCATATAGGATTTAATGGGAGACTGGCAGTATTTATAACTAACAGATTCGGGTCAATGTGGGCTTTTTACTTTTTAGTAATTTGGATGTTTGGATGGATGTTTTTAGCTTCTACTGGGTTTGCCTATTTTAGGAATGACCCTTATCCTTTTACCTTCCTTTTATTTTTAAGTAATCTGGTACAACTTTTTGCTCTGCCCATATTGGCTGTAGGGCAACAAGTTTTGAGTAGAGCTTCTGATAAACAAGCGCAACAAACATATAAAGATGCAGAAGCTATCCTTCAACTCCAAGATGAAATACATAAATTGATTGAAGTTAACAATGATCTAACGGAACAGATTCATAAAAAAGTATTTGGAGTTAATAAAAAATAATTTTTAGAATATTTATCTGTTACCGATAAAAACAGTAAAGCTTAATTTTTATCTACTCGACTATTTATAAAAGGTGTATAGCTAAGAGGGTGAGCTTGAGAAATCCATGCGCTTGGAGGAATACCGTCTCTTCCAGCTAAATTTATTATCTGATTTTCCAAATGTAAGATAAAAAGGTGATATAGAAAATCCAATCTAGATAATCTCTCTCCATTCCATTTGAGTGTGTCTCCAAGAATATCATTATTCCCAGGAATTTTTGTTCTTCTAAATATATCTCCCAGACGCATACTAGCTAGACTCCACTCAAATTTTAAAGCTTGTTCTATCTGTGTTGTGGAAGATAACCTAGGTAAGTGATGCAGAATATTATCGGAAAAAAGAACTTCTTTAGCCGTAGACCATTTTGAAGATAAAGAATGAAAATCATGTTTTGTAAAATCTCTTTGCGTTACTGTATCCCTATCTATTTGTATCCCTAAATCCTCTAATTCTATAACACAAACACTTTTTGTTTCAGGCATCGTGATATTATATCGTATCGTTCAAGAGGGTAATTGACTCTAAATAGTTTATTAGATAAACTATTTACATCCTCAACTATGGATAGATATTATTCAGATACTGAAAAATTAGCTGAAACTTTAATTCAACTAGGAAGGTTTATGATGCACTTTCAGCAAAATACGGAAAAAGATCATTCATCTACTATGCTTCAGACATTTGTGCTTCACTTTATCCAAAGTAATCCTAATATCTCTATAAAAGATTTAGTAAAAATTCTAAATATTTCCAAATCATCAGCAACTCAACTTATAGAGAGATTAGTGAAAAGTGGATTCGTAAAAAGAGATTATGACAAAGAGGATAGAAGGATCATTCATCTCAAAATTACCTCTAAAGGTGAAACAGAGTTGGTAATCCTTAAAAAGAAAAAGATAGATAAAATTAAACATCTTTTCTCAAAAGTACCACCAGAGGATATAAAAGAACTGATAAGAATCCATACTAATTTGCTTATGCAGATTAAAAAGGAAAATATATAAGGCAGTAAACTAAAATGCAACAAGATAATATTAAACTTTTTGAAAAAACGGATGGATTAAAGAAATGGATTCCTTTATCTGTTCTAAGTCTTGCTCTTTTAATAATTATTTTAGATACCACGATTTTAAATGTATCGCTTAGAACGATAATTGATGACCTCCATACAAATATTCAAAGTATTCAGTGGGTAATTACTGCCTATTCTTTGATGCTAGCCGCATTCACTATTACTGGAGGAAGACTCGGAGATATTCTAGGACGAAAAAGAATGTTCATTCTAGGAGCTATTATTTTTGCAGCTGGATCATTTATTACTTCTATTAGTAAAACTGTTGGAATTATGATATTGGGCGAAGCGATTATAGAAGGAGTTGGTGCAGCACTAATGATGCCTGCTACAGCATCACTTCTTGTTTCTAACTATAAAGGTAGAGATAGACAGATAGGCTTTGGTATTTGGGGTGGTGTAGCCGCCGGAGGAGCTGCGCTAGGGCCTGTTGTAGGAGGATGGCTTACTACATATTTATCCTGGAGATGGGCTTTTAGAATTAACGTAGTTGTAGCTGCATTACTTGTTGCTGGTTCTTTTTTGATAACTGAATCCCTTGATAAGGAAGAAAAACCATCAATCGATGTCGGAGGAATTATTTTATCTGCATTAGGTCTCTTTTTGGTTGTATTTGGTTTTATTCAGTCTTCAGCTTACGGATGGCTTACAGCCTCAAGCAACATTTATTTATTGGGATTTGAATTTACAAAAGGATCGATTTCCCCTATTCCTATCCTTATAACTTTAGGAATTTTTCTTTTATCTTTTTTTGCTATCTGGGAAAATTACGTAGTAAAAAAAGGAAGAACTCCGCTTGTTTCTCTTAGTTTATTTAAAAATTCACAGTTTACGTTAGCTGTGGCTATAACAACAATTCTAGCTTTCGGACAATCTGGACTTTCATTCTCAATACCTATTTTTTTACAAGGAGTTAAACATTTAAACCCTTTAGATACTGGATTTGCAATGCTTCCTATGACTCTAACTTTACTCTTTGCAGCGCCTTTTTCTGCATATATCAGCAAATACCTTGATCCTAAACGAATTATTCAAATAGGTCTCGTCCTTGATGCATTGGGTTTTCTAGCTTTAAGAAGTTCTCTTTCAATATCGGCAAGCCCTTTGGCCTTAGCTCCAGGATTTGTTCTATTTGGAGCAGGAATGGGTTTTATGATGTCTCAGACTAGCAATCTGGCTCTTTCTGCGGTATCGGTTGAAGAATCTGGAGAGGTTTCTGGAGTAAACGGAACTCTAAGAACAGTTGGACAATCGTTAGGATCAGCTGTTATGGGGGCAATTTTAATATCTGTTTTAACTACAAGCCTTGTAAACGGAGTGTATAATATTCCTTCTATCCCCTCTTGGGATAAACCAATTATTAGTCATGAAGTTAGTCAACAAGTATCTAATATTGAGTTCAGTGCAGGTGTTAAAGATTTAAAGGGTATTCCTTTAGACATTCAGAAACAGATTACCTTATTAAGTGAACAGGCTACAGTAAATGCGAGCAGAGAAACATTTTTGATTGGAGTAATATTTATATTGCTTGGTCTTGCTATTTCAACTAAGCTTCCAAAAGGAAAAAATATAGAAGTCGAAAAATCTATAGCTTCTGGGCATTAACAAGTGATTGGATACTTTTTAATTTTTAAGCGGTACTCACCGCAGTATAATAAACGACAAAGATAAATAAGGTAATTTTCCAGTTGAAGGTTCGTTATGAGAAGATGACTAGGTAAATTTATTTAACTTTCAACTATTACAGTGGTTCCTATTGATGCCCAATTGTACAACTGAATTTCAGCAGAATATGGTACATTTATACATCCATGAGTACCGGTATAATTTCCTCCTGGTGTACCATAAGAAGTATTTGAGCCAGGACCAAAGTTACTTCTCCATGGGGCATCATGGATAAAATATCCTCCATAGTCATACAGTAAACCATAATTCACAAATGAATCCGGATACCATCTCCAATCATAATAAGGCCACGGAGAATGCATGACAAAATTATGCAGTTTCGCTGTTACATGGTAAACTCCAAGAGGAGTAGGAGTCGCTGGTCCACCTGTTGTAACTGGAGTTTGTACAATGATCTTAGATCCTTCATAAGCTGTAAGTTCTTCATCACTTAGATTTACTACTATTCTCTTATAGGTGTTAGAACTGGTTGCTGAAATCTGAATAGATTCTGACAAATGGTTAGTATAAAAGACCATTTGGCTCTTAATTTGTAAAGGTAAAATAAAAGGAGAAAGTACAAGTAGTATGAGACTAATTTGAATATAAATTAAATCTTTTAGATTATACAATCTCATAATTTATACTTTAGTTTATTTCTATAAGATTTTCGTATAAAAATACGACATGTCTTGAAATTGATTAATCTAAGAGATTTAATAGTTGATAACTAACTTAAACTATAAAAAATAGATGATTTTAAATGAGGCATTGTACATGAAACCTTAGGAATAAATTTTATCTATCATACTTTCTTGCTCAGTCCAATTTAACCATTTACTTTTTCCTCAAATATACCTCTGAACTGTTTAAAAATAATGCTTAAATTAGTTGTCAGAGTTATTTTATCCATTTGCTCTAAGGTGAAAAACTCTATTTTTTGTCCCTCATTTCCTAATTTAACCCTCAGTGCTTCTTCATCTCTCAGGGGTACATGGTAAAGTTGAATCTCTTCATTAAAATAACCTGACAGTGTCATTAATAGATAATAATTTTTTGGCTTTACACAGATTTCTTCTTCTAACTCTCTTAATAGCCCTATATCATAATCTTCACCTTCTTCAACATGTCCACCAATCAAAGACCATTTATTAGGATCATTTATGGTCGGTTTATTATCTCTTAAAAAAAGAAGTATTTTATGATTATATGTAACTAAAGCAGCACTAACTCTAACCATCGATATAATTATAGATGATATATTTTTATATACAATAAATCTAAAAAATAAAATTTAATGATCTAGATCAACAAAAGTCTAACCAGTTTTATTGATATCAATTGATGCACCAGATAGAATACTAATGTATTAATGATTGCTCACGGAGTTCCTTGGATACATCTTACACCTGCATTTATGGCTGTGTTTTGTGGATATCTTTATTTGAAGAGTAGGT
The DNA here is from genome assembly GCA_027451625.1 of Candidatus Daviesbacteria bacterium. GTDB lineage: Bacteria > Patescibacteriota > Microgenomatia > Daviesbacterales > UBA10151 > DAIDIY01. The sequence continues at coordinate 15,653 of DAIDIY010000004.1, read as the reverse complement.
GGTTATTTTTAAAAATATTTTTATTTTTTTTATGGCTGATGTTTCTTCCAAATACCATTTATATTTTTACGGATTTATATCGTCTTATTCATCAGCTAAATTCTGCTAATTTCATCTCTTGTATTAGCTTAATTATCCAATATTTTCTATTGGAGATTATAGGTCTTACAACATATCTTTTAGCAATGATTCCTTTTGAAAGTTTAATTAGCTCTAGAAATTTTTCTAAAAGATCAAAGATAAAAGGAGTTATCGTATTTAATTTTCTAATTGGTTTTGGGATGGTTTTAGGGAAAATAGAGTTTGTAAATTCATGGATTATTTTTACTCATCCAGCAAAAATTTTTCTTGCATCTATTAAAATAATAAGTTCTTTTGATAGCATCTTCTTAGCTTTCTTTTTAGGAGTAATTTGTAATATAATCTATTTTCTTTTTAGAAGCACTTTACTTCTTAATATTAAAAGACTATCTACAAAATTTAAAGAAATCGAGATGTAATCCTACCTTCTTTATATTTATAAACAAAAGATACGAATATTTTATTTTAGAAAATATCTCAAAATTAATTTTTTTCCAGCAAAATTTTTTGTAAACAAAGGGATTTAATATTTTATATAATCTAAGAATTATTTTTCTCAATCGTAATTGAGCAATCAGTCACCAAAGCTGTGATAGCGCCTATTGCAGCAAGTATTGGAGCAATTAAGGTGCCTACAACTCCAAACGTAAGAGGAAATTGAGCGATCACATTCCCCTCTTTACTTTTAATTGTGATTCGTCTTATATTTCCTTCATGTAGAAGTTCCTTTATTCTATTAAGTAAATCCTCTCCTTTAACTTCAAATGTTTCAGAACTAGTATCTTTATTATCTTCTTTAGGCATCTTTAAACTTTTAATATTTCTAAAACTTTATAGACAACAACAGCAGGCCAAAAGATTGCAAGGACAATGCCTATTAATCCATCTAATAAGGTATGAGCATGTTGTATAAAATATACTAGAGCTCCAATTATTCCTAGCCCGTAAATAGCAGATGATCCTACCTGTTTTTGCATACGTAAATCATATAGTGGAAAGATCAAAAAGCAGTCAATTAATTGTTATAAAATCAAATTAAACTTAACCTTAAACTCATCAATATGAGATAAAGTTTTATCTTAATATTAAGAGATGAACGGAAAGATATTTTTTAAATTAGAGCTGCAGCCTACGTTTTGGGAAGTTCTATGGAAGGATTTCTTTTTGAATAAAGTATAAAAGTATAGCAGAAAAATTTTTTTCTAGTCCACTATTATCAAGTTTAGCTGAATTTGACTGGATAGTAGGTGCCATTGCCTGCGGGTTGTACCGAACAAGATAAATAGAAGAATTGGTTTAATAGGTTTTCAGCTTATAAAAAGGGTTCAAAGATTTCAAAATAATATACTTCAAATTTGAAATTGACTTTCAATATCGATAATTTCCTAAGCTAATAATTAACTTTATGATTATCAATTACAAATTGAGATCTCTTTATTTTCGATCTTATGAATTTATAGTCAGTTTGCTCTTATGCAGAATCTAGAATAAAAAATCCCTCAAGTGTTATAATCCCTCAAATGAAAGAGATTGTTGGACACAATCGTTGGCCTGGCCCTGATTTTCGAGATCTAATAGGTAGAGATTTAACAAGAGATGAGGGGTTTATTACTTTAAGAGGGAAAATCTGTAGATGTATGATATGGAATTATCCTGACGGAAGCTCACAAGTGCATTTTTATCATTCCAGAGTTGCTTATTCCTATGATGGTGGAAAAAATTTTAAACTTATGAGAGAAGTTCCAGAACCTCCTTCTTCTTTTGATATAACAGAAGATGGAGATAATTGGCAACCAGCTTTAATTACAGGAATTGATCTTAATAAGATAACCTTAAGATTATTTGAAGATGGAAAAATAGATATTCCAGTAAATTGGTCTGAATCTCCAATAACTATTCATACCCCAATTGACAGGTTAAATTATGATTTTCTATATAGATAAAACCGAAAAATAACGAAAGTGATCCTATCTTAATTTAAACATCTGAACCGTCAAGAAATTTAGAATTTATTTTTTAGCTTGAGCTATATAATTATCTATTAGCTCAACATCTTTTAGATCTTTTTCTCTTCCTTCATCTAGTTTAAATTGTTTAAGTAGTTTTAGGTTTAAAAATTTAACCCCATCAATTATTTCTGCTGTACTCATTATTTCATCTATTGTAGCTATATTTTCTCTTCTAAACATTGAACCATGTCCTAAGATTTGTATATCTCCTAAGTCGATATTCTCAACTGGTTCAGTTTTTGACAATGGATATTTCTGTTTAAGTTTTGTCCAAAGATCCCAGGTTACCAAAATATCAAAATCGTGAGATTCTCTTATGCCTTTTGCCGCCAATGGACCAGAACCTACGACTATATATTGACCTTCAGGCAAGTCCAATTTTTTAAGTTGGCCTAGAAGAGTTTCGAACTTCATAAAATTGAGTATACCATAATGAGTTCTGACATCGTAAATTAGGTATAGTTTTAGCTGACATTTGTTGACTATGTTGGAACTTTTTATGCTAATATTTAGAAAATGAGTAATGATAAAAAATCAATTGAAATAGAGCTCCAGGTAAAAATCACCAATTCAGAAGACTTAGTTACTTTCTTACAAAAAAATGCCATCTTTATAAGAGAATCACACCAAATTGATACTTACTATAAACCTGCCCATAGAGATTTTATTACAGTCAGACCAGTTAAGGAATGGTTAAGGTTGAGGGATTCATCTGGTAAATATTCAATTAATTATAAAAATTGGCACTATGATGATGACGGTAGAAGCCATTTTGCTGATGAGTATGAAACAAAAATTGATAACCTTGAACAATTACAACAAATATTTAATGCTTTGAATATGGAGAAAGTAGTAGTAGTGGATAAAGCTAGAAATATCTGGCAGTTTCAAGATTATGAAATTTCGCTGGATACTATCAAAGGACTAGGTGACTTTGTTGAGATTGAATACAAAGGAGAAGATACTAACAAGAAGCATTCAGAAATTACCAAAGAGATGATTGATTTCTTAAAATCTCATGACGTGGGAGAGATTTACAGAAACTATGTTGGATATCCTTTCCAGCTACTTTTTCCAGATGAAGTCATATTTGAGAAGTTCTGATAGCCTAAATTAGGCATAACCTAAGGAGGCACTATATGACTATATTGGAAACGATTATCTATCGATATAGATAAGCAGTTTTGTAAGTTGAAAGGAAAATTTCTAATATACGCTCATGAACCAAGATGATTTTAAAAAACTTCCTGATGAAGCTTTGACCCTATAAAGCAGGATCTACAAGATTTTAGGGATTATTTAACATGCCAGTAAATTCCAGTCTAACAACGTTCCTTATATTCCAAGTTTTATACATCTAAGTATGGGTTTTGTATAAAAATAAATGGCTTATAGTTGAATTCAGGATGCAATACCTATATAATAGTATTTCTAAGTTTAACTATGGCTGTACAAGAAGCATTAAAATATTTACCGAAAAATAGAGAAGCTGCACATGTTTTTGATAAAATTAATAAGAATTTTCCTAGAGTTTCCTCAATTGAAGATTTTTCTAAACTTCCTTTGTTTCAGGTACAAAAAATGGCAGGCGATTATGTAACTACCTCGGTGGCGTATTTTGCTAACTATCCTAATGATAACCACTTAGAAGAAATTGGTACTACAGCATGGCATACAATAAATCAGAGACGAGCAGTAACTGCATATTGTGAAGATCCGATATTTGGAGCTGCTTGGTTAGGTTTACCTTTAATGTATGCATTAACCTTGAAAAGCGATGAACCTAATACTTTTGTCTTAGGAAGAAGACAAGGAGCTGAAATAGCAGAGACCAGTATTACCGTTATTCCTCCTCATTTGTTATTAAGAGCTCAGCAACGGCCTATAGAAGCTCTAGCAACAATGGTGTTTATTTTATCCCAAATTAGGGATTTTGCAAATGGAAGAACACATATTGATCAAGAATTAATGATGCCAAGAGGTTTTGCAACGGAAGCTCAGTTTTTATCACAAGCCCTTAATGAACAACCTCAATTACAGTTACCCCAATTTTATAAAGACATTATTGCTAGATATCCTCATGGAATCACTGATCTTCCAGTGAAGGCCAGATATAAAGGGAAAACTGGAGCTGAAGCTAAAAAATCTAATCTTAATTAACTACGCCAAAGTACTTTTAGAGAATTTAAATTGTCATTCTTTTATCCTAGGGTTCATCCCTTTATAAGTCATAAGATATGCTATTCTGATTTAATTTAGGGATATATTATCTTAGATAATTGGATAGATTGTTGTAATAATCCAAATATTAATATTTATCTGACATTGTATGGATTACATCCGAAATTATTCCGAATCTAATCTTTTACACTTTTAATTTGTTCCCATTTTGGTCTGGGACATTTATTCGGCCAATTTCTCCAAGCCTCTTGATTTCTATACTGAGGGAACTCATCTTCTTCTACCCAATGCAATTTATTATCATCAGTAATATGACTCACAAATTCTTTCCCATTTAAATGATCTATTTCATGCTGAAAAATTCTAGCTGTATACCCGCTATATTCTTCTTCAACCTGTTTACCATCTCTTAAAAAAGCCTTTATCCTAACAATCTTAGGTCTTGATACGATTCCACAGACTCTATCTGTTGAAAAACAACCTTCATACCATTCTGATACATCTTCAGAACGATAGGCTATTTCTGGATTAATGAATACCTTTAAATCTCCAATTTTTCCTTTACCTTGAGCTACAACATCAACTAATATAATTCTTTTAGATATGCCAATTTGAGGGGCAGCTAATCCGACTAACAAAGGTTTTTCTCTATCAGCTTGTTCTCCATAAGCTACATCAAGCATCTTTTCAATTATTTGTTTAGTTTCAGAAGAAGTAATTCGATCTTGTGGAATTGGCTCAGCAGTTTTAACCAGAATTGGATCATTTGGTTTAACAAAGCTTGTTACGTTCATAATGCTGCTATCTTATGCAATAGTTCTGACATAGTCAATCTGTAAATTATATGCGTAAAATAGGAATAAAAATGGTGCCGGAAATTGTTGAAGATTTTAGAATGAATTTAAGTTATTGACTTCCTTTATTGCTGTGATCGTTAGGTATCGAAGGCCACCTAACAGTCAAAACTTTAGAATCTTCATCAATAACATATTTATGCGGAATTTTAGGAGGAGAAACATAATAATCTCCTGGATTTAGTACAACTTCATTATCTTCAAAGATCATCCTTATTTTTCCACTTATAACTAAACTCATTGTGGTAGCTGTTTCACTAACTGACCAATCATCTCTTCGGGTACCTTTTCTAGGTTCATCCCATTTTATTTCAACATCATTAGAGTGTCTTAAAGATGTAAGATCATTTATAAAATGTCCAATAAACCAACCTCTTGTACTTTTACTATCATGATTAACATTTCCTATATAGACTTCTGTCATATTGAGAGTTTATTAAAAAATTTAACATAGTGCACTACATACTGTAAAAGCTGGGGATTCTTGATGATTTTAGAATTAATTTTTACTATCTACCGCGGAATCTGGTGTAGTAAATCTCCAACCAATATCATAACAATCAGAAATACTAGTATTAAAAATTCTTTCACCTCTATCTTTTCTGCCTACTTCAACATAAATTACGTCAAAATGTTCAATAATTCTGTTTCCTAAACTTATTGGTTGAGATATTTTTTGAGTTATTTGGACTTTCCTAATTTTTCCATCTGAATTAAGTAATTCCAGATAATCTCCAGGGTTGACTGCATTATCCATACTAGTATCATAGGTGGTTGAAAAACCCAATTTTTCTCTTAGCTGTTCCTGATGCCTGGGTGAGAGTGGATATAATATTCTTTCCATACTTTGGAATATATCATTTTAATACCTTGTTTAAAAGCTGGGGATAGTTGAGGCATTTATAATTAGTTATTTGACAATTAATTTTTAAAATAAGATTATTAGTTTATAGACTTACTAGGAGAGATTTCCCTTAGGTGGAACTCCATTGAGCATAGTTTACTCACAACATATTACAAATTAAAAAAGCTAGGATTTGTTTACTCGAACAACAAAAAATTATCCACCACAGGAATGATGAGGTTAAAATATTTTTTTACACTCCAGGGTGCTGTATTTTCTCCATAATCCACATCCTGATAAGTTGTGTTGGTCCTAGCCCTTTTGCTTTCGCCTCATTTCTTACAGTAGCAATTGTTTCCGGATCTAAACGAACATTAAGAGTTTCCGATAAGTTTTTAGAAAAAGTAACTTTAGCAGGCTTACCTTTAGTGAATTCCTTATCAAATCTTTCTTCCCAAAACTTTGCTTCTTTATTTCTATCTTGGAAAATCGATTTATTAGGCGTAACTTTTTTATTTTGTTTCATAGCTCCACCTTCTTTTCAAAAGCTGTAACTGGATAATAAATATTATTATCATATGGTTTTAAATTCCTATCCTCAGGCGCTAATACTATAGCTATTACTTTTCCTTGTTTTGTTTTACCCAGTAACAGTAATCTTTTACGATAACTTTCAACGACTCGTATCACTTCTTGACATGATTCCTCAACTTCCTGAATTGTTAACTTATGCTCAGAAATATGTTCTCTATTCTAGTCATCCCAAACAAGCCCTTTTACCGTGAACATATCCTAATTGATAGTGTACCACAATGTGCCACATAGTCAATATTCTTTCATATTGATAACTGTTTCTTTGGCGAGAAAGGAGTATATATTATCCTTTCTAGATATGACTTCTAAAACTGCCAGGGATCTAATCCTATTTCTTGAGATATATGAATATATTTGAAATTTCGAGGGTAATTTCGTTGTTGAGAATTGTTGAGGATTTAAGAACCAAAAACATTCAGTTTTTGTCATCTGTCAAATATTTAGATAACTCACGTTTCATTTGATTATCAGTAGATATATCCCTGCAATAAGTTATAAACCTTAAAAAAGTTGGTGTATGCCTCTTTCTCAATATTCTTAAAACAATTTCAGCAATAATACTACTCTCAACTCTTTTTTGTTTTAAGAGCAGGATTTCTTTTTCAATCTCGTCAGTAACTTTATCAAGAAAGAGCTCTCTTTTAGTAACCTTTGAAGATTGAGAAGCTTTAAGAATACCAGAGTATAGCTTCATCCTACTGTATTTCTCAGCCTTACCTGATTTTTTAATTACAACAAGTTGAGATAAATCTATTACTTCATGTGTAGTAAAAACCTCCTTGCAGTTTAAACACTTACGTCTTCTCCAGATTTGAGAACTATCTTTTGTAGATCTTGAATTAACAACGGCGGTAAGAGGTTTTCTACAATATAAACAGTTCATGTCAATATGTTGATACTTATTCGTGACAAATAAATAAAATTGTTCATAAAGATCTTGATATTAAACTAATTATATATATGTATCCTGCTATATCAATATATAGTCATATTTAGTAAAAATATCAATATGTCACTAGAAGGCAAAACAGAGAGATGTGGTTTATCCTCCGAAAGTATATCCTTCTCATATACTGGTAGACACCATTTCGGTCCAGAGAAGTTTTTAGTTACCGGAATAAATATAGCTTGCAAAAGTTACAATTGTCCGCTTAGTCAAATAATCCTGCTAAAACCTACTCACTTTGTAGGTGCTAGTTTGGAAGATATTTCAAAGATGATAGTAGATGAAGCCAATACTCCAGAGTCAGATCTAGATGATCAAATAGTTAGACTACGTTTATCTTGTCCCTTTTATATTAAGAATTTTTCTAAATAAAGATAACTATGGATTAAGCTGGCTAAAGCTAACACGTTTAGAATTAATTGGAAAACTTATGCTGAATATACTTTAAATCATTTGAATGATTGATCATTGACATGTTATTTGCCTAGTAGACCAGACTCAATGTCATTCAATATCTGATTGACTTTACCTATGTCATCTTTATTTACAGGAGTTCCTGGTAAACTTTCTCTCCTGTTCCACCAATCTTCACCTGTCGGTATCCCCATTCTATAGTCATGATATTCTACATCTGATTTATTATCATGTATGTAATCTCTAGGTGGAGCATCACCAATTGACCTAAATCCTGGGTCATCCTCTCCATTATCTAGTGAAACTGTAAAGATTTCATATCTAAAATTAGGGTCTTTGAGATATTCTGTAATCAATTTCTTTTTTTCTACAATGGGTTCTCTTGTATAAGAAGGAATATTGACTGATCGTGAAGATTTACTGACTGATAAATTGCTATCAAATACGGTAGCTTCATAATAGTCATCATTAATTTTAAATTGTGCTTTTACTCCCCAACGAAAGATTGCAGGCAGCATTTGTAATATAGGTGTAACGGCTTCGCCTCTGTTTAACTTTCGCAGTTGTTCCCGATCATACCGTTCAAAAATTTCCCTCTGACTAACAACTACAGCATCTCTAAAAGCGGGAACTCTGCTTAAAACAGATAGGCTATCATGATACATGTCGCTAGCAGTGCGATATCGTTCGTTTTCAGCATATAATCTTCTTTCTCTTTCAGGTAGCTCTTTTTTACTATTTTTTGACTTTTGGATAAAGTCCATCACCTGAGTAAGTCCTTCTCGGATATTCTGTTCACTATCATTATTTTGGGTTTGGGATTCTTCAATCGGTTTATCAGGCTTTTTTGATCTTAGCCATTGATCTACTTCATCTCCAATGGGGGTTTCTGAATTTCCATCTGCCACATTATTATAAAATCACTTTTATTTTAATTATTCAAGAGGTCAATCGTTATTTACCGTTTATCCGAATCCAAGACAAAGTAGTTATTATAAGGATACTTCTTAAGGATAAATATTTTCCAGCATTTATCTGACCCTAAAATTAACAATAACTAACTATCTTGCTAAACTCCGTTAGATATGGAAAGAATAGAACAAAGCGAGGAGCCAAACCACCATATATCCCTTAAATAAGTGATGAAAGATTAACGGAGCTAGCTAGTAGAATTAAACCAGTAGTCAGGTTTCTGAATGGACCTAAAGGGTTGTCTCAAAATAGACAAGGATTTCTCTACTATATCCAAGAGGTAGATCTTCGGGGGATTGCTTTTATATGGGATCCTAAACCTACAGAAATAGCTGAGGGTTTGGAACCTTTTGAAGATATTACAACTTACCATACCTATGGGTACTATGGTTTTTTCAAGCCATCAATTGCTGAAGTTCTCGCACAAATTCCTTTAGACAAAATTGATCATGTTGTATCTTTTGAAATAGTACAGCATCCTGAAACAGCTGACGATTTGAATATACACCTGCGTGAATTAAATGATGGGTATCACCAAAAAATGCATTAGATCTAGAGCTTACTATATTTACAAAAAAAGTTATAAAGGATTATCTACTCAAATTAAAAGTTCCAACATAGTCAATCAGTGCTGACGAGCTTTCCTTCAGGTGGAATCAAATTTACCCTTCTTTACTTAACTCCTTTGAGAAACTAAAGAGGTTAGGAATACTAATTGATTATTGAAGTATGGCAAAATGTATGGTAATATTGTAATATAATCTGGTCAAGATGAAAGTATTTTTTGAATGGGATGAGAAGAAAAATGCTGAAAATTTAAGTAAGCATGGGATTGACTTTCAATCTGCCCAATATACGTTTATTGACCCTAAACGTGTAATTGCCGAAGATTTAGTGCATAGTCAAATAGAAAAAAGATATTATTGTTTTGGAAAAGTGAAAGGAGGTGTATTAACTGTCCGCTTTACTTACAGAAACAACAAGATTAGAATAATTGGCGCAGGTTTCTGGAGAAAAGGCAAAAATATATATGAAAAACAAAATAAGATATAGCAATGAGCCAATAGAGGCAAGGATTATTAATGATTTCTTACCCAGTCCTGAAGATTTAAACCTTAAGGAAAAAAAAACGAAGGTTACTTTAACTCTTACTCAAAAAAGCCTAGATTTTTTTAAGTCTAGTGCTAAAAAACATAAAGGCTCCTATCAGGCGATGATTAGACGACTAATTGATTATTATGTAGCTAATCAATAGATTTAGTTCATACTGGTGAGCTTTTAAATTAAGTTCGGAATAAGCTGCCCGATATATCCACAGTTCTAACTAGTTTTGGCAATGTGGAATAAATTAATGGTTACTTACGGAACTAAACAAGAGATAATTCAATAAAATTATTGCTGCTCAAGCATCTAAAAATGAGGCTTTAATAGACAAATATGATATTAATGCCATAACCTCATTTATTAAAGAAAAGATTTATAACTTATCATTAACCTACTCAACTTCGAATTTAACTCAAGTTAGAAGCCTTTTGAGTTCGATATTTATGTCGGGGTTCACTTGGGACTTTCCAGGTGTTTCGAATTGCAATATTAGCCCTCTATACCAACCTATTCTTGATTCTAATAATTAGGTCGTCTACATCGGCTGGCACTGGTGGACTATATCGGAAATTATTACTCAAAGTGAGTAAACTCTAAATGCATCATCATTAAAATGATTGAGTAAATCTAAAGCCTCGAATAATCTATCCTTTACTTCAGATCTATAAGTGCCCGAAAAATTTATATGTCCCAGTTTTCTATCTATTTTTCCTTCCTTACCATAAGCAAACACTTTGGTTCCAGTTAATAATTCTACTTCCTTTGTCCCTTCAATCACTTTTGATCCAGATCTAGCTCCAAGTAAGTTAAGCATACCTGAATGAAATTTTCCTGGTTTAAATCGCGTGCTTCCTAACCTTTGATTTTTAGCGAGAAGCACTATTTGGTCAAACTGGGAAGTTGCTAATGCACCTTCTGTATGATGACCTGAATTATGCGGCCTGCCAATACAAATTTCATTAATTAATAATCTGTGATTACCGAAAGTGGAATTATCTGAATCGGCTGAAATCTGAAAGAGCTCGATAGTTAAAAGTCCTACTCCTGGGATGGCTTTAGATACAGATTCAGCTAAAGTTAGGACTTTACTTTGTATAACTGGATCACCTTTGCTAGAAGATTCCGCCAGATAAAGTTGTCCGTTTATATGGGTTGATTCTACCAACGGGAATACCTCATAATTTCCCATTCGATCTCTGACTATCTGTAAGGCTACTTCCTTCTCGAAAGGAACATACTGTTCTACAAATAAGTTTCCTTTTGCTCCTAATTTACCCCAAGCTTTTGTTACATCATCAGGAGTATTGATTACAAAATTACCTCGTCCATCATAAGCGGAAGAGCCAGTTTGAAGAACTGCTTTATAATTAAATCTAGCCGCAGCCTTTTCTAAATCTTCTAGAGTTTCTATATCTGGATCAAATGGTGGGAGTGGTAACCCTGCTTTTGCCAGATATATATGTTGTAACCTTTTATTTTGAGTAAGTGGTAAATAGTCGGGAGGAAAAATAAAACGATCTCTTAGGGGATGGGTACTAAGATAGAGTGCAGCAACATGTTCGGTATCCAAGGCGACGCTTTTGGCTGCTTCAATTAATCCTGATAAATCTTCACCACGATTGATATTACCCACAAAAAAACGATCTGCAATCTGACCTGCTGAATTTGACGGTGATTCTCCAACAACACCAACTTTTAAACCTCTCCTACGCGCAGCTAAACCAGTTAAATATGCAAGTTGACCATCGCCTAACTCTAAAATATCAACCCCTGAAATTTCTATTTTATTCATTTGACTGTCATTGATTTTAATCTTAAGAAAGGAGTATTTCAACCGTTAGATACAAAATTATCAACAGATCTATGGGTGCACTACTTGGCTGCCGGGCTAGGATTCGAACCTAGAATTCACTGTTCCAAAGACAGTTGTCCTACCATTAGACGACCCGGCAATTTATATAAATTTCGTATTAGAAAATAATCATCATAAAAACAAAATAAATTATTAACTCTTTCGAATTATACCTAATTTATGATACTATTTCCAATAATTTATGGCCAATATAATCACAATTGATGGTCCATCTGCATCAGGAAAGTCTACTATTGGCCTGCTATTTGCTCAAAAGATAGGATATCAATTTATAGATTCAGGAATTTTTTACAGACTTGGATCTTTGTTAGTCTTAAAATATAAAGTCCCATTAAACGATATCATCAGTATCAGTAAAATTTTTAAAAAATTAAATCCAAAATTTAATCTAATTAATGGAAGACAAGCTATATTAATAGAAGACGAAAACGTAACGTCTATTCTCCATTCAGAAAAAGTGAATAAAATTACTCCGATACTTGCTGCATACAAACAAGTCAGAGATATTCTTAAAATAAAACAACAAAAGATTGGCTCTATTAGTAACACTATTATGGCTGGAAGAGATATAGGAAGTGAAATATTCCCAGAGTCTAAATTAAAATTTTATATTACTGCTTCCCCTGAAGTAAGAGCTAAAAGACGCTTTAAGTCTATGAGTAAGGAAAATTCTAAATTGACTTATGAACAAGTTTTGGAAGAAACTAAAAAAAGAGACTACCAAGATAGTACTAGATTAATCTCTCCTCTAAGAATTCCCGATAAAGCAATAATTATAGATACTACAAAAATGAATATCGAAAAAACTCTAAAAAAACTAGAAGATTACTATATAAATTCACCTATCTTTAATGCTTAGATGGCCCTATTTGTTCTTTATTAAAAAGTTTTTGTTTACCTACAAAAAAAATATCCAAAGGCTCTAAAATAAAATTTAGTTCCACCTCTAAATAAGTGATCCTTTATTTTTCATTAATAAAGGATTTTCACTTATTTTTAATTTAGGTAATTATTTACTTTTAGAAGAAAGGGATTTCTTCTGCTCTTCGAAGTCTTTTTTTAACTCTTCACCTTTTTGTTCAATATCCTTTTTTAAGTCAACTCCCTTTTGTTCGATGTTATGTTTTAGCTCATCCATCTTTTTCATTCCCTCTTTCTTTATCTTTTCAGCCTGGGATTTTACCTTTTTACGAATATTAGGGTCACTCATAGCAACAGTAGCAGCTCCAATTGCAACTCCTACTACACCTGCAGCTATAGGATTGATTCCGCCTTTTTTATTATCGTCTGCCATACTATTAATTATTCTCATAGAGACTATCGTTTAAAAAACGTGATATTCTCTAGGAGTTTATATTTCACCTCCCCTCGTTATTTTGATGTTACCCGTTTCTTATTAAGATTATTTAATATAAATGTCAGAATTGTCATAAAACCGGATTTTAAGGTATTTTTAATCGAATCTACGTCTGAGGTAATATCACTTACATTATCGATAATTATATTTAGTTTATGAAGAGTAACAATTAAATTATAAGCTGCGATAGAGAGAAAAGTTACTAAGACGATAAACCCTATTCCTAATATAATATAAAGAAAATCTAAAGCAGTCATTTTAATTTAACTCTTTCGCTGTTATTACTTATCCTTCCAAGTCATTTTATAGACTCCTATTAAAATTTTCAAGATTCAGTTCAACCTTTGATGAAATTTATTCTCCTAATTATCGTAATTTATGCATTTTATTACACTTTTCTCTTTTTTATCATAATTCCAACTAAGAGATCATATTCCGGGATAACTGGTTCAGAAGAAAGACTCGGAACAATTCTTTATAATATGCAGTTTGAATCCTCCAGGAGTGAGGAAATTTTTTGCTACTACCCAGGCAAAAAGATATTTATTGAAAATAAGGGAAATATTAATTTGATAAAAAAAGTTCATACATTTAAGGATTGTCGAGGATGGCATGGAATAGTAGAGGTGTCTCCACTCCATTTATCTTAATTACGGTAGTCAGGGCATAAATCTTTAAGTGGACAATCTTTGCAAGTATGCGGTCTTGCTGAACACATATCTCTTCCATGATTTATTAATAGATGCGAAAAATCAATCCATCTTTCCTTTGGAACAATTTTCATTAAATCTTGTTCTATTTTCTCAGGAGTTGTTTCTTTGGTTAATCCTAGTTTTCTTGACAATCTCATTACATGAGTATCTACTGCTATTCCCTCTGCTTTTCCATAGGCGTTTCCTAATACAACATTCGCTGTTTTCCTGGCAACACCAGGAAGAGAATCTAAATCCTCCATATTGTCAGGAACCCTACCTCCAAATTTTTCAACAACCATCTTAGCGGCCCCCACTATAGATTTGGCTTTATTATAATGAAAATTAACTCTTTTAATGTATTTATCTACTTCATCAACAGAGGTATTTGCGAATTCTTCAACTGAGGAAAATTTTGTAAATAAATCTGGAGTAACAGTATTTACTAATTTATCAGTCGTTTGTGCGGAAAGTATTGTTGATACTAAAAGTTCCCAAGGAGTTCTATAAACTAAAGCTGTTTTAGGATTAGGGTAAACTGCGGAAAGCCTATTTATAATTTCATTAACTTTTTGTGTTTTTTCCATCTCAACTTCAAAGTAAAGAGACAAACTCATTAAAACTGGTATACCCACTGACCCTCATTCTAGGCATATCAAATAAAGTACCCTCAGACTGAATTTTGGAAGCCCAAGTTCCAGCGGCCCCTACAAATCCAGCGTTTTTTAAAGCTTGAACCACTCTGGAATTATAAGTTCCGTAAGGATATGCAAAAAAATTTACTGGCACACCTAACTCTTGTTCTAATTGCTCCTTACTTCCAACAATCTCTTCTTTAAGAGCCGAACCAGATAGAGAAGTTAGCTGATAGTGGTGTACTGAATGAGCTTCAAATGTTATAAGACCTGATTTTTGCATCTGTTTTATTTGCGTCCATGTCAGATAATATCCTTGATTTATCAGTCCCGTAGGTATAAATGACGTAGCACGGAGATGATATTGCAATAAAATAGGAAAGGCGTTATAGAATAGATCTTCATAACCATCATCAAATGTTATTATTACAGGTTTAGGTGGCAAAGAAATTTTTCCTTCTAAGGCTGGATACAATGTGTCCAATGTTATTGTGGAATAGTGATTATCTGCCAAATATTTCATTTGTGCTGTAAAATTATCTGGAGTTACAGATAAAGCATACCTTTCTTTATCCGCAGGATTAGGGTTGTTACCTATATAGTGATACATTAGTATCGGAACATACAACTCTCTCCCAGAGGGCTGCAAATAGAGTTGGCTTGCTTGGGCAGAACTGGTACTTCCATGGTTTTGAGCAATAACAGAAGGACTGGCCTTCAAATTACGTGAAGGGAGTGTAAGGACTTTAGTGTTTTCGAGCTTGTATGAATGTTTTAGAGTTTTTGGGCGTAAACTTACTGTCGAAAAAAGATAAAATGATTGCCAAAGCAGGATTCCTAGACACAGAAAAAAGATACCAATAAGAATTTTTTCTTTAAAGCTTAAAAGAGGTAAATGGATCTTTACCATAAGATGATTTTAACAGGGCTTAAGATTTGGTACAATACGTTAAGGTTTAACTTGCTGGTGTGGCGGAACTGGTATACGCGCGCGCCTTAAGAGCGTGTTCCGTAAGGAGTGTGGGTCCGAGTCCCACCACCAGCACATTTATTCGGGGACTAGTTCATCGGTAGAACGTCCGGTTTGGGACCGGAAG
>DAIDIY010000003.1 GCA_027451625.1 Candidatus Daviesbacteria bacterium | reverse complement strand
TGAAGACTTCTTTATTCTATTTTTTGTCATTCTGTTTTCATTATATTTACTCTCTTTGAGGAGATTAAAAGATTTAATTCATGATAGGTTAATGCAAACCTTAATGCTCTTTTTCTTCGTGGGGTTAGTCTCAACATTTAGTGCTATTTTTGTAACACATACGGTTTTGGTTAATCTGGCGATTTTTAATTATCTGCGAAGGTTTGAATATATGGTTTTTTTACCCGCGGCCTACCTTATTATTAAAGATAAAAGTAGGCTGATGACCTGTGTGTTTGTTCTAGGTATTGTCGTTTTCTTAGTCGACATATATGCACTTGGTCAACAATACTTTCATCTTCCTCTTATCTCAACGACTAATTCGGAGTTTTCGAAGGGTCAAATCTTATATATTACACAAGCGGCTGCTCATGTAAATTCAAGTTTTGCCGGCTATTATGATCTTGCTATATTTTTGGCAATGACTTTATCAGTCTCTGCTGCATTCATCTTAAAGCCTATGCGATCGTTCTCTCGAGCATGGATAGGTCTTTTAGATATCCTTTCGTTTTATGTCTTAGTTTTGACTGCTGCTAGGCTTTCTTTTGCAGCTGCAATCTTGGGAGTTCTTACTTCAGTTTTTCTTGTGGGGAAAAGATGGATGATAGGAGGAATTATTGTACTTGCAATTATTGCTGTTGCTTATCCTTCACAATTAAGATCAAGATTGATTTCCACTATTACAATTAATCTTTTAAATGAAGGTGCCAGATATGATCAAAACTCAAAACTTGCCCATCAGCTGAATATTCCGACTCTTCCTATCCATGAATCGACTGCCGCTGCTTCAAATTCAGGCGTCTTTTCGTCCACTAAATCAGGTGTTCCAGCGGATATTGCCCCTGGAGAACCAATTAATACAACTGCTTTAGGTGTATATCGCTCATTCGAGATTCGCCTCAATGATGAGTGGCCTAGAGCTCTACGAGCTCTGGCTAAAAATCCCTTGCTTGGTACTGGATACTCTTCTTTAGGTCTAGCTACAGACAGCGATGTTTTAAGATCTTTAGGAGAAGTGGGAATTTTAGGGACATTGTCATTTGTATTGGTGATAACTGAAATTCTAAAAAGAGTATGGAAAAATTTTCGTGGATCGGATAAGTTTATTAGATTTTTCTCTGCTGGAGTGTTATCAATGGTACTTGCTTTTGTAGTAAATGGACTGTTTATAGATGTCTTTGAAGCTTCTAAGGTCGCAATTCTGTTTTGGATGGTTGTAGGTATGACGCTTAATATGCCTAAAAAAGAATGAAAACATTACGCTTTTTAACAAATCAGTATTTTTTATTAGCTGTCATTATAATTATTGGATTTTGGGCTAGACTTTATAAAATTGATAATCCAATCGCAGATTGGCATTCCTGGCGTCAAGCAGACACAGCTGCTGTAGCTAGAAATTTTTATAAATTAGGATTTAATCCCTTTATTCCTATTTATGATGATATGTCGGGTGTTGCTCAAAATCCTGTACCTAACCCGCATAGATATCGTTTTGTTGAATTCCCGCTTTATAACGCTTTTGTCTATTTTGCTTATCTAATAAATGGAGGAGTAGATGAAAGACTGGCTCGTCTTTTGTCCGCAGTAATCTCTTTAGGGTCAATTGTGTTTATTTTTTTATTAGTACGTAAATACTGGGGAGAATTTACAGCGATTGTTGCCGCGTTACTGTTTGCGATTCTGCCTTTTAATGTTTATTTTTCACGAACGGTCCTTCCTGAACCTTCTCTTGTGTGCATGTCTTTAGGAATGCTCTATTTTACCGATCGTTGGATCTTTGAAAATAAAAAGTGGCTATTTATTGTAAGTCTTGTAATTGCTATGACAGCTTTTTTGGTAAAACCAATGGCTGTGTTTTACGCTCTTCCCCTCTTTTATTCTTATCGGGTAAAAGAAGGTAAATGGTGGCCTATTCCTAAACGATATATCTTTTTTACTGTTATCGCCATCATACCACTTTTTGCTTGGAGGGCTTGGATGATGAAATTTCCGGAGGGAATACCGGCGTCTACTTGGTTGTTAAACGGAGATGGAATCCGTTTTAGGCCAGCTTTTTGGAAATGGATAATTAACGAACGATTGGGAGTTGAGATTTTATCTGTAGAGGGGACAGTATTATTTTTTATTGGAGCTTTAACAAAACCACGCCCTAAAGAAGGAGCGCTTCTTCATTGGCTGCTTTTTTCTTCATTTTTATTTGTTGCTGTATTTGCAACTGGAAATGTGCGCCATAATTATTATCAAACATTAATTATTCCTGCTTTAGCAATATTTTTGGCTCGGGGATTCGTATTAATGCTTAAAGGGATACCTAATTTTTTGCCGCGGATATGGACAATACCTATTGCTTTAATATTTTTACCAATCGGTTTATATCTAAGCTGGACAGATGTGAGAGGCTTCTATCAGATTAATAATCCTCCAATAATAGAAGCGGGGAAAATGGCAAATCAAATTTTACCTAAAGACGCTGTGGTAATTGCTCCCTATGATGGAGATACTGCCTTTTTATACCAAACAAATCGTCCAGGATGGCCTTATGCAGCGTTTCCTATTAAAGACTTACACGATATGTTTGGAGTGAATTATTATATATCCGTTTCACTGGATGCTAAAACTAAATGGGTTATGAGGAAATATCAAACAATTATCCAGACTCCAAGTTATGTTATAGTTGACCTCACAAAAGAGAGGCCTGGATTTGACAGTATTCATGACATAGAACCGATGTAATCATGAAGATTTTAATGTTGACCCCTTATCTTCCTTATCCTTTATTATCTGGAGGCCAGACCAGAACTTACAATTTGTTAAAAAAAATTTCTCCTTACCATCAAATTACTTTATTTTCTTTTATTAGAAGAAAAGATGAAGAGAAATATATCCCCGAATTAGAAAAAATGGGGATTAAAGTGTTTGTAGTTAAAAGACGGGCAGCATGGCAGATAGATAATATCATCTTAGCTGGACTTAGTTGGTTTCCTTTTTTGGTTTCAATCTATCTTTCTAGAAGTCTTAAAAAGATCTTATCTGATCATTTAGAAAAATATAGTTATGATGTAGTTCATGCAGAACCGTTTTATGTTGTTCCTAATCTACCAAAACTTAATGTTCCTCTTTTATTAGTAGATCAGACAATTGAATTTATGGTTTACCAACATTTTGTCGAAGATTTTCGTTATTTTTTCTTAAAACCGTTCCTATACTTTGATGTTTTTAAAATGCGTTACTGGGAAACAAAATACTGGCAGCAAGCAGAAAGGGTTGTCGCGATGTCTGAAGACGACAAGGCAATTATGCAAAAAATTGTCCCTAATCTTCGAGTAGATGTCGTTCCCAATGGTGTAGATTCTTCATTTTTTGATCCATCTCAAGCAAAAAAGTTAGGATTTGAAAAGTCTCCAGAACCCATTGTATTGTACGTTGGATCCTGTACATGGCTTCAAAATAGAGAAGCAATAGAAATTCTTTATCAGAAAGTTTGGCCTATTATAAGTAAGAAGGTACCCAATGCTAAGCTTTGGATTATAGGTAAAAGTGCTAATCTGTTTTTTGGTCGACTAAGATCAAATAACATTCGAGTTGATGAGGTTGTTGATATCAGAGAAGCATATTTTAAAGCCACCGTTATGGTAGCTCCAATTTATGGAGGAGGAGGGACCAGATATAAAAATTTTGAAGCCTTTGCCTCTGGACTCCCAGTTGTGACAACTTCGATTGGTATTGGAGGAATTGATGCGAAAGATGGTAAAGATGTGTTGATTCGCGATGATTTAACTGGACTTGCCGAGATGGCAATTAAACTTATAGAAGATAAAGATCTCTATCAAAAAATTTCAATGAATGCTCAAAAGTTAGTTAGAGATAGATACGATTGGGATTCAATATCTCAAAAGCTTGTTACGATATATGAGGAACTGGGAGAAAAAAAATGAGAATCGGAATAGACTGTCGGATGATTCATGCATCAGGAATTGGCCGTTATCTGAGAAATCTGATATTAAATTTAGAAAAATTGGATACAAAAGACGAATATTTTCTATTTGTTCTAAAAGAAGATTTTAGTAAATTTAAATTAGGCTCTAATTTTCATTTCGTAGAAGCCGATTTCGGTTGGTATTCAGTTGAAGAACAATTTAAATTTCCATTTCTTTTAAGGAAGTTTAGGTTAGACCTTATGCATTTTCCTCATTTTAACGTTCCTTTATTTTATGATGGAAAATTTGTGGTAACGATTCATGATTTAATTCATCAACATTTTCAAATTAATGAGGCAACAACTCATAATCCATTAGTTTTTTTTGCTAAGAAAAAGGGATACAATCTTGCTTTTTCGAAGGCGGTGAAAAGTTCAAGTTCTATAATTTGTCCATCTGAATTTATAAAAAATCAATTGATATTGGAGTGGAATGTATCCCCAGAAAAAATTCATGTGACGTATGAGGGAGTTGATGATACTTTTACTTCTTTCTCAAAACACTCTCAAGATATTAGATTTTCGGAGATAAGGAAAAAGATAAAAATAGACAATGACTATTTGTTTTATGTAGGAAATGCTCATCCTCATAAGAATTTATCTTCATTAATAGAGGCTTTTGAGGAATTTAATAGAAAATTTTCAGATTATAAATTAATTTTAGCGGGAAAGACGAATTTCTTTTGGGAAAAGATTAAGGAAGAGATTAAACAAAAGCAGATTAAAAATGTCAATGTGATAGGATATATAGACGATTTATCATTAGCATCTCTTCTAAGTCATGCCAAAGCTTTTATTTTTCCATCTTTGGAAGAAGGTTTTGGAATCCCCATCTTAGAATCTTTTGCGATGAATTGTCCTGTAGTTTGTTCTAAAAAAGGAGCTTTAGAGGAGATAGGCAAAGATGGCTGTCTATATTTTAATCCAAATGACATCTCTGATATGCAGCTGAAATTAGAATTAATCTGTAAAGATGATGACCTGAGAAAAAAATTTATTAGCAATGGAAGTAAAAGGCTGAAGTCTTTTAGTTTTTATAAAATGGCTAAGCAAACACTTAAAATTTATCAGCAATGAAAGTAGCTTTAGTTCATGATGATCTTATCCAATGGGGTGGAGCCGAAAGGGTGCTTCTTGCCTTAACTGAGCTTTTTCCTCAAGCACCAATTTTTACTTCATTATTAGATAAGGAAAATCCTATGATAAAGCAATCATTTCATAAAAAGACAATATACACTTCTTTTTTGCAGGAGATTCCTTATGTGAAGTCCTTGTATAAAAGTTTACTTCCTTTGTATCCGCTAGCTTTTGAGCAGTTTAATTTTTCAAGTTTTGATTTAGTGATCTCTCAAACAACTAGGTTTGCTAAATCTATCCTAACCAAACCGCAGACGATGCATATATGTTATTGCCATACACCCCCTAGGTTTTTGTGGAATTTATCAAATGAGAAAAGTTTAACATATCTTCAGCCTTATTTTAGTATGCTTCGGATTTATGATCAGATATCTCAGACTCGTGTCGATCATTTTTTAGCGGGTTCATTTAACTGTCAAGAAAGAATTAGAAAAATATATAAACGAGATTCTTCCGTAGTACAGCCATTCGTAGATTTAAACAGATTTAAGTCCGTTGACAGCTTTAGTGGAGGTTATTTTTTAGTTATTTCAAGGCTAAATAGATATAAAAGGGTGGATTTAGCAATTAAGGTGGCAAATAAACTCGGAATCAATTTAAAGATAATAGGGATTGGTCCAGCAGAGGGGGAGTTAAAAAAGATTGCAGGTCCAACAGTTGAATTTTTAGGAGCTTTAAGTGATGATTTGGTGGTTGAAAACATAGCTGGATGTGAAGGACTGATAATATCGGCGGAAGAAGATTTTGGTTTGACCTCTCTTGAAGCTCAGGCTCTAGGCAAACCTGTAATTGCATATGGAGCAGGAGGAGCTTTAGAGACAGTTATTGATGGAGTAACGGGTTATTTATTTCCTTTACAGTCGGAAGAAGATCTAACGATTTCATTGAAGAAACTTATCAAATTTGGTTATAATAATAAACAGTGCTTAAAACAGGCGGAACGATTTTCTAAAGAAAACTTTCTTCTAAATTTTAACAAAAATATATTACAATTTTCTAAGAAAGTTTAAATTTTTAAGCGAAACTATTTTTATGTCTCTTCTCAACTTAAACAAAAAATTAGAAGAAAATAGACGAAAAAAACGAAGCCGTACTAGAGTATATGTATTAGGGTTATTCATTTTACTGATAGTTTTATTTTTCGATCTATATATTTCTTTAAGGGGGATATACTCCTCAGTAAAGGTAATTACTGCTGATTCAAAGGTACTGCAGCCGGCACTAAAAACAGGAGATTTTACTAAAATCCAAGGTTCACTTATCCAGATCAGTCAAGAAGTCGGCTTTATTCAGAATGATCTTAATTATCTAGTCTGGTTAAAGGCGATCCCAATTGTAAATAAATATTACAATGATTCATTACATTTTTCTGCGGCTCTAAATTATGAACTTCAAGCCGCAAATATTATTGTAAAAAATTTGGAACCTTATCAATCAGAGCTAGGGCTTAATGGGCAACCAATTGCAGGTCAAGATAAAATAGCGCAAGGGGTTAAAGTATTGAATAAAATTCTGCCCCATTTAAGCGAGATTGAACCGGATTTAAAACAGGCTAGGAACGAAATGGAGCAAGTCGATGTTTCTTCTTATCCGGTAAAATACGGAACCCACAATTTAAGAAGTAATCTACAGTTTTTAAAAGATTTCATTATAGGCACAGACATAGCTTTAGAGAATGATCAATCACTGATTTCCGACATCCCCTCTGCTTTAGGTACTGATACTCCAAAAACATATCTAATGCTTTTCCAAAATGACAAAGAGCTGAGAGCCACAGGTGGATTTATCACAGCTTATGCATTCTTAAAGATAGATAAAGGACATCTGTCAACAACCGAATCTTCGGACATATACAAGCTAGATCAAAAGCTCCTTGATGCTTGCCAAAATAAGGTATGTCCATTGACACCGCCGAAAGCGATTGCGATGTATCTTCCTGATTTAAATGGACGTCCAAGAACTGCCTGGTCACTCAGAGACTCTAATTTCTCTCCTGATCTGCCTACCTCAGCTGGGGAATTTGAAAAGATGTATAGTTATTTAAATTCTGCAGACAAAGTAAACTTTGATGGAATTATTGTTATTGATACCAACGTGGTAAAAAGCTTAATTGATTTAACTGGGCCGATAACTTTAGATGGGGTAACATATAGTGCCAATATGGACGCAAGATGCAATTGTGCAAATGTGATTTATGAATTGGAGCATTATGCTGAAGTTGCTGCTAAGGGAGATCCCAGCCGGAAATCGATAGTTGGAACTTTAATGCAGGAAATTTTAAGTCGAGTACTGGGAATAAGTACAACTAGGTTCCCTGATGTTATTACTTCTCTTGTAACACTGGCTAATCATAAAGACATTATGTTTTATATGCATAATCCTTCTTTAGAAGAAGGATTATCGAAACTTAATTGGACTGGAAAAGTAGCTAAAACAACAGGAGACTATTTGATGGTTAATGACTCTAATTTTGCTGGAGGCAAATCTAATTTATATGTAGAGGAAACTGTTACCGATAATATTACTATCAACAATGATCAGGTTAAACATAATTTAGTCATCAAATATGAGAATCCTCAGCCTTTTACTATTTGGTTAAATGGAATACTGCGAGATTATGTGAGGATATATACTCCTTATGGTTCTAAATTAGTAGACTCATCTGGGTCGGAGGCTAGACCTACCTCTAATGATGATAAATCTTTAGATAAAACATTTTTCGATGGATTTCTTGAAGTTAGACCACAAAATTTTCAATTGTTGTCTTATACATATACGTCTTCTTATAAACCCTCAAACGGGACGTATAATCTGTTAATTCAAAAACAGCCAGGATCTAAAGATCACCATTATATAATTAATATTAACGGACAGAAAAAAGCTGACTTTAATTTGACAGGTGATCAAAATCTTACCTTAACTTATTAATAAAAAATTTCTCCAATCTGATATCATTGGCTTAGTTTATGTCATCATTTACGACAGAATCTTTAGTTATAAAAAGAATAAACGTAGGAGAAGCTGATAGGATAATCAGCTTACTTACTCCTTTTAGAGGAAAGATTTTAGTTTTGGCAAAAGGAGTAAGAAGAATCACTTCAAGAAGAGGGGGAAATATAGAACTCCTAAATCAAGTTAGAGTACACTTGTATGAGGCTAGAAATTTACCTATCTTAACTGAAGCAGAGAGTATCAAGACTTTTTCTAAGCTTAAAGAAAATTTAACTTTAACTACATACGCAACTCATCTTTTAGAGATTACTGATAAACTACTACCTGAAAATGTTATTCAGCCTGAAGTTTACCGTCTTTTACTTACAACCTTGAATTTTTTGGAAAGTAGCCCAAGAAGAATCTTTGTCCGTGCTTATGAAGTAAAGCTGCTTTCTATCCTAGGATTTTGGTCAAAAAATCAAATTTCTACTTCAGAAGATATTAAAAAATTACTGGAGATTCTAGAAACAAAGACGTATCAAGAGATCTCGCATTTCACTCTCACAGAGAGTGAAAGCCTAGAACTGGAGAGAATTTTAAGGTATTATCTTGAACAGGTAATTGAATCATCTCTTAAAAGTATTGAGATGATAAGTAAAAGGAGAAAAGATGAATAATCTGTTAGATAAAGTTGTGTCATTGGCCAAAAGAAGAGGGTTTATTTTTCCTGGATCAGAAATCTATGGAGGACTTGCAAATACATATGACTACGGACCATTAGGAGTAGAACTTTTGAGAAATATTAAAAATTCCTGGTGGACATATTTTGTTCATAACCGAGAAGATATAGTTGGGATAGATGCAGGAATTATCTCTACTGCTAGAATTTGGGAAGCTTCGGGCCATACAGCTAGTTTTTCAGATGCTCTAATTGACTGTAAAAGTTGTCACTTAAGAATTCGAGCTGATCATTTAATAGAAGATTTTTTAAATATACCTCAGACTAAAATTGAGGATAGATTGGAGATGTGGAAATCTAAAGAGGATAATGATCTTAATAGAATTAAAAAATCTCTCCTAGATAAAAAAGTTGAAGGATTAACAGTCTCAGAGTTAAACGAGATCGTCGAAAATTTAGCTATACCGTGTCCTAAATGTAAGCATAATGATTGGACAGATGTCCGAAGATTCAATTTGCTTTTTCCAATAAACTTGGGAATTATAGATGGAGCCCAATCTCAGGCATATCTTCGAGGAGAGACAGCTCAAGGAATCTTTATTAATTTTAGGAATGTAGTGGATTCTACCAGAGTAAGACTACCTTTTGGAATTGCTCAACTTGGAAAAAGTTTCCGAAACGAAATTACTTTAGGAAACTCAATATTTAGAACTATTGAATTTGAGCAAGGAGAGATAGAGTTTTTCTTTGATCCAGAGGTTTCAGACTGGGATAAGATATTTGAGGAATGGAAAAATCAGATGTGGAATTTCATAATTCATATTTTAAAAATAGAAGAATCTCATCTTAGGTGGAGAGTTCATACAGATGAGGAAAGATCATTTTATAGTAAGAAGACAGAAGACCTCGAATACAACTTTCCATTTGGATTTAAAGAGCTTTGGGGAGTGGCATATAGAACGAATTACGATCTTACTCAACATATGAAATATTCAGGTAGAGATCTATCGATAGTAGATCCAACTACGGGGAAAAAGATAGTTCCGGATGTTATTGAACCAGCTGTAGGAATTAATAGATTGATGCTGATGGTACTTCTTGAAGGATATACTGAGGAGCAAAATAGAATTGTCTTAAAAATACCGCCACAGCTTGCACCATACAAAGCTGCTGTTTTTCCACTTCTTCCTAATAAAGAGCAATTAGTAGAAAAGGCTAGAAATATATATCTTGACCTGAAAAAATATTTTATGGTAGTCTGGGATGACAGAGGAAATATAGGAAAGCGTTATCTATATCAAGATGAAATAGGTACTCCTTTTTGTATAACTGTTGATTTCAAAAGTTTAGAAGATAATACTGTTACTATAAGAAATAGAGATAACGCCAAACAAGACAGGATACCAATCTCTGATATTATAAGTTATTTAAGAGAAAGAGTAAGTTCGTGAATCGATTAAATCTGCTACTTGTTATTTTAAAAAAATTTTTTACTAACAAAGTTAATCTAGCCATAGTGATTTTTGCTATAGTTGTGGTAGGAGGAATTTTCTTTGCTTACCAAAAAATTATTGCTAATAATTCTTCTCAAAGCGGCACAGTTGGTCCTGAAATAGATCTAACTTTTGATCCAGAAGGTACTTATGCCCTGATCTACCCTCGAAGAGATGGAAATGCTATGGTTTTGGATCTAGAGCGGACATCGCTTTATAACTCTATTTCTTATGAATTAAGCTATATCTCTGATGGAATTGATAGAGGAGTTGTGGGGACTATTAATACAAATTCAAAAAATAGTTCGTACGATCAAGAGATTTTGTTTGGAACATGCAGCAAAAATATATGTAAATATGATCCAGATGTTAAAGATGGTACTTTAGTTTTACATATTGTCAAAGATAATAAGGCATATAGGATGCTTACAAGCTGGCATATACAAAATCCGCAATTGGATAAAGGTGTACTTACTTCAGCAGATGGACATTTTATCTATAAGATTAATTCTTCTAGTAGCAAATTAGGCTTAGTAGGCTCCTCGATGGTAAATGATCTAACGGGAGCTCCTAAACTTCCTTTTGGGAAGAAGGTAGAAGGTAAAGTTTATGCAGCTGATGCTCCGCAAACAACTATATTACCCAAAGGGGATGTATCTATAGAATTGGCTAATAAACCACCTTCCTCAGCACAAATTTATCATTATGATTTAGATAAAGGAGATTGGGAACATCTTTCTACTACTATAACGAACGATACTTTATCGGCAAGCTCCCCTTCAGGAGGAGTGTTTGCTGTCCTCATAAACCAATAATTTTTTTGTCTTAAGTTTTTTTCACAGTGTTCAAATGCTATCACACTATTTCATAATGCGATTTTCCATATTGACAGTTTGGTGAAAAATGGTAGAAAATGGTTAAAGATGGTGATTTAATCATTATCTGCCCAAAACTTTATGTTTTTGGGCGATTACCGACAAAAATTTAGTGGTCAGGGAAGAGTATTGTTACCTAGTGGATTTCGAAATCAACTGGAAGGGGAATTAAAAATAGTTTTAAGTAGAGGTCTTGATGGATGTATATGGGGCTTTTCACTGATTGGTTGGAGTAAAGAAGCTGAAAAAAGAATAGAGGTTCCAATAACTCAAAAAGAAGGACGTGATTTAAGAAGATATTTTTTTTCAGCAGCTGTAGAAGTAGATGTGGATAGACAAGGAAGGTTTGTTATTCCGAGTGATCTTTTAAAATATGCAAAGATTAAAAATGTGGTGGATCTGGTAGGGGCAGGAGATCATTTTGAAATCTGGAATCCAACGATTTGGAAAAGATATAAAAAGAGTATAAGAATTTAAATATATGGTTAAAAATTTAAACTTTCATAAAACAGATGCACAGAGAAACATTAGACTTACTTTTATTAAAATCGGCCTGTCAATGCTAATTTTTACTTTAGTCGCAGAAATTTGGGTCGCCAATGGCTTATCAACTTATGGTATGAAACTTACTGTGATTGACAATAAAATGAAAAATCTGCAGCTCGAGAATCAAGTTCTTGAAAATGAGATAGCGCAAAGAGGATCTTATAACCAGGTTTTTAGTAAAGCTTCACAGTTAGGTTTTACTGATGAGAAGAACTTTGAGTACATTGATTCATTTAATCTAGCTTCGGTTATTAAGTAACTTTTTATCACTATTTAAGACAGAGGATCTATGAGATAAGATGACAATAGGAGGTTGGCATGAATTCAAGGATTAAACTGCTTAAGATCTCTTTCGTTGTCGTGTTGGCCTTGGTTGCGATTAGACTCTTTTATTGGCAGATAATAAGATTTGAAGATCTGACAGTAAGAGCGGAGGATCAACATCTAACCACTATTAAAACTCAAGCTCAAAGAGGTAATATCATCTCTTCGGATGGATATCCTTTAGCAATTAATAAGCCTACATTTCTTCTGTATGGTTTACCAAAGGTTATCGCAGATAAAGAAGGTGTTGCATTAAGATTAGCTCAAGTTTTATACCCAAAAGTAAAATCTCAACTATCTCCAACTCCAGGAATAGATGACCTGCAAGCATTTGATGCATATAAGCAAAAACTTGTTGATGATCTCTCTCAAAATCTATATTGGGTAATATTGGCTAAAGATTTGGATATAAATACTAAAAATGAAATTGATAAATTAGGAATTAGTGGCATAGGATTTGATTCCGGGCTTAGCAGATATTATCCAGAAAGTTCTTCTGCCGCGCATTTGTTGGGGTTTGTTGGTTCTGATGCGCTAGGCGATCCAAAAGGATATTTTGGTTTAGAAGGCTATTATAATCGAGAGTTGCAAGGTGTAAATGGTCAGGAGACTCTAGAAAAGGATGCATTTGGCATGCCTATTCTGATTGGAAAGTTCTTCCAAAAACCAGTAGAAGAAGGAGATACACTGGTTTTAAACATTAATCGAACTATCCAGCATATTGTTGAAAATGAACTAAAAAAAGGGATGATCAAATATGGAGCGATATCGTCTTTAGCTGTAGTTATGGATCCCAAGAGTGGAGCTATATTAGCAATGGCAGCATATCCTAATTATGATCCAAATGATTTTTGGGATTTCCCAAAAGATTCCTATATAAATCCTGTTGTGGCTGATTCATATGAACCAGGATCGACATTTAAAGTTGTCGTTATGTCAGCCGCTTTAGATACTAATGTGATTACACCTCAAACTCCCTGCGATAACTGTGCAGGACCTGTGAAGATGGATGGATATGAAATTAGAACATGGAATAATCAGTACTTCCCTCACACAACTACAACAGAAACTCTTATTCATTCAGATAATACAGGAATGGTTTTCGTTGGAAAGAAATTAGGTCTAGATAATTTTTATAAATATATAACAAAATTTGGTTTCGGACAAAGCTCGGGTATAGACTTACAAGATGAATTAAGTCCCTCATTAAGGCCTGAAAGCCAGTGGTCAAACATTGATTTAGCAACGGCTACATTTGGTCAAGGAATTGCGGTTACCCCGATTCAGATGATTAAAGCCGTATCAGCTATAGCAAATGGAGGTAAATTGATGGAACCTCATGTTGTCAAAGAGATTATCCGTGGCGGTAAAACAATTGAGATTAAACCTAAGGTCATAACACAGGTGATTTCATCCAAAGCAGCTTCAGAGACTACGCAGATGATGATAGCAGCGGTCGAACAAGGTGAAGCTAAATTTTATGCTTTAAAGGGATATAAAATTGCTGGTAAAACAGGAACAGCTCAAATACCCCTTTCTGGACATTATGATCCTACTAAAACTAATGCTTCATTTATAGGGTTTGCTCCTGCGAATGATCCTAAATTTGCCATATTGATTCTTTATGAACAGCCTTCTTCATCTATTTGGGGAGCTGAAACTGCAGCTCCAACATTTTTTAATATAGCCAAACAGCTTTTTGCTTACTATGGTATTGCTCCAAAATAATAAAGCTGGAAAAGAAATCATCCTTAAGGTTATAATGAACAAAATTTATGCATGGAAAAAGCGTGCGTCGATTAATTCCTAATTGGATTATAAATTATGGAAAACACCTCCCTGAGGCGATCTTTGCTAGTTTCCTATCCGGATTTTCTGGAGGCAAGATTCGAGTAATTGGAGTAACGGGAACTGATGGCAAAACAACTACGGTTAACATGATCTTTCAAATTCTCAGATACGATCGAAAGAGATGCTCTATGATTTCGACTATAAATGCATCTGTTGGTAATAAATTTTATGATACGGGATTTCATGTAACCAGTCCTAGTCCATGGGTTATTCAGCGGTATCTTAAGCAGGCAAAAGAAGGAAATGATGAATTTATGATCTTAGAAGTTACCTCACATGCCCTTTCTCAATTTCGAGTCTGGGGAATTCCATTTGAAATAGGAGTGATTACTAATGTTACTCACGAGCATTTGGATTATCATAAAACTTTCCAAAATTATCTTTTAACTAAAGCAAAGCTTATAAAAAGATCTAAAATTGCTATTTTAAATAGAGATGACCTGAATTTTGACATTTTATCTAAAACTTCTCAAGGGAAAATTATCTCTTTCGGTTTAACCAGGGAAGCAGATGTAAATCCTTATGATTTTCCCATAAATCTTCAGCTTCCGGGAAAGTATAATTTGCAAAATGCTTTAGCTGCAGCTGCGACTGCTTTTTCTTTAGGTATTAAAAGAAGTGTGGTAAAAAAAGCTCTTGAGAATTTTTCTGGGCTTTCTGGACGGATGGAGTCTATTCCTAATAAATTAGGAATAAGTATTTTTGTAGACTTTGCTCATACTCCTAATGGACTAGAACAATCATTGGGTACTCTACGAGAAAGAAGGAAAAAAAGTAATAAACTAATAGCTGTATTTGGAGCTGCATCAGAAAGAGATTTACAAAAACGTCCCCTTATGGGAGAGATTGCATCGAGACTTGCTGATATCATTATTCTAACTGATGAAGATCCTCGCTTTGAAGATAGTCTTAAAATTATAGATGAGATTGCAAGAGGTGCATTAAATAATGGGTCTAAGGCAGAGGTTAATTTATTTAAAGAACCAGATAGAGAAAAGGCAATAAAGATGGCTCTAGGTTTAGCTAAAAGAGGTGATATTATAGGCATATTTGGCAAAGGACATGAAAAGTCGATGAATTATTATGGAGAGGAGAGACCTTGGTCAGATACTAAGACTACCAAGAGGATATTGCAGTCATGGATGAGAAAATAAAATTGCTAACAAGCCAGTTAGGACAGATAAGAGTAAAATATGATATAGATTTATCAGGAGAAACTAAAAATCACTTTCATGCTCAGGCACAATCATTTTATATCGCAACGACGGCCCGTGAGCTGATAGTAGCTGTTCAACTTTGTAAAGATCTGCGTATTCCCTACATTATTTTGGGATCAGGTAGCAAAATAGTTTTAGATAAAAAATATATTGAAGGATTGGTGATTAAAAATAGAAGTGACAGCTTAAAATTATTTGGAATAAGAGGTAGGATATCAAAAGATGGGTTAGGAATTGAAGAGGCTTTACTTGAGGCTGATTCTGGAGTAAGTTTAAAAAGATTATCTGAATATGCTAAATTACAAAAACTTGGAGGATTCTCAGAACTTTATTTAGATAGTGGAACAGTTGGGGGCTCAATACTTAGCAATCAAACCCTTCGTGACAAAGCTAATCAAATTAAAGTCTTTTGTGAGTATGAAAATCAGGAGATAAAGCCTCTGGCGGATTTATCTGCTACAGATGTCATTATCTCAGTTACTTTTAAATTAAAGGCTCAAAAATGAATATAAAATTTAAAACGAATTCCTTTAGTGCGCCAGTTGATTATTTTAAAAAATTTTTTAATGGACATATTCCTAAAAAGATTCTAAGAGAAGATATTATAGGTATTGCTGGAACTTTAGGTAAAACTACTACCATTAGAGCGATAAAAGAAATTTTTGATTCAAAAGTAAATATTGTTGCCGCACAAAATATAAGTGACGATAACTTTGAACCGCGAAAGTTAATTTACCAAACTGACCCTAAAAAGACTAAAGTAGTTTTAGAGGTTGAACTTTCATCTCCAGGATCAGTAAAAAAACTTACAGACAAAATTCGTCCTGGAGTAGGAGTTATACTAAATTATTCTCCCGCAAATATAGTAAACTTTGGTAGTTTAAAAAATAGTTTTAAAGAAACTCAAGAATTTGTTGACTCATTTGATCTAAATGATTTACTTATCTTAAATTATGATGATTTAGAAGTTCGGAGTCTATCAAAAGAGAGAGAAAAAGCGGTAGTGTTTTTTGGATTAGATAGAGAACACTCCCATGTTTGGGGAAACAATGTTAAGATAAAAGACGGAGTATTAACTTTTGAATTAAACTATGGTGTTGAAAGTGTTGAAATAAAAACCCGTTTTTTAGGTGTTTATTTTGTTTATTCTTTTTTGGCTGCTGCTACGGTAGCGATTAACTGCGGGTTCTCGCTTTTCGAGATTAAAAGAGGAATAGAGAAGCTTGAGCCAGAAGATCAAAAGATGGTCTCTTTTGAAGGATTGTCTAAGGCTTTGATCATAGATGATACTTACGATATGCAAATTTCTTCATTTAAGGAAAATCTGCATACTTTGAATTTACTTCCAGCCAGGCG
Source organism: Candidatus Daviesbacteria bacterium (assembly GCA_027451625.1). Lineage (GTDB taxonomy): Bacteria > Patescibacteriota > Microgenomatia > Daviesbacterales > UBA10151 > DAIDIY01. Next base: position 3,523 of record DAIDIY010000003.1, on the reverse strand, counting down.
CAGATTTTTAATATTGGGAGAGGTAGTGGGAATGGGTAGCATGTCAGAACAGATACATAGAGACTTAGCAAGGAGCATTTTTCAGACGAAGATTGATACAGTTATTTTAGGCGGGGGAGACTGTAAATTTATTGCAGACGAATTGTTAAGACTTGGATTTTTACCGGAGAAAGTCTTGTTAAATTTGTCTAATTCACAAATGGTAAGCGAGATCTTAACATCGACTAAGAAAGGGGATATAGTATTAGTTAAAGGCGCTAAGGGTAATAGATTAGGAGAGGTAGTTAAAAGAATCACAAAACATGATTGAACTTCTAGGACTTATTATAGTTTCTTTCTTTGTCACAAGCTTTTTATTAATTCCATTTATAGATTTTTTGTTTAATCTTAGGAAAAGTAGAGTTGAAAGTGAGCAATCTCTGACTAACAAAGATTCAACAACACCTATTCATGATAAGCTAATGAAGAAAGACTTTTATACTCCAGTTGGTGGAGGAATTTTAATAATACCTATAGTCATTATACTTACAATATTGATCTTCATCTTTACTCACCAGAATTTTGACTGGGAGATCTATTCAATTTTTTTAGCACTTATTTGTTTTGGATCCTTGGGTTTAATTGATGATCTGCGTCATATATTTTCAAATACTTTAGGCAAATTTCATGGTTTGTCTTCGCCCAAAATTTTATTTTTCCAGCTTATCTTTGCTTTGCTTGTATCTTTAGCCTTATATTTCAAGTTGGGTCTAAATAACCTCTTTATCCCGATAGTCGGAAATCTAATCTTAGGCTGGTGGTACATACCGTTGGCAATTTTTGCGATAGTTACTTTTTCTAACGCTGTCAATATTTCAGATGGTCTAGACGGGTTATCGACAGGACTTTTAACTATTTGTTTGTTTGCTTTTCTCGTGATATCTCATTCAGTATTTGATATAAATTTAGAAATATTTGTTGGGATTTGGATCGGGGCTCTTATTGCATATCTTTATTTTAATGTATTTCCAGCACGAGTATATCTAGGAGATGCTGGCGCCTTCGCCTTTGGAGCGACTCTTGCGGTAATAGGATTAGAAACAGGTAAAATATTAGGTCTGACTGTAATAGGAGGAGTGTATCTTATTATCGTAGGATCATCATTCTTACAGATTATGTCTAAAAAGATATTTCATAAAAAAATTTTTCCAGTTGCACCTTTGCATATGTATTTTAAATATATTGGTTGGGAGGAACCAAAGATTGTGATGCGATTTTGGCTTGCCGAGGCGATGTTTGCGATACTTGGTCTTTGGCTTTCATTTCTCTCTAAATAATCTTTGGGCATTAATTTTAATGAGGAGAATAAACCGGAATACTAAAAAAAGTCTTGCTAGATCTTCTGCCCGAGGAGAAGGCCTAGATTGGACTTTTTTGGGTACAGTGATATGTTTATCACTCTTTGGCTTGCTTATGGTATTTGATTCCTCACAGGTTGAAGCATATGCCAGTTTTTCAGATAAATACTATTTTTTTAAACAACAAATCCTATGGATGATATTGGGATTTGCAGCTTTAGGTTTTTTTAGTTTTTTTGATTACCGAAAACTACAAAAATTAGCCTCACCTTTTTTTATAACTTCAGTTATCTTGATGATGTTAGTTTTTCTACCTAATCTTGGAGTCTTAGCAGGAGGAGCCCATAGATGGCTAAAGGTAGGGTTTTTAACTATTCAACCGACTGAACTTATAAAATTAAGCTCTATTATTTATTTCTCTTCAATGTTCCAAAAAAGATATAATCAAAAGTTTTTTTTCACTTTAACAGGGGCGATTGTGGTAATTATTGGTTTTTTCCAAAAAGATTTAGGATCAGCTATCGTTTATGCAGTAATTTCTTTAACAATGTATTTTATTTCGGGAGCCCAAATTATGAGATTCCTTAGTGTATTAGGAAGCGGATTTATGGTTTTTCTGTTTTTTATCTTAAGTTCATCTTATAGAAGAGATCGTGTTTTGGCTTTTTTAGATCCATTTGCTGATCCAAATGGGTTTTCTTATCATATTTATCAAGTTTTAATCGCCTTAGGATCAGGTGGACTGTTTGGACTGGGAATTGGACAGTCGAGACAAAAATTTGCTTACATTCCAGAGGTGACTACAGATTCAATATTTGCTGTAGTCGGAGAAGAATTTGGTTTTGTGGGAGGAGTGATCTTGATCTCTGCTATTGCTTTTTTAATCTTGAGAGCCTTGAAAATCTCTGAATTAGCCTCTGATGATTTCGGAAAAATGCTTGCTACCGGCCTTTCAATTTGGATTGGTGTCCAAGCAGTAATAAATCTAGGGGCTATGGTATCGCTTATTCCTTTAACTGGAGTACCTCTACCATTTATTTCATATGGAGGATCGGCTCTAATGGCTAATTTAGTAGCTGCTGGGATTTTATTAAATATATCTAAACAATCAAGAAAATATTGAGTGGAGTTTATTGAATAAGTAGTGTATCCTACATCATTAGAAGATGAAAGTATTAGTTACTGGAACTCATTTTACTCCTGCCCAAGCTGTAATAGAGGTATTAAGAAAATATCAGAGTTCAAAGATTATTTATGTGGGCAGGAAAAGCACAAGAGAGGGAGATCCTACTCCTTCTCCAGAATCCTCTATTATTCCTAAACTAGGAATTAAATTTATTCCGCTAATAAGCGGCAGATTTCAGTATACGTTTACAAGATATACGATTCTTTCTTTATTAAAGTTGCCAATTGGTTTTTTACATGCTTTTTATATCGTTTCCAGTGAGCAGCCAGATATAATATTGTCTTTTGGAGGATATATATCAGTCCCTATAATTATTGCCGGATGGTTACTCTCTATTCCCGTAATCATACATCAACAAACTTTAATTGAAGGTCTTTCAATAAAGTTATCTTATCCATTTGCGGATAAAATCTGTCTTAGCTTCCCATCTCTAACTTCCAAAGGGAGTACGAAAGAGGTAGTTACCGGAAACCCTCTTCGTAAAGAAATCCTTACAAAAAATTATTCTCCTTCTCAAAAAATACTAGAATTTATTAATTCATCTAAAAATCATCTTCCGCTTATTATTATTACAGGAGGTAATCAAGGATCACATGTTATTAATAAAACAGTTGAAAGAATTCTACCGAATATTTTATCTAAAGCAAAAATTATTCATCAGACAGGTGATTCAAAGTTTTTAGATTATGATCAACTTGTAAAAGTCCGTGAAAGTTTACAGTATAAAAATAACTATTTAGTTACTAAATGGATAAGTAGTGAAGATATGGCTTATTTATTAAAATCAGCTGACTTAGTTATCTCAAGGGCTGGGATAAATACATTAACCGAACTTGCATATTTTAAAACCCCAGCTATCTTAATCCCTATACCTTATCTTTTTGGAAATGAGCAAGAGGTGAACGCTAATTTTTTTGCCAAGATAGGTTTAGTGCAAATAATTTTACAAAAAGATTTGTCGGGGGATAAATTACTTAAAGTAATTGACGATTCCTTAAGT
>DAIDIY010000002.1 GCA_027451625.1 Candidatus Daviesbacteria bacterium | reverse complement strand
AAGGCGCAGGGTTCAATTCCCTGGTCCCCGACCAGAAGAGAAAACCTTATTTTTTAATAGCCTATCAAATGGTGGTTTAGCTTGATAGGACAGCATTTCATCAACCCCAGCAGAAAAGTTCAAGAAAATAATCCGGCAAATTGCATCTTTTACATTGGAATTACCCGCTCGGACTATTGCAGCAGCATTTTTTGATAAGTTCAAGAACTGTTCGAGGGTTAATTTATCTTGTTGAGGATCTGTTATCTTCAATTGGATTTTCTCAATCTCCTGCTTGATATTCTCTTTGCTTTCTTCTAGCTCATCAATTCTCTCTTCGTTGATCTTCCGCACATTGTCCTTTATCCTATTACTCACCAAGGCTAAGGCACGATCTTTAAGCTCTCTGTCTATAGCCTTCAGACTTGCTTGTAAACTATGCAACTGCATTTGTAGTTTAGTTCTTTTATCACTTGTTATCGATTCAAGGTTTTTGTAGTAATGATCATAGTCTTTTTCTGTAAAGTTTAAGCCTTCCTCCAATATCTGATAGATATAGTTAAATACGTACTTAGCTCTGATGCTTCTCTTAGGCTTACCACTTTTAGTGTTTATGCGTCTTTTCTCTGCTTGGCAAACTTCATCATCACAACGGTAATTAAGATAACGCTTACCCTTACTGCCTGTTGATGGACCCGCAACCATATTGTGACCACAAAAAGCACATTGCACCATTGCTTTAAGTGGATAAAAACCCTTGCCCCGCCTAGTTTGCATTGAAGTTTTTCTGTTACGAGAAAGAAGTTGCACATCACTATAAACTTCTTCTGTCGTTGCTGGGATAAAATCATAGATCTCTCTCAGGTCAACTCGATCCCCAGTTTTCTCCGAAATCATAACGCCGTAATAAAACGGGTTGCAGAATACTTGAGTAGATAAAATGTCTGCCGTCATTCGTACCTTATGACCAGTGGTTTTAACCACTCTAAAATATTCTCGATCATCCATATACTTAGCGATTACCTCTAGGGATTGACCTTCCTGCCTCATTTTCCAAGCATCACAGATTAACTCGTAGTTCTTACCATCTGGTCTATATAATCCCTCTTCATCCCTAATATATCCATGCTTAGGTGCAGGGCTTTTTCCTTCAGAGAAGTTGCCTCTTACACCTCTCGTAACTTTTTGGGATAGATCATCAGAATATTGTTTAGAAAGGACAAAGGCCATTCCTAAAAGCATTTTTCCATTTGCATCCTTGCTAAAGTGATGAGTGTAGAACTTTAAGTCCTTAATTACGTTAGTATCAACCATATCTATTAACATCCCTCCTTCTAGCATATTCCTTGCAAGGCGATCTGGGTTCCAGGCAAGGATTGCATCATATTTTCCTGCCTGAATATCTTTAAGCATTTGTTTAAAAATAGGTCTTTTATTGGGTCTTTTGGCTGATTGAGTTTCGATTAGTGGATTGTGTCTATTCACAACATTCAGGTGCATTCTGTCTGCCAGCTCCAGGCATTCTTTAATTTGGTCTTGAATAGATCGCACCTGCCTGGTTTCATCTGTTGTGGATTTTCTGGCATAAAGCACATATCTAAACTTGGTAAAATCTAGCTCCTCATCGTCATACATACCTTAATCTTACCAGTAATTCTTACATGTCAGCTTGGATAATATTTTTGCAACTATGTTTTGAGAGTCTTTTTTGCAGAAATGGCTAGTTTGACAGTTTTTTTGATTTGAAGTGTAACAACCCTCTTGCTATATCTTTCAGGAACCGATCTTTCTAGCCACCACATTGCCGCTTTGAGATTTTTATTGAAGACAATTTCGTCATGTAAAACTTCATAGGCGGCAGTGCTCATATAAGAAATTGCAAAGCCTATTTTCGTTGCAAAAGTCGGATCTTTTTGTAGTTTTCTGTAAAAGGTAGCCTTATGGATACCTCCATTAATACAAGCTGCCTCAATACTCGATCCTCTCTTTAATGCTTCACAGATCTTAGCTGTTACCTCATCTGTTATAACCGTTATTCGACCAAGCTTTTTAGGAGTTTTTGGAACAAAGGATTTAAGAGCTTTTTTATCCATAAGCTAATTTTAAACCTTTTAACCTGTTTCCTAAAACTTTAAACAAGAGATTTTATCCGTACTGTAATACATACTAAAACGTAGTAATATCTGGCTATAAATGATTGATGGTATGAAATCAAACCCCAACACTAAACCAGACTTAGATAAAACCCTGAAAGAGATTAACGACCTCGTTTATCAACCTGGATATATCTATTCTCTATCAATCATTATTTTGCATGATCTTTTTCTAACTCTAGATAACTATGGTGATGTAGACTGGCATAGTAGGGTCAGCTACCAAGAGGCAGGATTTCTATTTGGTTTACTCCTAAAAAGACCGATCGATCTAAGCATATTACCTAATGAAGAAGATTCTAGTAAATATATAGCCAATACTTATCACCTCCTTCAACAATTACATGACCATTATGGACTCAAAGCGTTTAGTTCAATGATCGAAGAAAGCTTAAATAAATCGCAGAGTACCATTCCTCTGAACAAAACAAGCATATTTACCTCACCAGAAGCGATAGTAGAGTCAGTTTTCTATGGTGATTCAGGTGCATACGATTTCCAGTACTGGGAAACTGCTCCTAAGAGATATCAGAAAGATGTGGAATGGATAATTGAAAATTTAGGCTTCTCAATTGAGGAATCGATAGCTTTCTCTAAAGCAACAAAAGAACTATCTGAAAAGAAACGCCTAAACATCCCTCCAAAAGATAATTTTGCTACCTTATGTAGATGGGCATTGGATGTATTTTCATTTGATCCTAGAAAGCTAAATCTTAGAGAAGAAGGTTTGCAAAATCTTCTCACTAGATTTTCTGCTATCCCTGGGGAAAGTAATCAAGATCTTAATACTCCAGCAGACTTTAATGAACTAGAAGTAAAACCCCTAATCAAGATTTCACCAACACAGTATGTATTACCCGTTTCATTTGATTTAGCCAGATCAATCGACGAAAGTCCGTTTTACTGGATTAAGGAGTTAGATAAGGACTACTTTTCCGTAGCATTGAAGCATAGAGGTGAATATACAGAAGAAGTTGCCTATAAAATCCTACAAAGAGTGTTCGGAGAAGCTAACGTATATAAAGGAGTAAAAGTCCAGAGATTAAGGGGAGACGGGATAAGAAAGAGGGGTATAGATTATACAGATATAGATGTTTTAGCCCTATTAGGAAATAAAGCTTTAGTTGTGCAGGCTAAGTCAAAAAAAATGACAGTTCTATCACGAAAAGGAAATTTAGTTCAATTAGGTAAAGATTTCAAAAGTGCTGTTCAAGATGCGTATGACCAAGGCTTAGAATCGAGAATTCATCTTCTATCCAAAGATGCAAAGTTTCTAACTAATAGTGGTGAGGAAATTCAACTTTCTAACTCGATTGATGAGGTTTATATACTCACCGTATCCACTGATAACTATCCAGCACTTTACATGCAGGTACATGCTTTTCTAGAGAAGAAGGAGGAGGACCCATGGCCAATAGCCATCAATATTTTTGATTTAGAACTACTGGCTACATATCTTCCAGATCCTTACGATTTTCTTTACTACGTTAACCAACGAGTACTTTTAGCTGACAAGATAATGGGAGGAACAGAAATAGCAAGTTTGGGGTATCACCTGGACCAGAAGCTATACGTAGACCCAACTTCCCCAAGCACCAGGATTGCATTGATGCAGGATTTTGCTCAACTTATTGATGATGACATAATAAGGCAAAAATATGGTACTGAGGAGGATAAGGCAAAGAGCAGAATTAGACAGAAGTGGAAAAATAGTAGTTTTATTGAACTCGTTTCCCAAATAAAGTCGACAGGTGATCCAAGAATAGTTGATGCAATATTCTTTTTGTACACTCTTTCAAGTGAGACTGCAGATAAGCTAGTTGGAATGATGAGAGAAATGAAATTGAAATCTCAAAAGGACGGAAAGCCGCATACGATGGCAATGCCTTTAGATACTGGCTTAGGAGGTATAACTTATGTAGTCAGATATGAAGAAAGTACTTTTTTAGGTAAGCACTTAATGACTTATTCCGTAGCAAGGAAATATCTCACTAAAGCAAATGAATGGTTAGGACTTGGTAGCTATGCAAATAGTCCAAAAATAATAGATGCTGTAACCTATACTAAAGAGGCTTGGAAGCAAGATCAGAAATTACAGAAACTAGTTGAAATGGTGATAAATCCAGGTCAAGTTATTACTCGAAAGATTGGGAGAAATGACCCTTGCTACTGTGGGAGTGGTAGGAAATACAAAAAATGTTGCTACCTAAAAGGTGGATAATTAATCGAAGAATTCAAGTAGTTTCAAGCTCTCTCAAGAAGGATAGAAAATTTTTAGACCATAGGATTGATATAAAACCTCCGCCTAAACTATGTTCCATAATTGGAGCTACTAGATTTATTGCTCCTTCTACGGGAACAGTCGGAGCTGGAACTACCTCATCTAAAATAGGTCTGATAGTCATCACTCTCTTTCTTTCTTCGGAAGTCAATCTTGGTTCATTTTCCTGCTCGAATAACAAAACAGATTCTTTAAAGGCAGGGCTGTTTTTTGCGGCATGATCAAGAGATGGTCTAACATTTACCCCAGATTTTAGTCTTCCGGTAACATTGACTACTCCACAAACAGTGTTTCTTCTCTCAAAAAAAGCATTTAGTGCAGCTGAACCCCCCGCACTTTGACCCACTAAGGAAACCGTATGTTGCTGTTCTGCTAATTCATCTATTAAATCAGTGATTGCTTTTAGCTTAGGTTGAATGTGTCTGCCTTCTTCCCAATGGGGATAGAATATATGAGGATAGAAACCTTGTTTTCTCCAAGCTTTTTCGGCTAAAACATAGAATGGTCTATTTAAGGGGTTGGTATCCCTTAACCCTGGAATGTAGATAATGTGATGTTCCTTACTCATGCAGGAGTAATACTCTCAGAAGTTCTAGCTAAGTTCAAGACCCTTTTACTTAATAGTATTTAAGCCTGGAAGATCCTCATTAAACTCGATTCTTTCTCCGTCAAAGTCTTGCATACTCGTCGCATTCAACTCGGCTGCAGGAGATTCTGTATTAACATTCGACATAACCTCTACAATTTGGTTAACATTATTATTCCAGTCTTGTTCAGATTCTACTTCTATCGGTACCTGAGGCTCCTGATTATCGTCAGTATTCATATAATAAATTGTACTGCTGATTTCCGTATTGTCCAATTTTGGTCATCGAGTCTAGATCCAATAGACTTGAATCGAATTTTGATGGATCCCAGTGTTCTAATATAGAATTAGCCAAGGGTTCGAGTAGTTCAATATTATTCGCTCTTGTTCGACTAGATTATAAAAGTAATAGAAAAACCATCTTTGTACTTTTAATGTATTGATCTCAGTTTCTAATCTCCTCAGGGAGAGCAGGAATCCTTAAAATCGTTTCTCCAGTTGCGTTAATTGTGATAATTCTGCATTTTCAGGAAAAGTCATGCCTGTAATTGTATCCTATTTGCACAAAATAATTTAACTATAGATTATTCACTTCAGAAAAGAATTTTTGTCTGCATCTACCTCTTATGTGTATAATATTGCTCACAAATTCATCAACTCTTACTAAATTAAGAAGAAAGAATAGATTCTCCCTCTTCTAATTTAGGAATTACAGTTATACCAAGGTAAACTATGTAGACTTGGATAATCTAAGTAATCTATCAGATACGAGATAAATTAAAGAGTTGGATTTATAATAATTCATATAATGACGGATCCTGAAAAGATAATTATTTTTTCAAAGCCTACAACTGGCAACCCCAATATGGATAAAGAATTGGATAATTGGGGTATTAAACTCGGAGCGTCTGTAGAGAATTTGGATTTAGCAAGAAGAGGAAGGCCGACTTATCTTAATGTATCTCCGTACCCTCATGTATTTATTTCTCAAGAGTTAGTTCTTTTAGAAGATCAGATCGAAATAGAATTGATCAAAAATGCGATGATTATGATGGGGCACGGAGTCGCAACAGATGCTAGTCAGGAAAACTGGACCTTTTTGGGAACAGGAAAAAGAGTATCAGAAACAGTGGCCGCATATGAAAGAATATCAAAGCAGACAGGGTGGCCCCTTCTTGATGCTTTACTTGTTTGCAGAAAAAATCTTCAACCAAAAAATATATTACCAGTTACCACAGTTTTTAGTACTCGAGGGATTCCGTATATTATTGCCGACAGTACAGTTACTATCTCCCTTTCGACAGATAGAGAGGGTAAAACATCAGGGATATATAGACCATTGGAAGGATTTGAACTAATAGTGGCGGAAGCACAAAAATGGGATCGGACCTATCTTAATTGGTGGCATAATTATTGGGGTCATCGTTTAAACATAGAAGATTTAAGAAAGATACCTAATTGGACAAGACATCCCGCCGGTTCTTAATTTAAATTAAGGTTATAATCCTACCGAGAAGTGATCTCGTATCTCAATTCTTTTGCATATAAATCTTAAAAAATTTTAGAACCTGATATAATCAAATTGTGGAAAATAAATACTTAATAGCAGAAATTGAAGATCATGAAGCGGGCAATAGCTCATCTAATAATTCTAATTCAAATGATTATCAAATTAGAAGAGCTTCACGAGCTATATTAATCAAGGAGAATATGATTGCAATGCTTTTTGTAGAGAAAAATAATTATCATAAACTTCCTGGAGGAGGTTTTGAAGATGGTGAAGATCAAGAAGAAGCATTAAAAAGAGAGGTTTTAGAGGAGACCGGGTGGAATATAGAGATAAAAAAATATCTGGGTATTACTCTGGAGTATAGGAACCAATATAAGATGTTGCAGATATCATATATTTTTGAGGCATTATCTACCGGGGTACCTGGGAAATTAAATTTTACAGAAAAAGAGATCAGTAAAGGGTTTAAGTTAGTCTGGATTTCTCTTGCCGATATTATGAGAATTATTAATCATGAAGAGCCAGAAGATTATACAGATAAATTTATTCACACCCGTGATAAAAAAATTCTAGACTTTTATTTTAATTACTATTTACCCTCAAGATGATACAGGACAATTTAGTTATCATCTGTGAAACTATATTTCCAACAACTTTAGGAGTCGCCTTAGCCTGGTGTCAACTTTCATCCTTTATTCAAAAATATTTTTATGTACAGTTGGTAAAGTTTTAGATGGTTTTTTTAATTTGGAATATTAAAATAATTTTTAATCTATGTTTTTTGATAAAAGATTTTTAATTATTATCGCTTTTTTTGCAGTTTATTTATATCTGCGTTTAAGAGGCAGTGACTTTTACGTGGGCTATTATTCCTTAACTCAGCTTGTACTTCTTGGCCTTGTCTTTCTTATTGCTGGTATATCTATGTTATTTATATTTGACTGGATAATGCTTTCTATCCTTAAAAGGAAAGTTAAAAAGGTATTGCAGCAGAATGAAAAAATTGATTTCTCAAAAAAGGTATTTTTTTATTTGCATACTCCTGATGGTAAAAGTTTTAGTAATCCCATCTCCCCCTTTGAGGGTCTTGATCCGGGGGGTCGTATAAGCTCTGCAGGCTTATTTTTAACGTCCAGGAATAGAATTATCCTAATAGGTGATCGGACAAAAAATAATTTTGCAACTTCAGCAGAGTTTATTACTCTGCTCGATTTAACAAAGGATGAAGTAAAAAAAGTTTCGATTGAAGATAGGATGATTGATACCGGCGGACTGCCTTCGCCGGGAATTGTTCTCAAAATTCACACAACTGATAGTAAGGAATATGAATTAGGAGTTGGCGGTATTGGTTTTAGCAAAATATTCGATATAATCCATCTTTATACTTATGATGAGGCAAGGAGAAAAATTAAAAACCCGCTTATTCAATTCTTTGGAATTAAAATTCAATAAATTCATGCGCAGTAATTTTTATAAAAAAACTCAATTTTTAGATAATTTGTTAAAATAGAAAATTTATACAGGTAAGGGGTGGCGCTTAAAAAAGTTCCAAATTGTATGCGCTGTATCTATATATTTAATACTTCCGTTTACACTCTCCAAAAAGTAAACCCTCGGCCAGGTATGTTTTTCGCCTATAATTTTATAATGTATGACCTCCGCATTTCCCCTACAACCTGTCCACGTATATTTAGTAACTAAGTTTGATTCCAAAGTTTCCTGAGGTTTAGTCAAGCATCCATCTCTTTTTGCCCATCCGCTTACCCAATAAAATGTCGCTACTTCTCTCAGACTAGGAATTCCAATATAAGGAACGATGTTATCTGCATTACCATGAAATTCCATAATGGATACTGCTCTTGTAGTATTACACGAGCTAAATAATGTCAAATATGATCCAGATACAGGAGCAAAAGCAGCTATTCTATTAGAAAATATACAAGCAAGTCTACCGACAAATCCTCCACCATTGGAAAATCCACTGGCATAAATTTGGTATGGATTTACACAAAGATTGGCTTGTAAGGAATTGAGCATGTTACTAACAAATAGAATATCATTTCCTCGAATAGTTGGATGAAGACCAGTATTCCATCCCAATACTCCTCCCAATCCCGGACTACCCTCAGGATAAACAACAATAAAATTATTTGTATTTGCTAAGGGATCAAAACCAGAAAATCTTTCCATATCAGATGGTATATCGTTGTATCCATGAAATACTAATATTAGAGGATGCTTAACAGAGTTGTTATAACTACTCGGAAGATAAACTAAAAACCTTCGTTCTTTATTATCAGATTTTATAACCATCAAAGTTGAACGCCCTGGAGTAAGTGATAATTTTTGTCCGCATCCAGTAGTCGTCACTATACTATCTATAATCTTCGAATTTATGACGTTCGGTATAATCCTTTTAAAAGATGATGTCGGTATATACAGGTTTTTTCGGTGTTTTTTTTGATGTAAATAATGAAAAAAAAGATTTCGTACAAAAAAAAATAATAAAATGGCAAATAATATAAGCATAATCATCCCCGCTCGCAAAAATTTCTTATTTGATAAAAAATATTTTAACCTGATGTTTTTATAATTTTTTATATTAATCAATTGAATCATTTGTTTTCCTTTCTACCTCTGCCAATTGTCCAAGCAAGAAGAGGAGTTTTTAGAAGAAAAGCACAAAACAAAACAGAAGTTGTAAATGTAACAGCTATTACCAAACCCATTTTAAGTGACAGAGGTAATATATTTGGAGTGAGTGGTAGTAGATATTTTACCACTAAAGATAATATTGCCACATGAACAAAATATATTCCGAATGAAGTGTCCGCAGTTAGCTTTACTACTTTGTATAGCTTAAGATTTTTTACCCATGAAATTGCCAGCCAGAGAAAAAATAAGATGATTACAATACTGTAAATAGTCACACTCGGCTGAAGTACTGATGTAGCGTAAAATATATTTTTACTAATACCTATTAGGTAATAATAATATATTGAATATAAAATTATACTTGTAATTACAACAAAAGGTAGAAATTTACCGAATTTCTTCATAAATGAATAGCCGTCTTTCATATATATAGCCGTAAAAGCTCCAAATATAAAGAAAAACTGATAAGTTATAAATATTCGATCTTGGAAAGGAAGAATAAAATTGGTAATTAAATCAGATTTAAAAATTCCTGATTGAAGATAGTTATAATCAAGATGTAAGAAGAAAATCTGAAACAGAAAGCTAATAGATAGTGTTGTCCAAGGATGCTTAGATACTTTTTTAAGAAATATTAAAAAGAACGGGAACAAAATGTAAAATTCTAAAGCAAGAAGGATGTAATACAGCTGGTATGAAGCCTCACCTACAAGAATATCATGCCAGAGCAATTTTAAATAAGCTTCAAGCCCTAGAGTATGGTTGTTTATTTTTACATAAATTATAGACCAGAATAGATACGGAACTAGTATTAACAAAGCCCTTCTTAACCAAAATTTCTTTGCGGAAAAAGGCTTTCCGAAATAAGCATAAGTTAATACCAGACCTGTTACAAACATAAACATTTCTCGGTTGTAATGAAGAAGATGAATAAAAAGATTTACTAAATATAAAGAAGATACTGCAGGAACAAGAAATTGAGTTGAAGCTAAACAATGAAGAGCTACAACCGAAAAGACAGTTACTGCTCTTATTAAATCTATCTCGAATATATGTGCACGCACAGGTACAGGAACGCCGTCCTGATTATCTTTCATACTTGGCACCCTTATACTTACATACTGGATTATAGATTACCAGACTGTAAAGAAGATCTAAGCCTTACTTTATCAACTTTCCCCGTTTTATTTCTAGGTAAATTATCAAGAATACAGATCCTTTCTGGTATCTTTGAAGGCGTTAGTTTTTTTGAAATAAAGTCTCCGATCTTCGCTGTTGTATTCTTATTTTCGTTATCATATAGGACAACAAATCCTACTACAACTTCACCATAAATAGGATCTGGAACTCCAACAACTGTTGCCTCTAATACAGAAGGATAAGTTAAGAGAACCTCTTCAATCTCTCGAGGGGAGATATTTTCTCCACCTCTTATAATAATATCTTTAATTCTACCTGTTATATGTATATAACCATCGCTATCCACAAAACCTAAATCTCCAGTTTTAAGCCACCCTTTAATAAATGATTTATTCGATTTAACGTTTTCATACTTTTTAATAATATTTTTTCCCTTTATACAAATCTCCCCAATCTCACCTTTGGATAAGGCTTTCCCTGTATTTACATCGCAAATGTTTATTGATACTCCAAGGGGAAGACCTACTGATCCTGGCTTATGCATTTCAGGCGGAACAGGATTTGCTGCAACAGTAGATGCTGCTTCAGATAATCCATAAGTCTCAATCACAGGGATATTAAATTTATTTTCAAATCTTTTTAAATTTTCTACAGATAAAGGTTCAGAGGCTGTTCTGATAAAACGCAGGCTTGAATGATCCAGAAATGAAGGTCGTGGGGTAGTAAGAAGCATCGCTATCATTGTCGGAACTAAACTTATCCATGTTGGTTTGTACTTCTTAACCCATTTCCAAAAATGGCTAGTACTATATTTAGGGGCAATAATTAATGTACTCCCTGAGAGTATTGATGTCATAAGACTAACAACCGGCGCATTAACATGAAAAAAAGGAAGTGGTGTTAACCCTTTATCACTCGAAGTGATGTGGTGGCTCAATATAATATTTACTGCGGTTTGAGTAATCTGAGCAGATGTTAAGATCACCCCTTTAGGAACTCCGGTTGATCCAGAAGTAGAAAGATACACTTGTCCATCTTTTGGAGTATAGAGCAAATATTCATTCTCTCTGGAATAATTTTTGATAACTCTTTCAAAAGTGGGAAGTTTTTTTTCAGAAATTATCAAATCTGGTTTATGCATCTCTGTTATATTAGAAAATTCAAAGCGAGTAAGATATGGAGAAACCGGAATAAAAAAATTTCCATTAGTAAGCGATGTAAGCCAAATAATAGAATCTATAATTCCACCAGGGAGAGCAACAAGTATCTTTTGAGAATTATCACCAAAGTATTTTTGTAAAGCAAGTATCGCGCAAAAAAGCTCTTTATAAGTAATCACCCTGCCAGTGTCTGCTTCAATGATCGCTTTTTTATTTCCTTCTCTTTTAGCAAGCACAGCTAGTTTTGAAAAGATTTTTTTACTGCCTGTCATTTTATAAACTTATTATATCTAATATTAATTAAGTATTCTGAAAGTTTCCTGAAAATTATCTATATTGAAAAGCTTAAAATTCCTTAAGTCAAAGATGATTAATATTAAACTAAGTAGTAAAATTTAAAAATATGGAAGAATGTATCTTTTGTAAAATTATCAATAACCAGATTCCATCATATAAGGTTTATGAAGACAAAGATTATCTCGCTTTTTTAACTATTATGCCGATAAATCCAGGACATACGCTGCTTATCCCCAAAAAACATGTACCTTATATATTTGACCTTGACGAAAAAACCTTAAGTGAAATATTAATCAAAGCTCAAAAGATAGCTCATATATTAAAACAAGCCTTTCATCCGAAGACCAATAGGATTGGGATTATGGTAGCGGGAGGAGAAGTTCATCATACTCATTTGCATCTTATCCCAATGGATTATGATTCAGATCTCACTTTTACAAGACAAAAATCAGCTTCTCCTGAAGAGCTGTCTTTGGCTTTAAAGAAGATTAAGGATAATAATTTTTAAATTGTTATTACTTTTATAGTGTCAGTCGCACCACTTTTTCCTATTGTTGTTCCCCTTACTAACACCACTTCATCCCCTGTCTTAGCAAGACTTAATTTTTTAACTTCTCTTAGAACTTCTTCCCAAAACAGATCAGAGTCTTTAACAATTTCAACTTTGATTGGAAATGCACCCCAAACAAGAACTAACTGGTTTCTTATAGTATCATCATAGCTTAAAGCAAGTATATGCGACTGAGGTCGGAATGAAGATATCATCCGCACTGTTTTACCTGATGAAGTTGCTCCGGCAATAAGCGGTGAATTTAACCTATCAGCAAGAGAAGTTGTTGCCTCAGCAATTGCATTATAAGAAAGCTCTGACATAGAAAAGCTCTCCCAGTTAATATTTATAAAATGCTTATAATCTGGATTTTCTTCTACCGAGACGATAACATCATTCATAACTTTAACTGCTTCCACAGGGTATTTACCTGATGCTGACTCGGCAGACAACATAACAGCATCCACTTGATCAAGCACAGCATTGGCTACATCTGAAACTTCAGCTCTAGTCGGACGCGGATTTTCCACCATAGATTCAAGCATCTGAGTGGCAATAATTACTGGACGGTGATAATTTCGGCACAGTCTAACTATTTTTTGTTGAAGTATTGGTACTTCCTCCGCTTTAGTCTGAATGGCAAGATCTCCTCTCGCGACCATTACAGCATCAGAGGCTTTAACTATATCTTCAATATTATTAATAGCTTCCTTTGTTTCAATCTTGGAGATAATTTTAACTTGACTATTTTTCTTCTGAATAAAATCTCTAACAACACCAACATCATCAGCATTTTGGATAAAAGACAAAGCTAAATAATCTACACCTTCTTCAAGTGCAAAGGAGGCATCAGTTTTATCCTTCTCTGTAAAAACGTTCGATAATACAGTATCAGGGATGTTCAATCCTTTATTAGATGAAACCCATCCTGAATTTTCAGCAATAGTTTTTATGGCTTTTCCTTCTACTCCAACAACTCGAAGTTCAACCAAACCATCATTTAAAAATATTCTCTCCCCTTCTTTAACATCTCCCGATATATCATATCCTATTGGTAATTGGTCTTTTGTGGGAGTAATAGAAAGATCTATTTTTTCCCCTTGATCTATCTGCTTTACTCCATCTATTATTCCAAGTCTCATCTTTGGTCCAGATAAATCACCAACTATTGCTATCGGAACTGACAACTCACTGGCCAAATCACGGATGATTTTAATATGCTCTTTTTTTGTCTCGTTGGTTCCGTGAGAAAAATTTAATCTAGCTACATTCATTCCTGATTTTATCAGATTAGCTAATACCTCTTTTGTATTTGAGGAAGGCCCTATAGTGGCAACTATTTTGGTTTTTTTCATAAAATTTATTTAAATAAAATAAGATTACTTTATTAAGACTATATTTAATATTATAATACTAGTTGGAGAGAAAAAGTATCGTGAAAATAACTCAAATTAAAGCTCGACAGATACTCGATTCAAGAGGTAATCCTACAGTAGAAGCAGATGTAATTTTAAACAATGGAGTATTCGGAAGAGCAGCTGTACCATCAGGTGCATCAACAGGCACATACGAGGCTCTAGAGCTTCGTGACCATAATCCCAAAGTCTATCAAGGGAAAAGCATTATCAAAGCAGTAGAAAACATAGAAAAAGAGATAGCTCCTGCACTAGTAGGGATCGAGGTTGAAAATCAAACCAAAATTGATCAAACAATGATTCGTTTGGATGCGACTTTAAATAAAAACAGACTCGGAGCTAATGCTATATTAGCTGTTTCATTAGCTTCAGCTTGGGCAGGAGCTAATAATAGTAAAATCCCCTTATTTAAATATTTAAAACAATTATCAGGAGAAAAATCCCCCTATCTTATGCCTGTACCGATGATGAATGTAATAAATGGCGGAAAACATGCTCTAGGATCAACTGATATTCAGGAATTTATGATTATTCCAGCTTCAGCTACAAGTTTTGAGCTAGCAGTCCAGATGGGCGCAGAGATCTTTCATTCTTTAGCAAGAGTTTTAGAGACTAATGGATATCAAACTACTGTAGGAGACGAAGGAGGATTTGCTCCAGCTGTAAAAAATGGTAATAAAGAAGCCTTAGATTTAATATCTCAAGCAGTAATTCAAGCCGGATATAAACTTGGAAAAGAGATTGCCTTAGGTATAGACGTTGCTGCTTCCGAATTAAAAGAAGGAGAATATTATCTTTTAAAAAAAGAAAATAAAAAATTTACCTCTGACCAGATGATTGAATTTTTAGAGAGTTTAATTTTAGCATACCCTATAATTTCAATAGAAGACGGATTGGCAGAAGATGATTGGGAGGGATGGGAAAATCTAACATCAAGGCTTGGGAATAAAACACAGTTAGTAGGAGATGATTTAATTGTAACAAACCCAAAATTTTTACAAAAAGCGATCACAAACAAAGCAGGAAATACTGTTTTAATTAAACCCAATCAAATAGGAACTTTAACAGAAACAATTGAGGTAGTAAGGATGGCCAAAGATAATAATTGGGGAACTGTAATGTCTCATAGAAGCGGTGAAACAGAAGATGTAACAATATCTCACCTAGCAGTGGGGTTATCTACCGGACAAATCAAGACAGGATCTTTATCTAGAACAGATAGAATTGCAAAATATAACGAGCTGTTAAGAATTGATGAAATTTTAGGAGAGGATGCAAAATATACTGGATGGAAGGCTTTTAGAAAATAATGGCATATTTAATACTTGTAAGGCACGGGAAATCAGAGTGGAATGCATTAGGTCTTTGGACGGGATGGCAAGATGTGGAACTTTCAGATGAAGGTGTCAAAGAAGCACAGAAAGCAGCCAATGAGCTTCACGATATAACATTACATAAGGCATACGCAGCCAAACTTAAAAGAGTAAAACAAACTGTAAATGAGATTAAAGATGCCCTTAATCTATCTCATATTCCTACTGTCGAAACCCAAGCTTTAAATGAGCGCAACTACGGAATTTATACAGGCAAAAATAAATGGCAGGTAAAAGAAGAAGTCGGAGAAGATGAATTTCAAAAGATAAGGAGAGGTTGGGATCATCCAATTCCTAATGGAGAGACTTTAGAAGACGTTTATAATAGACTGATCCCTTATTTTGAATCTGAAATTTTAAAAGACCTAAAAGAGGGTAAAAATGTCATTGTCGGGGGCAGCGGAAATTCTCTAAGAGCTTTAGTTAAATATTTAGAAAAAATTTCAAATGAAGATATTTCAGAGCTTGAAATAGGAACTGGAGAACTATATATCTATCAAGTAAACGAAAAAGGAGATATCCTTTCCAAAGAGATCAGGGCAGGAAATCCTAACCGAGGAAAGATTTAAATTCTACTCTTTTTATCGAGCCTTCCAAAAAATTACTTTTTTATCTTTCTTAGCACTTACATTTTTTTCATTTTTTGCTTACTACTGATTAGTAATCTACTTTATGCGCTTAGCAAAAAATCTATGGATTATCTCTTTATAAAAATGAATGTACAGACTAATAAAAATATTGAGCTTTTAGATATAACCGATTTGGTAAACGAGAAGCTTCAAAAAAGCCAAATCGGAAAAGGTATTTGTCATATATTTATCAAAGATATTAATACGGCTTTAACTACTTCACCCATTAATCCAGAAGAAGAACTAGAGGTAGCTTCAATCTTAGGTATAAAGCTTCCTGATTTAATTTCATCAGAGGCAATAGAGAGAAAGCATCAAAAACTTACCCCTATTTCTACTCATATAATAGCAGCTTTTTTAGGTTCATTTATCTCAATCCCTTTTGAGAACAAACAGTTGATCTTGGGCCTAGAACAAAGAGTAGGATTAGTAGAGTTTTCAGGACCAAAGGAGCATGAGTTGATCTTGGAATTTAAATAAAATTTATTTCAAGCTTCTTATAATCCTATGTTAAAGATATCAGTCTGCTCTGACTCGTAGTCATCATATAGAAAAGATGCGAGATGACCATTCATAAATAGATTTGTTATTTTTATATTGATATCCTAGGTTCCACTTAAGCGGCATAATTTGATCCTCTCCTATGGCCATTCTGCTAAATGCATATAAATTTAGCCCTAAGTCTCTCATATTAATGTCTAAATTATCCCAATCCATAGTTACTCTGGCCAGCTGTTCTTCACGGGATAAATAAAAGTTTAACTTCTTTTCTGTATCTCGATCTTTTTCTCCTAATTTTATTCTAACTTTCTTCCAAAACTCACTTTGGGTAAAAATATCACGCATCCCTTGAAAAGTATATCGTTTCCCAAATACATAACTTATTAACAGATCGATCGCCTCCCAATCTATGGAAGGTTTAACTGCAGTATCTCTATTTCCAGAATCGAACCCATCTGGTCTTATGCGGTCAGCTTTATAAACTCTTGGTTCTGCTAGTAAATACATTTTTCCAAATTTTGAAAGTTCTTCACCCAATCTAAAATCTTCATTAACAGGCATTCTAATATACTCTCTAACTTCAGGAACTCTATGAGTAAATGCTCTAAAAGACAAAGTTGCCCCATCGGCTGCAAATCTATTTATTTGGACTAAATTATTAATAACATATTTTGAGAATCTGGCTGCGTAATGTAAGTAATAATCATCACTTAAGAAATCTATAGGAAGAGGTATTCTTCCAATCATGGCTGAATTAATATCAATATTTTTATAAGCACCAAGCAGCTCGCTGACAAATCCGGAAGTTATAGAAACATCAGCGTCTAATTGAATAATAACTCCTTTACCTCCTCTCTCTGTTTTATACAATCTATCCTCCGCTACTAATTGACCCAGTCCTCTAGCAAAACCCATATGTCTTCCAGGAAGGTCACCGTTAGTACAATCCAAGACATGTATATTAGGGAAATATCCATTTCTTTTTTGTTCATCAATATGCACTAAAAATTTTAAATTGTCTTCTACACTCTTGACTGCTAATGAATCCTTAGTCAAGGGATTATTCACTACCAATATAGCTTCGAAATGATTCTGTCCAACACTTTGAGAGGACAACTCCTTCACAAGCTCCATGATTCTTCCTCCTTCAAATTCACGGCAAACAGGAATAACTGCAGCAGCTTGACATTGTGAGTTAATAGGTGGAAGTTGACTACTGATCTCTTTAGCCCTTTGTGATATTGAAATCCTATCAATAGGACCTGATGTTTTTGTAATTGTTTCAAGACCCATAATATTAATTATATATGAATTAATTTTGCTCTTCAAATAACCATATATTTCTCCTCAGACTCAAATAATTGCTAGATTTCAAAAAATTTATATAACTAGGTCTTACGAACCTCTATTCTAATTTAGTATGCTTTACTGAAAATTATTGTATAAATTATACTTATGTCTTTTAATCAATACAGTGAACCTACTAGTGATCTTTCTCAAAAGACTCGTACTTTTACCCGTATTATTATGTCTTTTATTGAAGAAGCAGAAGCAATTGATTTATATGAGCAAAGATTATCTGTTGAGGAAGACCAAGAAGCATTATCAATTATGAAAGATGCACAAAATGAGGAGTTTAAACATTTCTCTATGGATTTAGAATTTTTAATCAGGCAAAAAGAGAATTGGAAACAATTTCTTCAAGATATTTTATTCCATAATGGAGATATCCATGAGCTAGGAGATAATACAGAAAATAAATTAAAAATCCCTTAACTTTTTAAATTGATAACTGTACAGTTTCTAACTTAGCAATAACTCACCATACCTATACAATTTGATTACTTTGCTAACTTTAATCCTTTTAGCGAGAATAGGTTAATGGATTAGTTAAAGTCGGTGTAGTCAAGCAAGCTCCACTCCCATAAGCTATTTTAAGAGTTGAAGTATCTATCAGCTGCAGGTCAACATGTCCTTCTTCTCCAGTACCTCCTTGAGCAATCGGACCGTCAAAACAATAAACATGACCATCAGGTATAATTTGGCTGGGTTCCCGGTTAATATAACCGCTGTTTGTAGGGGTAAATAATATCTGTGCTCCTAAATCTGTACTTGGTAAAAGATCTGACCCTGAGCTTAAAACTCCCACAGTAGGATCTAAATTTGAGTGGGCAAATGCTAAAGAACCTTGTATATTTAATCCCTGATAATTCTGACTGGATCCTTGATGGTACCAATTACCCTGTAGAGTTCCGGCTTTATCCTGCATAGTGGTTCCGCATTGAGGAATGCCGTTGGCACCAACATTTTTAATCGTCAGTTTACTGTAAAGGGCAGATTTCAAAGAATCCTTAAAATAATCCAATGGACATACAGCATGTAAATAACTGCTGGCTGTAACCCCTGTTTCATAAGTAGGAGAAGTATCAATAAAAGCTAAAGGCTTAGTTCTAACATCAGCAGCACCAAAATCAAACGCATCTGTGAAAGTAGTAGGACCTCCAGCCGTACCAATCTTTTCACCGCTTGATAATTTAATTGATAAATCCTGGTAAGTACAATCTGTATGAACACCACCCTTTTGGCAAATTGGCGTTTGTCCGGCCAGGGCTGATATAATTTTGCTGTTTAAGTTTTGGATATGATCATAGGTAAAGATCACGCTTTTGCAGGGAGAAAATTCCAAAAGATAATCTATAACATTACTATTTCCAATGTAATCTGATTTTTTCGCAACTTGAATTAAAGTTATATTTCCAGGTGCATATACATTAGTTAATTGAAAGAATTTGCCAGAAGAATCCTTTACCAGATTAATATAAACATGGTCAGCCTGATCAGGTAAAACATGCTGACCGTTCATATGGCCTAAAGGTTCAACACTGGTATAAGCATTCGAATCAGTCGGTAGATGATCAAATAGACCATTGCTTGAAGGGCAACTAGGTAAAGATGCTGTAGTAGTATTACCATTGTTTCCGGCTATAGCAAAATCTGTTTCAGTATTTGGATTTATATTTCCATTACTTCCTCCAAACTGCTGAAAAACCGATTGGCATTTAGAAGCATTCTCTGGCTGTTGGCAAATCTGCATGCATGACGACTGCGAGTTGCAACCTAAAGATCGCATAATAGCTTCATAATTCGGTTGCTGAGATTGATCT
Organism: Candidatus Daviesbacteria bacterium; assembly: GCA_027451625.1. GTDB lineage: Bacteria > Patescibacteriota > Microgenomatia > Daviesbacterales > UBA10151 > DAIDIY01. The sequence goes on along the minus strand of DAIDIY010000002.1, from coordinate 26,541 downwards.
TGAGAGACAAGAGGTGCAAGGTTATTTGTAGGCATGACAGAATGCAGTTGTTCTCTAGATTTTAAATATAGACCTCCTCCTACTAAAATAATCACGACAACAACAAGAATGGCTATAACTATCCCCAAAATCCCCTTTTCATTATTTAACATTTACCCAGTATGACACAAATTATTTTTTAATTTCAAGATAACAAACTAGTGTATAAAATTTTGGACTAAATCTTCATTATAAATTAAAATTTTCTACAAATTACTATAAAGCTGCCACCTATAAATTTAAAAAAACGGTTTACATGGTCCATTAAGAGCTAATGTGAAATAGAAAATAAATAGGGAGAACAATATCCACCCGAGAGAGGTTCGCTTTTGGAGGATTTACAATATGAACCAATCGGACAGGATTTGATGTATGAAAAATCTCCGTTACAACTTTTTGTAAATGATGAAAGATGTTTGTGCAAATAATACTGCCACGCTAAGATAAAAGATATTAATATTAAACCTATAATTTTAAACACTTTTTTCTATCTTAACTTAACATTTTTTAGGAAACAATCGGCAAAATAAAAAGATAAATTGTTCACTGCTTTGTTAAAGGTTGAATACATATATTCTCAATACAAACACCCTCGAACTACTTTTAATTTGGATATTTAAGTTCAACACATTTTTTTAGAACACCTACTGCCTTGGATTTACAAAATTATGGTTGCTTATGATTTTTAAGTTAAACCCAAGAAATATCAAAGTCTGAAGGCATGGGGTATTCTAAGTCATACTTTGCTTTTTTGGTAAAAAAAGTATTTTGTCCAAAAATATATGCAGAAAAAATTCTGTCAACAATCCTCTAGGTTTGCATTTTCAACAAAAGAATATTTTCTTGCCCGAAACGGGTTTACACCATGAAACTAAAAAAATATTACAGATTATGCATTTTAACCGGTTTGAGAGCCTTTAATATGTTTACATTATATGTTTAGATTATCCAACCAATTAAAACTCTTTATTATGATACTTAATTTAGTTTAAAATAAATGATTTGTAGGTAATGATATTGAGAACTAATTTAAAATTCTCTTGAGAGATTCTTCAATACTTTTATCTACCTGGACTAATTCGCCATCGGTTAGTTCACTGTAATATTTCCACTTGTCGTCAATTTTTACCTTCATGATAGCAGAAAGAAAATATCCTTTTGTTGAATCGTTTTCTTTCGGTTCAGTTACAATCTTTCCATATAATCTCGATTTCCTAGCTATAATGATCTCCTCTCCATCAGAGCTACATAATGCATGACCATACTCAAAGTACATCGGAATCTCTCCACCATATTTTTGGGCTAAATTGGTATAGTACTCAATAGCATAAGCATCAGTGAATGTGCCATACTTATCAATAACCGGTTGCTTAATAAATGTATTCGGATCATCTTCTGGGTCAACTTTCATTTTTAACGTATCATCTTGAGTCAGTACGGGTACTTTCTCTTTTAACTTATCCCAATAGTATCTAGCTTTTAAGATTGCAATATCTAAAGCATCTTTTCCTTCTTCCTTTGGTGCTTCTATTTTATAGGGAAGATCTGATAAGGAATAAAGTTGAATTCTGGTTAATCTCCTTAGACGGTTTACTTTTTGGGTATTAGTTGTAGCAAATAGCACCCTATCCATGTTTTTTGAGTATAACCGAGCAATTAGTTGCTGTAAATGCTCCATCAATCTTAAGATTAGTTTATCCATTCTTACTATTTCAGAGGCTTTATAAAAGTCTTTTAATTTATCTTCACTAAAGTTTTTTTGGAACCTGCCAGTTCCTGGCTATTTGGATATTTAAGTGACTTGGTTCTTACAATAACAAGAACTCTAGTATACATGAGAATCAAAGGCTTGAAATAATATTGGAGTATTTATCAACAGTTACATCAAAATGAAACTGAGGTACATTTACTTATTATATGCAATCTTTCGGACAGTGTTTTAGATTAGACGATATAAAACGAAATATGTAGAATCAACCATTAGATATGTGTTCTATAACTTAAGGATGTATGACTTTATTGGAAGGTTTTATTTGTATGTTACCTTTTTCTGAGCATTTGCCGTAATAGCCAACCTAACCATGCTGCTGAGGAGCCACAGAATGCTCCGAAAAGCGAAGGCAGAATGACAAGAGGGATAAGTATTATTATTTGATTGACGTGTTTGATACCGGTATTATCAAACCAGAGAAATGAATACGATACAACAAATCCAAATAGCCCACCTAATTTCCATGCCTCTTTCTGATTGGAAGCAAGAAAAGCAGAAGCAAATGCAAGTATACCCCAAGGTATAATATTAGCTACTGCTCCATGAAACAAAAATTTAGCACTGATATACGCAATAATCAGAGCAACTATTATGTCAATAAGTGCTTGACGAGTTCTTAAAAAACGAAGCATAAATTTAATATATCGTATGATGATACAACCTGTAAAGTATTTTCTTCAGTTAGTACTCATGATGTGCTGATACTCTCAATGAAAATAACTTCAAGCCAATTACACTTTGGGTATTTAAAATACTGAATATCTACCAAGACCATATTTACAATGAGTACTCTATTTGGGACAAGGTTAAACCTAACATATTTCGCTTACTAACATCAAGAAAGGATGTATAATCGTACCATGTTAGCTAAAGAACCAGAATTACAAGACTACCAAAAAGATATTTTTTTATACATGCTTAAAAGTGGTCTTGAGTATTTAGCTGCAGTTTCTCATCAGGAAAAACAATTAGATGGGATTATATTTGTAGGTATTCAAGATATTGACCAAGGCAGTTCCCTTCGAAGATTGTTCCCTCGATCCTGTTGTGAAGGAGGTTATCCAGTTAGAATAAGACGTTTTGGTTTATTAACCCAAAATAAAGATACAGATAACAATACTCCTTTCCTAGCTGAGTTTTCAAGGGATAAAGGTATAATCCAAGTTAGAAACACCGGTTACTATTTGGAATCATGTTTGTATTGTGGAGCTACAGTCTATTGGGAAGATAACCTTAAATCAAATGTCAGGATAAATGTAACTGATAGTGCTCAGGATTATAAACTTAGGCAAAGGGAATCAAAAATACTAGTAGCAAAAGTCTGCAATAGTATTGAAATGAGGTCAAGTTCAGGTGGTTTTGACTGGTAACTATTTTTTACTTACGTAATAAATACTTTCTTAGAAATTGTGTATATTATTAGAAATACTTATACCCGAATACATTTTATTTTGAGCACCTACTTTCTTGGATTCACAAAATCATGCTTGCTTATGATTCTCAAGATGAACCGCAAGAGATAACGAGACCTGAAGGTATTAAATATTCTAAGGTTTATTATACTAAGAAATTTTAAAAATAGTTTAGCACCTGAGTCAATGGATATTAATAACCAATTTCCGTCCCATAACTGAAGCTATTTTCTCTAAAAAAGCCAAGGAAGGATTACTATTACCTGATTCCAATCTGGAAATAGCAGATTGCTTGGTGCCAACTTTATAAGCTAGATCTTTTTGTGAAAGCCCTTTTTCAATCCTTGCTTCAATTAGTTGAGAAATTAGATCATATTTAGGAGATAACTTCTCATATTCAGAAGCTACTTTATTGTCCTTTAACAGTTCCATTTTAAGATTAATCCAGTTTTTCATATTAATCTAATAGAACATATATGTGATCTTAGATTAAGATATTATATCTAACAAGAGCAGTTTTAAGTTCCTTATCTGGAGTCTTTTGTGATTGTTTTTTAAATGCATGGAGTAAGTAGATTTCCTTGTTATAAAAGCAGTAGATAATTCTAACCTCTTCTTTGCATCTAAAAAAGTTAATCGCTTGTACTCCTAATCTCAGCACGAATTTTTTGGTCTTCGTGGTGTATACTCCTTTTGGCAAAAGCACTTTGAATAAGTAAAATTATCTGAGTAACTGGTATTTCGTATTTATCTTGAATTGTTACTAGGTCAGTGTATTCACCAAAAACTTTCCTCATCGAAGCTCTTTCTATAGGGGTTAGATAAGGTGCTGTTGCCCACCAATCGGAGACCGCCGCTAATCCGTTAGATTCCTGAAGTGTAGAATTTGCTTTAGCTAAAGCGCCTTCCAAATCTGCAACTCGGGCTTTTAGAACTTCTAAGTCATCTTTATCTCCTGAAAATGAAGTTACTTTTCTTCCAGCTCCATGATTTACCTTATTTGAAACTGGTTTTTTGCCATTTGCAGTTGGGATTAAATCTAAGCTAATATTGTTAATAGATTCTTGTTCCAAAGCCCTTAAATCATCATCATCCGGCTCCTCTGAATCTTCCAGCACTTCTGTTTTATTTGGTTCTTCCTCTTGCGTATCTAACCCAGCAGCTTGTTTTATAAGATTTGCGACATTGATAGAACTAAGAAGTTCCTTAATTGCAACCTCATCCATATCAGGTCTTATAGTATGACTAATCATATCTACGAGCATTTCGGTCTCACGAGTATATAATCTCTTATCAACAACAAAAGCCAGAATTGCTCTCTGAGCTAGATAAAATTCTTTACCTGGGAATGCAGTAACCACTTCTTTTAGTCTGGCTGGAGTAATCTTACCTTTTCTATCTTTTCCACCACCAGAATCTCTAACCTCTCTAACCAGCGTAGGATCAGCATCTTCAACAATTCTTAAAATAGAAGCAGTAGCAGCTACTGATTTACCCCATCTACTACATTTCGCTCTAACCCAGTCTTTTAGTTGACCCAATTCTTCTCCATCTAACTTTGCTTTGTATGAAGTTTCCCTATCATTGACTGCTATACCAAAGGCTTGAGAAACAGTTAGACCAGTTCTCTCTGCCCACTTGCTTGTTTGCCAAGTTTTAGAGATCCATTCAGCAATTCTAGGAAATTGGACAGACTTTACTGAGCTAGCAGCAAGAATTCTTAGATCATACATTTCTTCATCTGAACAGCCATAAACCACTGTGGCAAAAATTGTTTCTTCTCCCCTTCTCTTTTTCCCAGCAGATCTATGAAAACCATCAATCACATCATAAACCATATTTCCCTGTACTTCCCTTGCTCTAACTGCAATAGGAGTAATTTGACCTCTTTTTTGAGACATGGAGGTACCTAACTCGTCTGCATGGGTTTCATCAATCAAGGCCTTTTCAGTTAAAACCAAAGACAAAGGAATATTTTCAAATCGTTGAGTCTCAATATTTCTACGTACTATTTCTAAGGGAGAAAGATCAGTAAAGGGATTCTCAGTAATTATTTCTGTTCGGTTCGTCATAAACTGGGCATCTGTATTATCTAACACGAATCATTTTTAATGTCAACGTTGATAAGTTAGTAAAAGAAGAATACTTAGTTTATAGATTGCTAATTATAAGCCTCATTATAGGAAAACGTAGGTTACGTTAATAATCTGGCATCTCTAATACACTTAATTAGACACTATTAGAACCTACTTAGATTTTTTACTACCTTTAGAAATTAGAACTTTTATAATTTAGGTATGGGAGAAATTGGTGAAGGAATTAGATATTAGAGGTTTTATTTAGTCAGTTAAAAAGAGTAAAGAGTTATCTGATAGAGATAATTTTATTACGACAAAATTGATGTTATAAAAAGATTACTTCATGAGGATTTTTCTAATCTCATACAATACCGAGATTAGTCCTGTTTATCAATCTATTCGTCGTTTCGATCCTACAATCATCCCATTGAGTACCCCATCTGGGACGATGTTCGGACTTGTTTAAATTCTGAAGATCCAGTTGTAATAGATGAGTTACTTAACTAAAATAAAATCATTATGAACCTGCTTAATTTTCAAAAGGCTAACATTTGTATAATCATCATAAATTATGAAGGAGGTTAAGAGAGAAGAATTAGTTGATCTAGTAAACGAAAGAGGAGAAGTCGTTGTAAGAGCTATTCCTAGGTCAAAAGTTGAAAATTATCCTGGTTTGCATCTCCAGATTATAATAGCAGTTATAGTTGATGATCACGGTAGAGCACTCGTTCATAAAAGAGCATCTACAAAAAGCGTTAATCCAGGTGATATTGATTTTGTTTGTGGAGGAGTATCAACAGGAGAAACTCCTGAGCAAGCAGCAGCACGGGAATCAGAAGAAGAAACGGGTATCCAACCTAATAATTTAGAAATAGTCATGCAAAGTGTAAATTCCTATAACCGATATCGGTATCTACTAAAAGGTAAATCCAATGATTTACCCAATGTTAGTTCTGAAGAAGCCGAATGGATAAGATTTCTGCATCCAGACGATCTCTTACGTTGCCAAGAATCAGGAGAAATGACATTTGTTAATGAGTTTTTTGAGGATCTTAAACTAGCTTTAAAATAAGTATTAATAGATCAATATCCCATAGTACCTTGTACCCCGGATACAGTTTATTTTGAACACCTACTCCCTTGGCTACATAAAATCATTCTTGCCTATGATTTTCAAGATGATCCTCAAGAGATATCGAGACTCGAGGAAATTCGATACTCTAAGGCTTACTATACCAAGAAGTTCAGGTAAAAACCTTACTTTTTTAAGTTGAAGATAAATGCATCTAAATCGACTTTTTCAACTCGAATAAACTTACCTCCCAATTTTACCGCTTTTAAATCACCTTGTCTGACATACCTTCGGATGGTTTCAGGATCAACTTGTAATAATTTTGCCACTTCATCGGTTGTATAGAAACGATGTTCTTTAGTAGTTTCCATAATCTCAATTCTTTCTGGTTCAACTGATTCAAGATAGATATCTAGTGAACGATCTACTGCATCAAAAATTAAATTATAATAATCTGTCATTTCGCCTTTTGTTTGAGCTTTTTCTAAGGAATTAATATATGCATTCCGATCTTCTTTGCGTATGATTGCAGGAGGATATCCTGCTTGCATAAGAATCAAATTCATAAGTAGCCTAGCTGTTCGTCCATTTCCATCAACAAATGGATGAATACTTACCAATTTAAAATGTGCATCCGCAGCAATTTTGATTAGATTATCTGAACTACTACTTTGAAGCCATATAATAAAATTATCCATTAATTCTGGTACCTTAAGAGGATTTGGCAAGATAGTCTCTGATCCTCTTAGTCTTACAGCTACATTACGATACCTACCTTTATTTTCATCGTCAATTTTGTTCAGGATAATACTATGAATATCTAAGATATCTTTTTCGGTTAAATCCTGTCTTTTTTTATCCACTAAAGTTTGAATGAAATCAAACGCAGCTGCATGATTGATAGCTTCTTGAAGTTCTGTAATGCTTTTTCCTGAAACAGTCAAACCTTCTTCAACTACTAATGCAGTTTCTTGACGTGTTAAGGTATTACCCTCTATAGCATTTGAAGTATAGGTCAGCTCTACCCGAAACCATTCTTCAAGATTTTTGATTATTTCTCTTGGAAAGGGCTTATATTTTTCTAACTGCTTCTTTTTAGTGTCTAGTTTGTTTAAGATATTATCCATACGACACTATTTTATATTACTTAATTCTATGAGTCAATAGTGAAATATAGTATAAAGTAGTGTCGTATCTATATAGTTTATATCATCTGAAATAGCTTTTCGTAAATTATGGAGTCATTTTGATGTTTTAAATATAGTCGCTATTATTGTGCTTCTGTGATCTTTGTGTTCAACTCCCCTTAGAGTCACGAATTTATTGAGCGTAATTGAAAAGTTTTAATTATGCCAAAAAAACCGAGATAAGCTCTATTTATCGACCCCTTCAGCGCTTGGGTCCTTGATCATCCCATTGAGTACCCCCAATTAGACACTATTAGAACCTATTTATTTAACAACAAAACTTTTTGTAGCTAGTTAAAATTTGCTTTTAGCCCTCATTAATTAGATAATTTTACTAATGAATCCAAGAGGTAACAGTTTGATAATTGGAATAGTTATTGGAGCCCTTCTTGCACTGACATTGGGAGTGGTTTATCTAAAATTTCAGAAGAGAATTAGCACCCCACCAAAAATTAGTTCTAATGTAACTAATTCAGAAGTAAATAACTCTCTTTCTAATAGAGTTACATCTCTGTCTAGCACAACGACCCTAAACAAGGTTGTGTTTACCAAAAAGGGCGATATTTGGTCTGTAAATGCGGATGGGACAGATTTAAAACAATTAACAAATTACGGACTAAATTTTAATCCTCAACTTTCTCCTTTAGGAGATTATGTTGTCTACTATTCAGTAGATAAGAATGCTAAACAAAGCGTTCTTAGCCAGACAATCTCTTGGGATGATACCGGGGTAAACATCTGGAGCATTAAGGTAGATGGAACCAACCCCGTTAAATTAACGGACTCAAATCCTGCTGCTCATAGAAAATATTTGACTTGGAATATAGTTGGTAACCAAGTTTTATATGATGAGGATGGAAAAATCATGATTGTGAACCAGGATGGCTCAAATAAAAGAACAGTAATTGATCTAAATACTATATCCGATTTTGCTCCAACCCAAGTCATATCTGCTCCAGATGGGTATTTTGCTGTAACTGGACTTACAAAAGAGGAAGCTGCGCAACCTTGCGGAGATGGATGCCCGTCCTTTACCCAGATTGTTGAATTTGATGGAAATGGAAAAATAGTAGGAAGATATCAAAATACTATCCGTTTACTTAGATATTGGTCTCCTATAAACAATAAATTGTATTTTGTTGATGCGACAAATGGCATAGGTGGATATGGCTTGGAGTCAATAAATGTAGATGGCACAAATAGAACTCTAGTTGCTGGATATAGTCCACAAAGTAATTACTCTCATGCTAATCTTCCTCCGTCAAGCGTAACTGATTCAGCAATCTATAGCTCTAACGGAGAAATTGCTGTCTCAAAAAAAGGTAAAACTATAGCTACTATTAGAGGAGGTTGTATTGGCGTAACCAAAAATAATTGCACTCCAATAACGATTTGGCTTATGTCTATTGATGGCTCAAACTCAAGATCAATAACTCTACCAGATAGTATTGTAGGAATGCCAGAAGAGGTGAAATGGATGTCAGATAGTCAACACTTAATCTTTAGAACTCAACACGTTAATCCTGGAACTATTCAACATCCCGGGACTTGGGAAGAAGGGATTTATAGTATAAAAAGTGATGGTTCCGATTTAAAAGTTCTTGATACTCCTCACGTTGCCGACTTCCCTAAAGCTCCGTATATTATTAATGATGACGAATTTTCTACTGGGGTCGAATCGCTATACTAATTAAAACTCATAGAGTATATTTTGAGTTACTGTTTAGACCGTTGTGGCAATCTAAACAATTTGTACCCCATCTGGGACGATACTAGGACTTATCTCGCTTCAACGAATGATGGGAATTTCCAGTTAATTAGTATTTTTATTCAAACCAAGGATTAGAGACAATTATTTATGTAGGTTTAATAGTTTTACGAGAAGGACTCCAACTAGATAAACGCTCTCTGATTTCTCTAAAATCTTCTAGCATTTCTTCCAATGTTGGGGATTCAGTTGAATGGCTATCTTGAGAGCTATCAACACCTGCTTGTAGTCTGTCTATGCCTGCTCAATAAATCCATACATGATCCGTTAGTTTTTATACATTCTCGCTCAGCAAATACCCTTACAAAAGTCATGTGGCGAACACTTCCCCAAATACGAGTATCGTCACCCTCTAACAAACTTTCTAGCATTGCATAAGTTCCTTCAGGAGTTTGTCCTATTATTTTTAATGGACTGCTAGTTTGTATGGAATCTACTTTTTCACCCGACATGAGTATATTTTGACTTACATTAATTTTAATGTCAATAAATTAAACCTTCAATAGGCTAATGTTTGAACCTATTCTGGCTTTTGAATGTGAAGACAACCACCATTTTCTCTTTGAAGTTTTGGTGATATTTGATAGGGTATCTTTTTACTATCAAGAAGACTTAAAAAGTTTTCACCATTATTTAACATTGTAGGAGTCCATACTTGGTTATCTTGAGTAAACCAGGGATCAATAGCAATTAACCCTCCAGGTTTAGTTATCCTTATAGCCTCTTGCATAGAATCTATAAATGATTGACGATCCCTGATAACAAAAATTGAAAGAGATGCAACAGAATAAACCATATCAGCGATATCATCGGTTAAAGGTAACCTCTCGCTTCTACCTGCAACATAAATGCCCTGTCGGCTTTTAGATTGGTAGTCTATAAGAAATTCTTTATAAGCTCTTTCAGATTGTCTTAAGTAACTCGCTCTATCCCCCCAGGTAGCATAATCGTTCTTACTCTCTACAATCCAGTATAAAAGCCTAGTAAGTGGATTGCTTGGTTTGTTAGAATTATCTTGTTTAGTTTCTCCTCTTAAGTATGAGGGGATATGTCTTGTGATTGGAAAATTCCATCTATTTGGATTAGTAAAAGACGGCTCTACAGATGTGACCAATGTCTTTAAAGAAGTATATTTATAATCGATACCAATTGCATATCCACCCATTTCATTAAGGCGTTTGACTACTGGAGAAACGCTTGAACCAATATCGACAAAAAATAAACCTTTTACATCTTTTGGAATACCTACAGTTTGTGCCACATACTCAAACGTTGCAGCTGATCCATATATATCTTTAATATATGAATGAGAAGAAGATTTCTCCGGCATTTGAGGATTATATCATCGAAAATACAACCATTCAACTATAGGTTTAGTACCCCCAGAGGGATTCGAACCCCCGGCCTCACCGTTAGAACCGGTTTGCTCTGTCCACTGAGCTATGGGGGCAGCTAAATAATCAAAGAGTTAAGACAGTTTTTACTACTCCCTTCATTACACTCGTATATTTTACCCTAAAAACTTTACTTATTCCAGTTATTTCATTTAAGATAGCTTTATGTGGTTTAAAAAAATTATATTTTTAATTTTTTTTGGAATAGGTATATTCCTTCTTGTCCAAATTATTATGCCGGTTTTAGAATTTGAATACTGGGAATTAACTTCTTATCAGCAAAATGTCACATTACTTTCTCCAGATCCTAACTCACAAGCAGTTGGAGTTACTATTAGAAACCAGGGGGATTTTCCAGCTATTTATTCGACAAAACAACCATTAGAAAAGCCTCCTTACTCAGAATTTACCGTACAAATACCAAGCATTGGGTTAGCCCCAACTCGAGTTAGAGTAGACGACAATAATTTTGATAATAATTTAGGACATCTTCCAGGGTCAGCATTACCGGGAGAAGTAGGTAATGTTTTTATCACAGGACATTCATCTCTTCCAGAATTTTTTAGACCAGATAATTTTAAAGCTATATTTACAAATTTAATCAAGATCCAAAGAGGAGATAAAATAGTTGTTTCTGCAGGAGGACAAAAATTTACCTATATAGTTCAAGGTTTTAAGATTGTAAACCCATCTGCTACATGGGTAATTAATCCGCCAGATAATACTGGAAGATATCTTACTTTGATGACCTGTGTTCCACCAGGATTTTTCTGGAAAAGATTAATTGTTCTTACTAAACTACAAAGTTAACTTTTATATTAAATTAAAAATTAATAAAATCTATTAAGATTTTTCTAGGTTAGCCAGCTTTTCTATATAAAGCAAAACTGTATTAACAAATTCTGAATGACTCCAGGTAAGAGGTCCCGCAGAAACATGCTCACCTGTAAATGGATTCATCTGCTCTGATAATACTCCCGAACTTAAAGCATGATCGACTACCCATAACAGTCTTTGATAAGGTTTTTTTAATTCTTCTTTATTTTTAGCTTTAGCAATATTATATTGTGCTAACCAAAGAGTCGTAATAAACCAGGGATTTCCAATTCCTTCTGGGTCTACTTTGTAATAATAATCTTGCTCATAGCGGACTATTCCTCCCACATTTCCAGGTACAGTTAAAGCACTTTCGGTAACTGAAAATGACTTAGCCAAATCTTCATCTTCGATATCTAAAACACCAAATTTAAAAACCCCATAACTGCTTGAGATATCAATAGTTTTGTCTACCATAACATCATCTCCATTGAAATAGACAAGCTTATAAAAATAACCTCTCTCCCCATCATATAAATATTTCATCAGGGCACTTTTTATCTCAGATGCAACTTCTTTATATAATTTACATGCATCAACTTTTCCTAAAAGTGAGGCAAAATCAGATGCTGCTATCAAAGCTCCGTAGACTGCTGCAACGGTAAAAGTATGTATTCCTAATTTTTCTTCCCAAAGGTCATATGTAGGCTTTGGCAGATGCGTTTTCTCATCACGATAAGAGATCATAAAGTCAATTGCTTTTTTAATAAAAGAATTATATATACTCTCAATAAACTCTAAGTCTTTATCAATATCAAAATGCTGTTTTAATGCAATTATAGCCAAGGCTATCTCATCTTCTTGAATTGGAAGTTGAGGTTGACCGTTATGAATCCATGCATGCCAGGAGCTTCCAAGTGATTTATCAGCCCTATATTTATGCATAAAATATCCCCCCTCAGTTATTACTTCATTACAGACTTCAAAAAAACGCCTAGCTATCTCATTATCACCTACTTTATCCAAAGCTAAAGCCACAAGTGAAGCGTCCCGAGGCCACATATAACTATAATTGTCTTTTCCGTGTTGCAACATATCAGAATCTCCAGAGGCAATAATTGCTCCTTGATTATCAACATGAGTCCTAATTATGAAAAGGGACTTTTTAAACAAATCAGTAATCTTAGAATCTAAATCATAAAAATTAAACTGCTGTTTATTTACCCAGGCTTTCCAAAAATCTCCAGTCGTTCTAAGAAGATGCTGAGGAGTTTTATCTAGAACATATTCATTCAATCTTTGAGCGTCATCAATTGAGCGTCCACAAGCTATCCAATAATAACAGCTATCACTCTCCAAGGGATTTAGTTTAAAAGATATTGCTATAACAGAATCAACAAGTCCGTGCTCTATAGGATTTTTGGAGAGTAAACCATCTTCCGCATCCTTGAATGTTCCCTCTTTGCCCGATGAGTTAAAATTTCCAATACTAAAATCATCAAAAGCCGAATACTGTGAAACAAGATTAATCAGGAAAACACGTCTTCCTTTGTAATGAACTAAAACATGCTTAATAGGATCGAAGTATCCCGTATCTCCACGGAACGATTCATATATCTGAAATTGTTGATTAAAAAAGATTTTAAAAAATCGTTCTTTTTCATCTAAATTATAAATCTTCACCTGTCTTAGAAAGATATCTGTCTCGTTGTATACAAAGTCATTAAACTCTAACCTTATGTTTAAATTATGATTTGTAGCACTAATATCACCAACAAGTGTTTGAGAAAGATAGTCAATTTTTATTTCCCAACTTCCATCATTAAGCCAGCTGAATTGACCATCTACATATACTCCAACCCGATGAAGATCAAATCCTCCCATTTGGTTTTCAAGACCAACATGAGGATAATATAACTCATTAACTTGTGCGAATTTATCCAATCCTATTAAAATATTTCCATTTCCCAGAACAAGACTTTTAGGCATATACTTTAAATTCTTCTTTATTGTTAACAACCTTACGATGCTTGTTAACTAATTCACTAAGCTCTTTGTTGATTTCCTCTGTTTTAATATGTTTCACTTTTTTACTGTGGTTAATTCGTAATCTTAGATCTGTTAAAACATTCATAAAATTTATAAAAGCCTCATACGGCGAATCATAAGGATTAAAATATTTATGTACATCTCCATCGGCAAACCATTTAGTACACATATAATAGAAATGGTCCGAAGTAGTAAGAAGTCTCCAAGTATGCATAATCTCAGGATCATCTAATGCCACAACATCTCCTTCAAGTTCATAGAGCTTACTTAAAGCATCATCCTGCATCGGATTAGAAAGCCACGCCGATAAATCTCTTTCTGTATCTGCCCATGAAACAAAATCAGCAACATCAAGCTCACCTCGATCATTGATAGTTTCAACCACTTCAGAAGGAGTCGCAAAATTACCCCCGGTTTTTTTAATTGCATCTGGTAGAAACTTCAAAAAATTAAAGATACCTGTGCTCTCCCATTGATGCTCTCCGAATGTTTCATAATCCATAAACAGATTAATAACATCGCCTTCATTCAACGAAGACCAATAAGCAAACTTATCAGCAGTTAATGGATACTCTGACCAATCTTGAGATGAAAAACGGAAAGCAATATCATCTGAAAGTCTATAGTTTTTAAGAAGCATTTTAATTTTTTTACTTCCCTTAGGTTTATAAACATAGTTCGGACTTCGCCAGCCTAAAATTCTATCCGCTCCCTCTCCCAATATTCCTTCATAACCTAAACTTTCAATTTCCCTCCCTATCATATTATTGAAAATTAGCTCTGTATTGCGAAATACTTTTGGATCAATATTAAATAATTCTTTTATTTTCCTTTTATGCATCTGGATCTGTCGTCGAAATTCCGGCATCGATTTAAGAAATGATAACGAGTGGTAATATGTTTCAGATAATATCTCAACTTGACCTGTATCTGTTAGCTCTTTAAACGATTTAACAAGTTCAGGCATCCATCTTTCAGCTTGTTCCATAAAAACTCCTGATAAAGAAAAGCTGATCTTAAAATCTGGATCTTTTTTTAGAAGCTCAAGAAGTAGTCTGTTTACAGGTAAATAGCATTTACCAGCTACTTTTTCTAAAATTTTACGGTTATTTAAATTAGAGTCGGAAGAGTCGTCGAAATATGAATGCTCCTTACCGATATCAAAAAACCGATATTTTTTGATACGGCTTGGTTGATGAACCTGAAAATAGAAACAGATCTTTGGCACGACAAAACTTCCCCTCCTAATTTAGTATGTCACCATTTGAAAATCTTGGCAATATTCATTATTTATCCAAAGTAATGATCTAAAACTGAACGATAGACCTGTAAAAGATTGTTAGCTGCTTTATCCCAATTAATCGACCTTGCTTGATGATAGCCATTTTCACCCAAAGATAGTTTTAGTGAATCATAATTTAAAACTGCTAATATCTTATTCGCCATCTCTTCTGTATCCCAAAAATCAACAACTAAGGCATGAGATAAAACTTCCTTAACGCCAGATTGTTTAGATATCAAAACTGGAGTTTTATTAATTACCGCTTCCAAAGCTGTAATTCCAAATGGTTCTGAAACTGAAGGCATTACAAAAAGATCTGCCATCTGATAAATCTGCATTAACTCTCTACCTCTTAAAAATCCGGTAAAAAGAACTTTATCTGTAATCCCGAGTCTTGCAGCTTCCTCTATCATCGTATTTTCCATATCGCCTGCCCCGGCAACAACAAACATCACTTTTGGATAAAATCTACTAACAATTTTTGCTGCTTTGATAAAATAATCAGGTCCTTTCTGAATAGTAATCCGGCCAGCAAACAACACAATTTTATATCCTGCTTTTTTTAAAGAATGGATCTCATCGCTTTTCACAGCCTCCATTTTAGTATAGTCGTCTAACCGTACTCCGTTATGAATAACCCAAATTTTATCCTCAGGAATACCATATCTTTTTACAATCAAATCTTTAGTCCATTGAGAGACCGCTACTACTTTATCAGCCTTTTCCATACCCTCTTTTTCTATATCATAGATAGTTTGATTAATATTTAATCCACCAGTTCGGTCAATCTCAGTTGAGTGAATATGTACAATAAGAGGTTTTCCTGAAATCTCTTTAGCGGCTATTCCTGCTTTAAATGACATCCAGTCATGAGCATGAATAATATCAAATTGATACATTACAGCTATCTTTTTAGCTTCTTCAGCATAGCGAAGGACTTCATCTAAGAGAGTTGGTCCATAATGCATTCTTTGTGTCTGTTGATAATAAGCATCTTGATATGAGGTCTCATTATAATAAGGAGAGAGAAATGATTTAACAACGTGGTATTTAACTTTCATGGGCTTCTCGTTAGCAAAACAAAAATTAACATTGTCCAACTTAACATCAATCTTTTTGGGTAAAACGAAAACAACTTCTACCTTTTGCGAGACAAGAGCTTTAGTTAACCCCAAGCAAGCTGTACCAAGCCCGCCACTATTAAAAGGAGGAAACTCCCATCCAAACATTAAGACTTTTAAATTCATCTAATTTCATCATAAATCTTAAATATTTTAAACTTCAATACGTATTTTTACCTCTAGTGGTAAAATCTTTATTTTTGTATAATAGTAAAAATATATGCGAGCGTAATTCAGTGGTAGAATGCCACTTTTCCAAAGTGGACGTCACGGGTTCGAGTCCCGTCTTTTGCTCCATATAGAATTTTTTAGATAAATTTTTAATTCGGGTTGTTCTGACAACCTTTTTATAGGTTTGAGATGATCAATTTCATCTTTCGTTTTTTTTACACCCTGTTTATACATAAAAAACAAATATTGAAGCTGAAATTGCAAATTTTGATCTAGTAAAATCGGGTTCGAGCCGACTGTCTTGAAAATGGTTTTTTTGTCTTCAGGATCTCCATGTTCGAACCTTTGAGCAGCCAATAATCCGAAATCAAAGCTGTCTTTTTCAATATCTCGACCCGCTACGCGGGAAAAACACTAAGGGACAAAAAATCAAAGCATTAACCCTTAAAAATTCTTCCTAAGAGACTAAGGTTTTGAGGGCTTGGCTTGCGGAGGCCAAAGACAAACCTACTGCCGAGACCCCACTCGCGGCCAGGTCCAGCCCAACGCTCATCCAGCCCGAGCCTACCTCCATACCGAACCAGAGCGAAGACGTCCGGACTGCCGTCGGAAGCAGTAATTGGTTTCATCCCAATGTAATACCAGTCTTCTTCAGGTTGGTTTAAATTTTTTAACCTTCTATGAACTCCAAGCTCTGCAGGACAAAGCTCTAACCCAAGTTCTGCTGCTTTTTTATAGATTTGATCTGTTGTTGGAGTTCCTCTGTCGAATCCTAAATCTTGCACGGTCAGTCTCACTGTTTGGATGTCATCTGGAGTAGTACGAGTGGTGAATTTGGGATTATCTATCATAGATTTTGCCCAGGTACTTACCCAAAGTAAATTTGTTTGTTCGAGCTGTGCCAGTTCCTGCTTCAGTTGTTCTCTATTTTTCCCTCCAATCTCATCAGTCTGAAGCCTTATCTTCCCTTCAGGGAAGGAAGTGTAGACTTGTTCTATGTTGTACCGTACAATTTGGTCAAATATACCAGATTCCAGTTTCCCAACATATGCTTTCTTATTTGGCCTAAGCTCTCGCATATTATGGGCAATCTGGTTTCTGTCGCAGTTAAAGACAACCAACATGTCTTCATCAACATTTCTTTTTGATCGGACTTCTGTAATACGCGGATCTTTGCTGTAACCAAAGCCTTCAATTGGTGAATCTATTTCATAGAGAAACGCAAGTTCTTGACCGGTAAGAGGTTGATTTTCTTGGGTTTTATGATCAATTATTGTCAAAAACTCCATATCATGAGCTCTCTTTTTATATGATTGACCTTCAGTTCCAAATTCTTTTAGTTTTTCATCAACAATTTGAGCTGCTCCGGAATCCAGATTTTGGTCTGCAGCTATACCCCTAATCTCGGCAATTTTATTTTCTTCCATCCTTATTGCCACCCTTGGGATAGTTGGTTTACCATCTTGGTCTAAAGAATAATAGACATAGAAATCTCCGCCTTGAAGTTGCTTCTGAGCAGTTGATTCTCCAGCTGTACACCAACCAGTACCATGACCTTGGAGGGACTGAACTAGTGGCATATGATCTGATCTATGGTCGTACTTTACCCATTGGCCGGAAGTTGCGGCAAGCTGCTCCGGTGAAGCAGGAGTAACTTTTTCAATTGCATAGGCATAGAGTTTGGCAAAGTTTTCTCCTTCCAGAAGTTTTTCAATATCAGTAAGTTCTCGTCCTGCTGCTTTACGCTGCTGTTCTTCGGCTTTTCTTTCTTGTTGGGTTTGTTGATATTTTTTGTTTACTGCATCAAGCACATATTCTAACGCTTCACGATTTAAATCAGGGAATGGTTTAGTCGTACCTTTTGACCGTTTCGGATATTCTTTCTTCTCTTTATCATATTCCGCCATATCCAAGACGCTTCTGAAGGTATAGTATTTCAAAGAATCAGGTACCCATGAGGAATCAGAAGAAAAAAAGTAATCAGCCCATTTATCAAGACTCGATGTTTGATCTGCAATGATGGCTTCGGTGTTCTGTCGTTTTAACTCGTCAAAATCCACCTGAGCTAAATCTCCACCTTGACCTCGTTCTCTGATGATTCTTCTCTGGTTTTCCCAAAAGCCTTCAGGAATTTCATCTGGTTTGACTACATATCTATCGTGCAATCGTACCTTTAACATCTCCAAATTCCGTTCTTTTCTGTCAAAGTTGGGATGTCCTTCTAGAGGAGTGGGATTGATGAGGTTATCTAACCGATCAAGGTAGTTTTGGATCCTGGATAATGGATCCCGTTTTGGCCATTCTCCGGTATGCCTCCTTGTTACCTCAGCGGCTTTTTTTACTTCCTTGCTCTCATCAAGCTTCCATTTGTTTTTAAGGAGTTGAGTTGTATTTTCGGAAGACTCCATATGTTCTATGCCCACATACTGTTATGGGTTTTATTATAACAGATTAAAAGATAGATATTTCAGTTTGTATAAGTCACGCACTTTTCGGAATGATTGATTGTATAAAGGTCATAGGTGACATATATTTTAAAGATGAATGTGGTCTTTTGTAATTATACCAGTAAAGATAATCTGTCAGCTTCTTTTGAAATGCTGCTAAGTCATAAATAGATCTCATCATTTCTTAAGATAAACTCTTCTTGGATGGTTCGATTAAATCTCTCAACATATGCATTCACCTTTGGCATTCGTGGATAAATAAATTGGTGACTAATCTTTTGTTCTTCTAAATTTTAGACTTCAATACGTATTTTTACCTCTAGTGGTAAAATCTTTATTTTTGTATAATAGTAAAAATATATGCGAGCGTAATTCAGTGGTAGAATGCCACTTTTCCAAAGTGGACGTCACGGGTTCGAGTCCCGTCGCTCGCTCCAAATGCAAAAGTAGAGTTTTTTGATGATTTTTCTTCTAAGTTTAGCTTCATAATAATGGTTCAATGTAGCTTTTTTCTTTCCAGTCTTTTTATGCATAAATTTATGAACAAGGAGATGGTACTTGGAGTACTTTTAATCAGTAAATTTAAAAGTACTCAGGATTTGATTAACAATTGCAATTGAAGATGGATATGAATCAAGTGGTCCAAAATTTACTAAATACTTTCCATTTGTAAATGCAAGATAAGTCCCTACAGACCCCTCGCCTCCAAGAGTATACTCTATTCCTTTTAAACTATTGAGAGTTATATCCTTTTCCGAGAAAGCAGAAGCCAATTCTTTTGGAGATATCTGCGACTCCTTTATTCCATTAACATATTCTTGAACTGTTTTTATATAAGGTGATGCACTGAAGAGCAATGAACTGGTGTATGAAACCACACCTCCACCATTTCCTCCTTTTACAACACTTGAAGGATCGTATATTTCATTGCTGTACAACATTTTGCTCACGGTCCAATTACTAGGATAATTTAGGCTATATCCTATACCATCAAAAGTATCCCAACCGGGAATACCTGTTGGAGAAACTAAAGGAGTATTTGTTTGATTACTTTGTCCCGGAGTGACAGAAGGTACTGCGGATTGTGAGACTTGATTTTTTATTGCTCCAAGATAATAAGCACCTCCACCCACTAAAACTAATAACAATATTCCGAAGATAACATATAATGCAGAATTACCTTTTTGGTTCATAAGATATTTATGACAGATATTCGGAGACAAAGCAATATTATTTCTACTCAGCAAAAGAAACAAATGCCTTCATAAGCTTGTTAAACCCTATGATGATACAGTTAAGTAGGGATTCAAAATAATTTGTGTCTTCTGTTCAGATAATAGTTCATTAAAATTTTTATAATTTAAATCTTCGATCAGAAAGATAAGGATTAGGTTTTCTTTGTATTGGATCAGAACCTAAAAGAATACCTCTTTTTAAGGTAAATTCTCCAAATTTATTATTAACTAAATCAAGTACATTTATTATCTTTTGTCGCTTCTTCTCGCTTTCCAAAAAGGAGAGGGTAGAAAACTGAGTTCTCTTTAATCCAGAGAGAGCAATACCAATCATTCTTATGTTTTCTCTTTGCCAGATAGTATTAAAAATTCGCCATCCTGAAAAAAATATTTCTAGTCCATCGTTAGTAAAATCGGAGAGTGTTGTCTGCATGCTATCTCCATTAAATGTATGGCTTTCCGGCAAAAAAGTATTTATATCAAAAGATGACCTATACCAGACATGTATAGTTTTCGCAGTTAATTTTTTTTCTCGGAGTCTTACTGCTACCATTTCACTAATTTTTATAAGTATCTGCCTTATTCTATTCGGATCTGATGTATCAGAAGTTAGAGTATATCTATGCCCGATCGATTTAACCTCTTGTTTTTCATAAAATGGTTGGATCGGTGAGTTATCTAATCCTCGAGCCATATCATACAGTCTAAAACCGTAGTTTTTAAAAGAAGATACTAAATAGGATCTAGGTACGCTCCTAAGAGATGAAAAATTTGAAATTCCTAAATTATAAAGACGTCTTTTTATCCTAGGGCCAATACCACAGATCTCATCTATTTCAACTTTATCTAAAATATTAACTGCTTGAGCAGCATCTTTTATAATTACCAGTCCATCCGGTTTTTGAAGACTGCTAGCCAACTTTGCGATTAATTTGTTATATGAGATACCAATTGAACATCTCATCCACTCGCCTATTTCGTCTCTAATCCTTTCTTTTATCTTTTTTGCAATAATTTCTGCTTTAAAGAAATTTATATCTAAGTTCTTAAAATCAGAGTTTTGATAAAATTCAATTTGATCATTTTCTATTAATTTTAACTCTTTAATACCTAACTCTAAAAACACTTCATCTATTGAGAATATCTCAATTATAGGACTAAAATCTTTTAAAAGATTCCAAAATTTTTTACTGCAATATAAATATTTCTCACTGTCACCTTGTATAATAATTATTTGCGGACAGACTCTTTTAGCTTCCCAAATCTGCATTCCTGTTTTAACTCCTAATCTTTTAGCCTCCACTGAAGCCGTTGAAAGAACAGTTCTGCTCATCCTATCTCCTCCTGTGACACCGATAGGTTTGTTCCGAAGCCTAGGGTTTGCTTGTTGTTCAACAGAAGCAAAATAAGAATTGAAGTCTATATGAAGTATTATTTTCATCCTTCTTCTACTGCCTCAAGATACCAATGCAAATTATGAATATTAAACTTTAAACGATAAAAGTTATCTTCACTTGATACAGAAAAATGGTAAAATACTTCCGTCCCTATCTTGCTTGTGTGAACTAAGTTTACCTTAGAGATTTTAATATGACGATTATGCCAAACAAAGGAACGTGGCTGAATTAGGTTGTTATTGAAAAATACCCAAACAGAGATAGATTCATTAAATTCTTGCATAGTCTAAATATATACCGAAGAAAATACGAAAGTCAATAAAGAGAAATGTAAAAATTATAAATGCGAACTACCATAATTAAAATATTATTTGTTTTTTTCTTAGCTATAATCTATCTGAGTATATTGACTCCTAAGGCTTATGCTATTTTTGATCCGCTATCAGTGCCTAACAATAAATTTGGAATTCATATTATATCTGCCACCCCTAATGAAGCTTCAGCCGCTGCTGATTTAGTAAATTCAAATGGTGGTGACTGGGGTTATGTAACTGTCATCATAGAAAGCGGAGATAGAAATCATGACAAATGGCAATCATTTTTTAACTATCTTCGAGATAAACATTTAATACCAATTGTTCGTCTCGCTACTTCTGCTGATAATTCCTATTGGAAAAGACCGTATGATGGAGAAGAAGAGGCCTGGGCTGATTTTCTAAATAACCTAGACTGGCCTATTAAAAATCGATATGTCATCGTTTATAACGAACCCAATAATGGCCAAGAATGGGGAGGACAAGTAGATCCAGCATCCTATGCCACTGTCTTAAATAAAACAATTGATGCTTTAAAAAAAAGAAGTAGCAACTTTTTTGTTATGAATGCTGGATTTGATGCAGCTGCTCCTACTCAAATGCCAAATTACATGGATGAAGCACAGTTTCTATCTGAGATGAACAAAGCTGTTCCAGGAATTTTTAACAAGCTCGATGGTTGGGTTTCTCACTCCTACCCTAAAAATTTTATTGGCAGTCCTGATGCCAGTGGTAGAAACTCTTTAAGAACGTATCAATGGGAGCTTACATATCTTAAATCATTAGATTTAAATAAGAACTTGCCTGTATTTATTACGGAAACAGGCTGGGAACACGATGAAGGGTTAACGAATAACTCAAGTTTTCCTTTAGCTTCTCAAGTCGGTGACTATTTTAAAGAAGCTTTTACTAATGTCTGGAATGATAGCCGCATTGTGGCAATAACACCATTTCTATTAGATTATCAAGCTTCCCCATTCGACCATTTTTCATTTGAAAAACCAAATGGAGAAGAACAAAACCCAAAAATTTTAGGAGCTTCATATCCACCCTTTTATGATGATTATTATGCAATCCAGAATTTATCCAAAATTTCTGGAAAACCTATCCAGTCATTTAAAGCTCAGATTATCAAAGGATCTATATATCCATCTCTTGTTGCAGGGGAGCATTATAAAATAGATTTACAGTTTAAAAATACGGGAAACGCATCATGGATCTCCTCCAATGATATCAAGTTATCATTAACAGGAAACAAATCCCCTCTAGGAATTGCTTCAGTTTCTTTACCTGCCAATACTCAGGTCGACCCTGGAGATAGCGCTACCTTTACTATAATGATAGATGCTCCCGGAGCTGGAAGTTACAATATTTCACTACAGCTATTCCATAATAATATTCCATTTGATTCCTCACCGATAAATTTTAAAACTGAGATTAAAGACCCAGTTTCACTAGTAGTAAATACATCTCTTAAATGGAAAAAAGATCCTGAAGGAGAATATACCTTAACAATTATTTCAGATGTGGTAAAAACAATCTTAAATATTCATTTAGCTCCATCAGGACTTTCAAATCCACTAGAAGCAAGATATCTCTTACCTGACTATCCATTCCGATTCGTTTTATCTAAACCATATTATAAAGATGAAGAAATTGACTATATTCCCCATTCAGGTATAAATGAATTAAACTTTCCTCCTATGGAGCCTAATTTATTTTCAGCTATACTTCATCCATTCACTCTTTGGAAACTACTACCTTTTTCTGGATAATCTTTTCCATTTAGGATAAAATATCAACTATGGTGACTGTAGTTCAGTGGCAGAACGCCAGATTGTGGATCTGGATGTCGGGAGTTCAATTCTCCTCAGTCACCCCAAAAGGGGTTTTGAGGATTAAAATAGTATGATTGGCCTTCTATAACAGTCCTCTTTTTTGGGATAATTT
This sequence comes from Candidatus Daviesbacteria bacterium, assembly GCA_027451625.1. Classification (GTDB taxonomy): domain Bacteria; phylum Patescibacteriota; class Microgenomatia; order Daviesbacterales; family UBA10151; genus DAIDIY01. Next base: position 3,038 of record DAIDIY010000002.1, on the reverse strand, counting down.
TTTTAGCATCTTCCTTCATAATATCAGCAGCTTCTTTAATTCTCTCAAACGGTTTTAGTAATTCACAACGCAGTTTTTTGTTATCTAAAGTCAGGTTCAAACCAATTGTAGCAACTATTGATCTTTTTGCTAGTAAACTCAACCTTAGGTATACGTCATTTAAATAATCATTCAACAATTATTTACTCCAATTCTCATATTCACATAATGTATGCCTAGACGTACCTTGTAGAACCAAAAATAATTATTCATTGTATCTGTTAGAGGGCCAGGGTCTCCTCTAGGAGTATTTTGAATGCTAAGCTAAATCCAGTATTAGACACATTATTTTAGCTCTTATAAATATCTATACTAATCTCATCTTTATCCGGATAATGTTGAAATTGTGCAGTTATATATGGATCTTGAAGTGCATATGGAGAATATTGCGTATAAATTCTAGCTGGTGTGACTAAAAAGCAAGAAAAGCAAGGACTAAGTATGGAATTCTTATATTAATTTTCATAATTAGTTTTGTATACATCTTTGTAAAGACTATTGCGACAACCTTTTTATCTGATTTTATAACTAAGGAATTTTTGATATTAAATGCAAGATGATATAGAGTATCGCATAATATGAACATAGAGCATGATTATCCAGGTTTATATGATGAAGAATCTAATACAAAATATCTTGTATTGGGTATTAAGGAGTTTGGGGGTAATCTCTAAAATAAAAACAAAATGATCCTAAAAACTACTGTGATAATTAAAATATCAGCATTTAAGAAAACAGTATATTCTGGTAAAAATCCAGGTTTGATACCTATAGATGCACAACCTATTGGGGGTGAATTAGGATTATAAACAATGGTTTTATAATGACCAAATGGATGAAACAGATCGTATGTTTTTGCATCACATCCAGATTCCACTGTGCCGAAAATAAAAGTAAAAATTAAACAAATCAACTCAACCACCAACAAAATATTTACAGTCTTTTTTAGCATATATTTTTTCAGGGGAACGATGCAATAAGATTATTTTATCAGCTGGATTCTTATCAACCAAAAAAATAACATTCCATTTATTTACTTCGTCATTTCTAAGAGTATATCAAATAAAGCTAAAAATCACTAAAAATGGTTTAAATACTCTTAACTGATTAAAAAGTAAATTTTGTCAATTCTAATAAAAAACCAGTTAGTAAAATTTCCTTCCCAAGGGGTACATAAGTTATTTGCAAACAATTAAACAACTTTAGATACAATGTTAATTACTTCATCAGGTCTAACTCCTGGAGTGGCGTGAGAACCTTGCGGTAAATTGATAACCTGAATTTGTGAATTAACTTGACTAGGATCTCTATTTGGATTAGCAAAAAATTCTGCGCTTCTTGTCATTTTATCCTCTCCACCAGTAACGACTATTATTTTTCCTCCTTCGGCAACTCTAGCTGTTCTCCAAACATCAGAATAAGATAGAACTAGGTCTAAATTAGTATTCATAACTTTCTTTTTTAGAGCTGACTGCGCATCATTTTGAGGGCTTTTTCGTCCCATTACTAATGAGAACTTTACTAAATCACTTTTTATTCCTGCTTTAATTAAATTACCCATTTCTCTAAGTAAAGCTATGTTAAGCTCAGATCGGCTAATATTAGCACTTCCAGAGGGACAAAGAATTACAGCCTGGCTCGTTCTATCTCGAAGTTCAGGACGGTTAAGAAGCTCAAATATTAATTGCCCACCCATACTATGTCCCCAAAATTCTATTTTATCTTCTGGGGCGATAAGATTTCTTAGAGCCTTCTCAAAAAAATCAGCATAAATAGTTAAATTCTTCTCCTCAGTTGCAGCATCCACAAATTGATGTGTGATCTCACCCATTTGGGAGTCTGGCTGAGCTACTAAAACGACGTTTCTATTTATAGCCAGCTCTCTGGCTAAAACACCAATACTTCCTAAATCATTAGCAATCCCAGGAATCAGGAATATAGTTGGTAAATCGTTAGCAACTTCATTTTTTTCCACATCTACTGGATGTAATCTAGTAAAAGGGGCTTTTTGAAAACCTAAATTCTCATTTTTATAACTTAGGTTAACAGCTACCTCTCCTTGAGTCATAAATTGACAAAGAATTTCATCTCTCTCATGAGCTTCAGCAATTATCTCCTTCCGTGCAAAAGTATCTATTTTTGGTATTTTCCTAAACTTTTCTATTAATTTTGCTCTAACTGCACGTTCCGTCATCGGCCTTTCAGTGGCTTTTATAAAATATCCATCAGTCTGGCGGATTCTAGCTTCAGATTTGTGAGTTACAGCTCCAATTAGATGATAAAATCCATCGAGCAATTCTAGAGTATTAGTTTCTTCTTCTCTTCTTAGTTCGTGAGGGGCAGTAATATTGACTTCATTTTCTGCCATACAACTGATTATATCCTCTCACATACTATAAGTCAATCATTGAGAGTCTAAAATAATCTGATAATTCAACTTTTTAGGTTCCTTTATTAAGAATATATAAATACAATTATCCAGGCTTCAGCAATTAGCTAAATCACATTTTTCACCTTCATATTCAATCTCAATAGTTGCATGGTGAATGTTACTCCTATTTAAAATCTCTTTTATATTACACTTTATATCGTTAACTCTGCTCTTTATTGTTTCTTTAGCTACTGTAATATGACTAGTCAAAACATGGCTATCTCCATCAAGCGACCATAGATGTGTGTCATGTACTTCTTGGACCGATGGAATATTTTTAAATTGAAATTCCAAACCCGATATATCTATTCCTTCTGGAACTGCTTGTAAAAAAAGCATTATTGTTTTTTTTAAACTCTTAAAAACATTTAATAATATAAAGCCAACAATTCCTAAAGATAAAAGTGGATCCAAAAATCTATAATTACCCAAAATTATTAGCAGGCTAACTACTAATAAAACTATCCATCCTAAAATATCCTGAATAAAATGCCACTGAATTATTTTTTCAATTTGTTTTTTACCTTTTCTAAGCCTCAAATAAGCTATTCCATTAAATATAATTCTT
>DAIDIY010000001.1 GCA_027451625.1 Candidatus Daviesbacteria bacterium | reverse complement strand
AGAATATGGCTTTAAAAGTTATTCATATATATAATCAACTATATGGCAAGTCCTAACAAAATATTTTATGAAAAAATGTATGCAGAAGGAAGAGAAGGGCAGAAACCGGAGGGAATATTAGGTCGATTGTTTATTTATCTGCGTAAATTTGAGCTCCACAGAATAACAGAAACATTCTTATTGTTAGATTCAGGAAAAAGGATATTAGATGTTGGGTGTGGGGATGGTATGCTTTTAGCAAATGCGAAAAAAGCAAAGCTGTATAAGGAGTTCTACGGATTAGATGTTGCTAATGTCGTTGTCAAAAGAGCAGAGAAGACTATAAAATATGAGACAAGTGATTTAAAGAATGTAAGTTTAGTATGTGCTGATTTAGACCATAAACTTCCCTTTGACGATGAGTATTTCAATACAATCACATGTATAGCTGTTCTCGAACATATTTTTAATCCCTATTTTGTAGTAAAAGAATTCAATAGAATTTTGAAAAAAGGCGGAGTTGCTATTATAGAAGTTCCAAATTTAGTTTGGTTACCTCGAAGGATTACAGTCTTGTTTGGTAAATTACCTATAACAGCTTACGAAGAAGGATGGGATGGTGGACATCTTCATTATTTTACTTTTTTTGCTCTAGAGAATTTACTAAAAGAGAATGGTCTTGAAATAATATATAAAGGGTCTACAGGAATCTTTCCTAAAGTAAGAAATCTCTGGCCATCTTTACTTGGAGGAAATATCATTATAAAAGCTAGGAAGATTTCTAATGTCTAAAAAAATAAAAGTCACGATTCTTCATAATATTATGACTCCTTATAGGTATCCTCTATTTAAAAAGATATCATTGGATCCGAATGTAAATTTAACAGTACTTTTTATGTCCAAAAGTGCAAAGAATCGTCGATGGAAAATAGTTGAGAATAACCTTGGTTTTAAGTATAGAGTTTTGCCAAAAATCGAGTTTAATTTTCAAGGTAAAGATTTATTTACTTATTTAATAAATTATACTTATCCGTTCGATTTTATTAAAAATATGCCTGATGTAGTAATCTCAGCAGGTTGGCTTGATTTTTCTAGTCAAGCAGCTTTTTTCTTATGTAAAGTTTTTAGAAAAAAATTTATTATTTGGTCAGAAAGTACTGAGAATGAAAAGAGCTGGAGAAGAAGTGTTACCCTGCCTCTTGTGAGAACAATTGTTAAGTATTCTGATGCATGTATCGCTGTTGGAACAAGGTCTAAAGAATATTTAAAGTTATTAGGAGCCTCAGAGTCTAAAATTTTTGTAGCTTATAGCACTGTTAATACCTCCTTTTTTAACCAAATTGGTCATGTTACAAAAGGAGAGAAAGAAAAACTTCGTAAGAGAATTGGTCTCAAGACAAATAATGTAATTTTATATGTCGGGCAATTTATTAAGCGGAAAGGAGTTGATTATTTAGTTGATGCATATCAGGAGGTTAAAAAAAAGTTTAATGATGTTTCATTACTTTTAGTTGGATATGGTTCTTTGAAAGAAGATTTAGAAAAGAGAATTGATAATCAAAACATTAATGATGTCTTTTTTATCAATCATGTTGAGCCCAAAGATATGGCTAAAATATATTCATTAGCAACACTCTTTATCCTTCCTTCACTGGAAGAAACCTGGGGGTTAGTGATTAATGAAGCAATGGCTGTAGGATTGCCTATTGTTACAACAGATAAGGTTGGTTCTTCTGTAGACCTCGTAAAACCAGGATATAATGGATTTATTGTTCCTAGTGCAGATAGCAAAGCTTTAAAAGATTCTATCTATAAAATTATAAAAGATGATACTTTAATCAAAAAGATGTCGGGAGAATCGAAAAAGATAATTAAAAATTTTTCTCCTGAGTTAGCAGCTCGCCAATTTGTTAATGCTATCAATTTTGTTTCCAATTAATAAATAGGTCATCTGTTATTATATGCTGAATTATATTAAAAACATTTACCGTGATAATACTTTTTTAATAGCAGGGATATTAGTTTGTATTTTAATAGGACTCAATACTCTTCATAGTGCTAATCTAACTATGGTAGATGGAGACACTGCCTCGCATGTTTTAATGGCGGTTGCACCTTTTAAAGGATTAGGATCTCCATATAAGAATATTTGGGATATAGATCCGCCGGGTTTATATATTTTTCTTGGTATTTGGACTGAGATTTTCGGTCTTTCGATATTGGGATTTAAAGTCTTGCAGATATTATTACTTCTAGCTATTGGACTCTCAACGGTATTAATTTATAGAAGAGTTCTATTTCATAACTATGTCTTATTAATAACCTTTTTGAGCCTTGCGGTATTATTTTCACCATATTTATTTACTATTTTTCTACCGTCTGAACTTATTGGATTGATGTTTTCTGTGCTTGGACTGATGGTCCTTTTTTATGTAAGCTCCATTCAGTATAAGTTATTCTTTTCAGTATTCCTCTTCTTTATGTCTGGACAGATGAAAGATCCATTTAGCTTCACTATATTTAGTATTATACCTTTTTTTATTTACTACTCTTTTTTTAAAAAAAAGGCTATTATCTCAATTATCTCAACTATAGTTGGTTTTATTAGCGGTTTTGCCCTAATATACATATATCTTATTCTTCTTCATGCTAGCAACGCTTATTGGCAAGTACTAGAATACAAAGCGAATGCATTTGGAGTTTTTGATATCGAAAGATTAGTTAATAATTACTTAGCAACTATACAAACGGCCCAAGATATTATTATATATTTTCAATTTGTAAATCTTTTTTTAATATTTATTCTAATAGCTATATTTTTCTCGGTTTTATCAAAAACTAGAAATTTAAAAATTTCTTCTAAGAAAAATATATATAATTTAAATATAAACATAAATTTTACAGAAAGAAGTTTATATAGACTAACAATTATCTGTTATGTGATAGGATCATTTATTGGATTTACTGAAGCAGATAATTTTGGTTCTCATTATTTAATTCAAGTGGTATTACCCTTATACTTTCTTTTTGGAATTATTATTAGCTTGATTATTGAAAATTTGAGATATGGGTTTCCTATATTTAGAACCAATCTTTTTTTTCTTTTAATTTTTATTCCATCGCTTATTGTAGTATTACCAAAATCCGCATATATTAAGAGTTATAAGTTGGATACTCTTTCCCCATCGTATTTTTTGAGTCAATTTTTTACAGCAGAAAGATATCATAATTTAAGTTTAGAAGAATATTTAGATAATAAAACAGGTATTAATTCCTGTATTTTAAATGTATACGGTTGGGGATCAGGAGATATTTATTTATATGCTGATAGAAAACCATGTACCAGATTTTTTCTACCAAATATTGTTTCTCAAGATTGGCAAATGAAAGAGTATCGAATTAGTTTGATAAATCATCCGCCTCGAGCTATTATTTATAATACAGCCGCTTCCGATATGAATGTTGATCGATTTGAAAAGAATGTGATAAATATATCCAAAATTATAAAAGGTTGCTATTTAGAGGATAAAACATTTAATAATTTATTTTTACCAAACAGACAAATAAATCTTAGAAGATGTATAAATAAATATGAGAACTGAAAAACAAATATTAAACATTTTTTTAAACGATTTGGTAGTTTGTTTTTTTCTTGTAATTATAGGTTTGTGTATTTTTTTTATATTATTAAGAACTGCAAATTTACAGTTATATTTTGTTGATGCCGGACGCTATTCTGATGTATCTAGAAATGTCTTGAATTTTAATAGATATACTACAGATTTTGCTTTTTTCCCCAAGAATGCCCCAAATAAGATCGGATGGAATGTTAACTTGCCTCCAATGCATATTTACTTTATCTCTCTGTTTTTTTATCTATTAGGAACGAAAGATTTATCAGTCATATTGGAATCTGGATTGTTTTATATATTAACAGCGCCTCTTATATATCTTTTAGGTAAGGAGATATTCTCAAAAAGAGTTGGATTATTTTCAGCCTTAATTTTTTTATTCTCCCCTCAAATTCTTGATTATGCAAAAGATGGAGCTTCTGAGCCGTTATTTATAGCGGAACTTGTCTTATTCGTTTATTTAATTGTTAAAAATAAGAATTGGAGCTTTTGTTTGGCCGGAATTGTGTTAGGAGCTATTATGTTTACGAAACTTCAATCAGAAGTGCTTTTTATCCCCTTTATTTTATGGGCTTTCATACAGACTGATAGACCTTTAAATAGAGTATATTTTAGCTTTGGAGTATTGGTAATTTTCATTCTTTATAAGTTTGGACTACTATTTGGGTTTTATAAGTTTAGTATACCTACTTATTTAGCTTTTCAACAGACGAATAAATTTCCTGGAGACAGTTTAGAAAGATCACATGATATAAGCAGTTTTAATCTTTTATTCCTAATAGATCATTTGAAGGATTTTCTAGTAAAGATAATTTATAATATTTATAATTTTTATAAAGAAATTTTTATTTCTCCTGGCACACTACCAAAAAGAGCATCTCCTTTAATAAGTATTGGATATACTTTTTCAAATATTTATTTATTAATTAAAGAAAAATCAAAAACGCGAGTTTTCAGAATAGCTATTGGGTTTATTTTTATATTATTATTACTTTCTTCTGCAACTTCACCTGAAAATAGATATATACTTCCAGTTCTTCCTTTCATGATTATTTTAACTGTAGATTTAATATTTTTAATAATAAATCACCTGGAGATTTCTCCCGTCATACAAAATTATCTTCTGTTAGTGTTAGTTTTGTTATATTTTATTCTCCCTTTTATAGGAAGTTCATTTATTGATACAAGATTTACGAGTAGAATATATAATTTAAGAGAGCCTTATGCACAGAGTTTATTAGGGCTAAAGATTGGAAAAATAACACCTAGTAGCTCAATTACTGTAACTAATTTAGATACTTGGGGTTCTTGGTACGGAGATAGGAAAACAGTCCTTATTCCACAAAATTTTCAAACTTTTCAATTATTGAATAAAAAGATTAAAATAAATTACATATTTCTGACTGATTATCAAAAAGACAATCAGGATCATCCATTGTCAGGTGATTGGGGATTACTCTTTGACCATCCAGGTAAAATAAAGAATCAATTTATTTTAGAAAAATTCAAACTGGTAAAAGTAGCGACTATCTCGGCGAATTTGGATTACGAGAATAAGCCTTTTACTTATAAATTGTGGGAACGAAAGTAAAAGCGATTATTTAAGTCTACCCTTTTGCTTCTTAGAAATTTTATATGCTAACTTATTCTCACTTGTAAAATATTTATTACTCTTTATTATTTGTTTAATCAATTTTGGATCATACCCTAGCGATTCAGCATATCTAATCAAAGCCAGAATGTCTTTTGGTAAACATTTTCCAGAGAAACCTCTATTAGTTGAAAAAACGGCACTATGCATTTTTTCTACTCTTGGATCTAAAGCCCATCCTTCCCAAACCTTATACCAGTTTACGCCTGCTTTTTTTACAATCTCATACATTTCATTAAAGAATACAACTTTCATTCCTCCCCAAGTATTCTCCATATACTTTATTAATTCTGCTTCTAAGGCTGTACAGCTATAATATTTTTTTAATGGTCCTAAAATACTTAAGAATATATCAAAAATTTTATTAGTAGGGATTTCATCACCGCCAACAATTACAAAAGGCCATTCCTTAGCTTTCCATTCATTTGGAGTAAAATATGAAGATTCTCCATAATATTCTGGGCTAAAGCAAATGGCTTTCTTGTATTTTTTCTTTAAATAGTCAGTTGTTCCAGGAGCTATCGTCGATTTTATTAAAATTAGTGGAGTATTAAGCCAACCAACAGATTCTTCAACAATTGAGATATCGCAGCTACCATCTTTGTTACTCCCTGTCCAAACTGAGATTATTGCAAGTTCGCATTGATCATTAATTTGTTGTTTAGTAGAACTCAAATCAGGGTATGCTGGGTCGTAAATCAAAGAATCTGGAAAGAGTGTTTTAATAGTTTTTCCGACATGTCCTAAACCAATAATTGCTATTTGTGATTTTTTAAGCATAATATCTTTAGTTAATGATTATATGGTAAAAACAAAAAATATAAAAGAAAAATCATCTAATCTATTATCAGTGATAATCCCCGCTTATCGACAGGAAAAAACAATAGTGAAAGACCTGTCGCGGATAGCACAAGTACTTAGTAAATTAAGATACAAAACAGAGATAATTTGTGTGGTGGATGGAATGGTAGATAATACTTATTTTCTAGCTAAGCAATTTGCTAGGAATAGAGTAGATATTAAAGTATTAGGTTACCGAACTAATAAAGGAAAAGGTCATGCTATTCGTTTTGGTATGGCCGAAAGTATTGGAGATATTGTCGCTTTTATCGATGCAGGAATGGATGTAAATCCGAATGGAATATCAATGCTTCTAGAACATTTTGAATGGTATCAGGCAGATATCATCATCGGTTCTAAAAGACATCCAGTATCAAAAGTGTCTTATCCTCTGTTAAGAAGAATAATGTCTATGGGTTATCAGTTTTTAGTCTGGGTCTTATTTGGTCTTAAAGTGAAAGATACTCAGGTTGGATTAAAATTGTTTAATAGGAAAGTACTGAAAAAGATTTTACCGCGTTTGCTTGTGAAGACGTATGCATTTGATATTGAAATGTTGGCTGTAGCTTATTCTTTAGGATTCAGAAAAATTTATGAAGCACCAGTGGAAGTTACGTTAGACTTTGGAGGAGCGTCAGTCCTGACGAGTAGAGAATTTATGAAGTATTGTGGATCTATGCTAGTGGATACGTTAGCTGTATTTTATAGATTAAAAATTTTGAATTATTATCGTAACGGGAATAAAAGAAGATGGAGGTATGATCCAGAGTTGAATTTTAAAGTAAATATAGGTTAATAAGTATTATGAATATTTTAGTATTCTCATGGCGGGGACCAAAACATCCAGAATCAGGAGGCGCTGAGATTGTTACTCATAATTATGCTAAAGAATGGGTAAAAAAAGGACATCGTGTGACTCTATTTACTTCACTTTATCCTCAAGCTCCACGTCATGAAATGATTGACGGTGTTGAGATTATTAGATATGGAGGTCAGTATTTAACTGTCAAATTATGGGCAGTTATTTGGTATAAGTTTATGAGACATCAAAGTTTTGATATAGTTTTAGATCACTTTCACGGTATTCCTTTTTTTACTCCTTTTTATGTCAAAGAGAAAAAAATAGCATTTATTCATGAAGTTGCACTGGAAGTCTGGAAATTTAATCCTTGGCCTTATCCTCTAAATAAGATATTAAATTTGATAGGAATTTTACTTGAGCCTTTGATATATCATTTCTATCTTTCTATACCATTTATTACTGTTTCTGAATCGACGAGGAATGATCTTGTAAAATTAGGAATCTCTCAGAGTAAGATTACGATTATTAATAATGGGTTTAATAGAGGAGATAAGATTCCTGTAAAAAGGAATAAAATGCTAACTGTTATTTATTTAGGAACTCAAAGCTATGATAAGGGAATACTTGATGCTCTAAAATCATTTTCTATTATTAGCTTGTTAGATTCTAGATCTACTTTATGGATAGTGGGTAAGGGGGATATGAGAATAGAAAAAAAGATTAAAGAAGAAACAAAAAAAATTAAAAAAGGGAAAATAGTCTTTTGGGGATATGTTAGTACTCATAAAAAATACCAACTATTAAAAAAAGCCCATATTTTAATCCATCCATCCGCTAAAGAGGGATGGGGTTTAAATGTGATAGAAGCAGCATCAGTGGGAACTCCTACTGTCGGATATAATGTTTGTGGACTTCGAGATTCAATTTTACCTAACGTAACTGGATTAATAACTTCTAATAATACTCCATATCATTTGGCACATGATATTGTAGATCTTTTTAATGATAAAAAAAGGTATAAATTTTTATCAACCAATGCAAAAAGGTTTAGTAATAGATTTAAGTGGAGTGAATCGATTAAGAAAAGTTTAATATTTTTGGAGAATATATGACAAATATTGTATCAATTATTATTCCGACAAGAAATTCAGAGAGATCATTAAGAACTTGTCTTCAGAGTATTAAAAATCAAACCTATAGAGGTATTGAAATTATTATTGTAGATAATCAAAGTTTAGATAGAACTTTGGAGATAGCCAAAACATATAAGACTAAAATATTTTGTCATGGTACTGAACGTTCAGCGCAGCGCAATTTCGGAGCTTCTAAGGCAAAAGGAGATTATTTATTGTTTTTAGATTCAGATATGAGTATTCCTGCTAATTTTGTCAATAAATGTATAAAAAAGATTATAGAGAATATTGATTGCCTGATAATTCCGGAGGTATCTATCGGAAAAGGATTTTGGTCACAGTGTTTAAGACTTGAAAAAGAATTATACAAAAATACTGATTGGATTGAAGCTCCTCGTTTTATTAGAAAAGAATTATTTTTTAAAGTAAGAGGGTATAATACGAATCTTATCAGCGGAGAAGATTGGAATTTGATGCAAAAACTGAAGCCATATGCAAAATTGGGACGTATCGATTTATCTATTAGACATAACGAGGGAGAAATAGGTTTTTTTAAAATAATAAAAAAAAAGTTCTATTATTCACTTTATATTGGAAGGTATATTGAAGGAACTAAAGAAGGATGGTTAACAAATAAACAAATTAATCCTTTCTTTCGTTATTATTTTTTTTTGAAAAATATTAAGTTGTTGTTTAGAGATCCTTTGGTGGGTTTAGGATTAATTTATTTAAAAACTTGTGAGTATATAGTCGGATTAGGAGGAATATCTGTCTCTTTTCTATTTTTAGGAAAAAATGAATAAAATTAAACTCTCAATAATTATTAATACATATAATAGAAAACAAATGCTTGAGGCTTTAGTGCAAAGTATTCTGAAATGCAGATTTAATTTTACATATGAAATTATTGTTCTAGATGATCATTCTGTAGAAAATTATAAAGATGAAATTGTAAAATTTCCTAAGATAAAATGGTTTAGAAATAACCGAAGGCTATTTCTAGTAAAATCTAGAAATAAAGCTTGGAAAAAATCTCAAGGTGAGTACCTCTTTTTCATTGATGACGACAATGAAATATTAGATAAACAGTTTTTTATCAAATCCATTAATATTTTAGAAAAAAATAAGAATATAGGCATTTTAGGATGTAGAACTTTTTATTTTAGCGATAGAAAAAGGATATTAGTAGGATTTAACAAGTTTTACAAATATAGCGGCAGAGTTATATCTCCTTTGTTAAATAAGATAGATATTAAGGAGTCTGGTTGCTTAATAGATACTTTTGATACCCCGAATGCCTTTTTTACTAGACATTCAATTATCAAAAAAATTGATGGATTTGATAATGAAATAATACAGACATTTTCAGAAGCAGATTTTGCAGAAAGAGTGAGAAAAGTGGGGCTTAAGGTTATGCACAGCTCTCAGCTCAAAGTTTATCATAAATCTCCTTTAGTTGATTTTATAAGAATGAATTCTAGAGTAATGGGAGGAAGTCCTGAACGGTTATATTATCTGATTAGAAATAGGTATATTATTGTCAAGCGTTATAGTAACACTAAAGATAAAACTCTTTTTTTGTTATTTTTTTCTCCCCTTTATGTAATATATTATATTTATCAGTCTCTTAAGATTCCTCAAGAAACTAAGCTCAGATTCGTAAAGTCGATTTTAAAAGGGGCTTCTGATGGGTTTTTTTATATGATTTCAGGTAGATTAAATAATTTTTTTAATCCATGATATCTTTATCCGGATAATTATACTTGTCTATACATTCTTTATTTATACTCTATATTTCTATTAAAAATAATCTTAGAAAAAAGCGGAATATAGTAGGAATAATCGTATTTTTTTACAAATATACGACCTTTCTTACCCATTTTTTTTCTTAGACTCGGGTTAGTAATTAATAATCTTAAGTATTTATCCCAATCTTCTAAACTATTACATATAAATCCAGTATCATGATTAAACTTTTTAACCTCAGGAGAAAAATCACATACAAAAGGAATTGATAGAGATTGGTACTGTAAAAGTTTAAATAGAAATTTTCCTTTAGTTAAATCATTATTATCAATAGGTAAAATGCCAATATCAAAATCCTGTAATCTCTGAAGATGCGAATTTAATTCCCATTGTACAATCTTAAACCAAGGTAAAATTTTTTTTGCAGATTTGTCTCCAATTATCAAAACTTCGATAAAAGGATAAGATTTTTTTAACCTTTTTAGTATCGGGGATATTTTTCCAAAATTAGAGTAATTAAAAAACGATCCAATCCAACCTATCGTAACTCTTTTAGAATTTTTCCTTATCTTAGGAGAGTAATAATTAGTATCGATTGGGTCTGCTAAGTAGTAGCATTTTTTATTAAT